>CAMCQY010000043.1 GCA_945877135.1 Candidatus Kuenenia stuttgartensis
CGTCGGGAAATCGTCGGCATAGACCAGTTTGATCCGCCCGTCGAGGTCCTCGATCAGCGCGGAGCAGTGTTCGATCCAGTCGCCGCAGTTGTGATAGTCGATGCCATCGATCTGGCGGATAACGGGCACGTGGATATGACCGCAGACGACACCTGAGCAGTCATACTGCCGCGTTGTCCGGGCCACGAGGTGCTCGAAGTCGTTGATATGGTTGACCGCCTGCTTGACCCGCTTCTTGAGCATCGCGCTGAACGACCAATGCGGATACCCGAGCCGCCGTCGCACGCGGTTGAGCCAGTCGTTGACATGCAGGGCCGCGGCATAGGAGCGGTCGCCGAGCCGGTAGACCCACGCGGCATGCCGCGTGAGTTGGTCGAAGCAATCGCCATGGATGACCAAGAGCCGGCGGCCATCGGCTGTGACATGGACGAACTGGTCGCCCAGTTCCATGTGCCCAAGCGCATGGGGGGCGAACGGCCGCAGGAACTCATCGTGATTGCCGGTGACGTAGAACACCCGCGTGCCGCGCTTGAGCATCCCCAGGATCCGCCGCACCACGAAGCTCGCGGTGTCGTTCCAGTAAAAGCCCCGCTTCAGCTTCCAGCCGTCGATGATGTCGCCGACGAGATAGAGACGGTCGGGTTCAAAGTGTCCGAGGAACCCAAACAACCGCTCCGACTGCGAGAACCGGCAGCCAAGGTGGATGTCTGACAGGAACAGCGCCCGCACCCGCATGATGGCGACTCCGTGGGGACCGTCGTTGGCATCGATCGGCCGAAGGATCGAACCTCGTCTATGATTCGACGGGAAACAACGCGGATCAGGATGAGTTTTGAATGAGCCGGGGCGTCCATACGCACGACTGCCCTCGTTCACCGCCGACTGGCGTCAACCGGCTGAGCGGGTGAACCGTCAGATGGCTCAGGTGGCGATCCGCTGCGGCACCTGCCGCAGGCCGCTGGCCCCTGAAGGCTGCGGACCGTCGGCTTTCTGACCCGCCACGCGGGCCTCGGCGCCGCGATCCCCGGCCTCGTGATATTCGGCGTCTTGGTTGACGTCCCAGATGTCGTAGAGCTGCTCATCCGCCAGGATGTTTCGGGCCACGAGCATCGCCGTCATCATGGCGTGGTCTTGGTTGTTGTATTTGTGCATGCCGTTGCGGCCCACCAGGTGCAGGTTGGGATACCGTGATTCCAGCTCGCGACGGATGGTCGTCACGTGGGTCGCATAGTCGTCGTCGTAGACCGGATAGGCCTTGGGCTGCCGCACCACGTGGCCGTCGATCACGTCTCCCTGCTTCGCGAGGCCCAATTGCACCAGCTCCCGAGAACCAAGCTCGACCAACTCGTCGTCTGTCGAATTCCAGAGGCCGTCCCCCTCGAAGCAGAAATACTCGAGGCCGTAGCAGGCCAGGTTGGGATCGGGCACGAGTTCCGGTGACCAGCTGGCAAAGTTTTGCACCCGGCCCACCTTCACCCCCGGCTCGTGGATATAGATCCAGTTGTCGTCGAACCGGTGGCTCGGCCGCACGATCAAGGCCACGGTAAGGAAGTCACGGTATTTGAGACTGTCGGCGGCATGGAGTGCCGCGGGCGAGACCGGCGGAGCCAGGCCTCGCACCAATTCCTTGAGCGGCGCCGAGGAGATCACATGGTCGGCCTCGACGGTCTGCCGCGTGCCATCGGCGGCCGTGAAGTGCACCCGCCACCGGGGCGACGCGGCCGCCACTGAAGTGTCTGCGGATGCAGGCACAAGCTCTGCACCGGTCACACGGCAGCCCATCCTGACATCACCCCCCTGCGCCACAGTGCGCTGTGCCGCCGATTCCCACATCATGCCTGGGCCCTTCCGCGGGTAGCGGAACGACCCGATCAGCGTCTTGATCTGCTTCGAGCGGTCTTTTGGCTCACGCTTGGGCAGCAGTGCATTCCAGATGGCACTCGAGAGCGACAGACCTTTGATCCGTTGCGCCGCCCAGTCGGCAGAGATCTCCTTGCAACTCATGCCCCAGACCTTCTCGGTGTAGGTCTTGAAGAAGATGCCGAAGAGCCGACGGCCGAACTTGTTGCTCACCCAGTCTTCGAACGACTTTGGCTCATGCACCGGAAAGCAGCGGGCGTATGCATAGCTGGCGACGCACCGTGTCGCCTCCACGATGCCCAGGTTGTTGAGAGCCTCGGCCGCTTTGAGCGGATAGGCGTAGAACTTGCCACCGTACAGGATTCGCGAACTGCGTGGCCGCACGAGCATGTCGTCGGCAAGAAGCTCCGTCCACAGTGCCTCAACCTCGCTGCTCTTGGAGAAGAAGCGATGGCCGCCGATGTCGAACCGGAAGGTCTGGCCATCGGCCGCGGAAGACGTATACGCGACGGTGCGAGAGATGCCGCCGACCATCTCCGGGTCGGACTCGAGCACCGTCACGGCCGCACCGGCCCGCGAGAGGAGATAGGCCGCAGTCAGTCCTGCCGGGCCGGCTCCGATGATCGCCACACTCGGCAGGCGACCGGGTCGATCCTGCAAGGCTTGGTCGGTCTGAGAATCCTGCATTAAAACTGCCCTCTGGCGTCATCATAGCATCGGTGGGAGCCTGCAGGAGAGTGTACGTCGGGGCACTTCAGGTTTGGCAGGGATTCCGCAAGTTGAAAACTCGCGGCCACGGGGAAAGGCTCCCTTCCCCCCGTTTTGGCGACACGTGTTGAACGTGTCCGATTCCTCGGCCACCGAGGAAGGCGGTCACACCACTGCGATTGCTCGTGAAAATCTCACATGACTGAACGTGGAAAAGGATGTGTGAAGCCCTTAGGAAACCGTGTAAACTTCACTGCTGGCTCAGCATGGGCCAAGCCTCGCGGTCGCCGCGGGCGTCGGACTGATAACCGATATTGAAACGCCTTTTGAGGGCGTTACGCAGAGGTCGTTCATGTCGTTCATGTCGTTCATGGTTCCCCTGCTGTTCATGCTGCGTGCCCGTCGGATGTGGGGTCAATGGCTTCCTGTAGGTCCGGTCGTGGCCGTCGTTGTGTCTCTCGGTTTCATGCTGGAATCCACCCCCGCCATGGGGCAGTTTGATCTGGATGTCGAGCAGAAAATGCTGTTCGACCTTCTTCGCGACGGCCGATACAAGCAGGCCCTGTCGGAGGCGAAACGGATTGAAAAGATCGTCAGGCCTTCCAAGAAAAACCCCGTCGTCGGCCCCGCCACGAAGACCTACGTCGATCTGCTCATCTACCAGGGCACGATCGAGCGGCGGATGGGCAACCTTGACGCCGCAGACAAGATGCTCACCGAGGCCTTCAAACTGGTAAGCGATCCGGTCTATCAGCAGTTTCTCGCGTACGCCACCCCCGAAGACAAGGATCAGCAACGAGCCTACTTCCTCGCTGTGGAACTGCCATCCCTGCAACTCATCGATAACGGAACGGAGGTCTTGCTGGAGAGGATTCACACGGCGAATCAGCGGCTCCAACTTCAGTCCGCTCGTCCGGCCCCGGTGAAGCCAGCGTCTGACACTGTCGAGGACGCTGGTGAGGACAAGAGGAAACAGGGGGATGGGAAACAGGGCGAAGGGGAGCAGGACGACACCGCGTCCAACGATCGCGATCAGATCGTCACCTGGTTTCGCAGGGTCGATGACCTTATCCGGATGTCACAGTCGGCGAGAGCAACGCTCCGCGGCAAGTTTGCGGACGCGGTCAAGGAGGGGAACTCGCCCGAGGAGGCCCGGTTTGCGGATTCGCCGCAGGCCCGAGTAATGGCCTCGCTGGCGCGGCCCTACCGCCACGTCGGCATGCGGTATCTCGAGGCAAGCAGGCTGCCGTGGACGTTGTCCTTCGACACCGACACGCCGCCCGACGAGGCCCCAGCCCGAAAAAACACCAAGGCATCAGCCTCCGAGCCTGCCAGCGAAGACCCTGAAGAGCGGCTCCAGCAGGCCGCCAGCCAACGGCGTCGAGCGACCGCCTACCTGCAGCGATCGGTCAGTATTGCGGAGGAAGCAATGGCCCCGGTCCTTGAAGCGGTCGCACGGGATGAAGCCGCACACGACGCCACGCAGGATCACACGATCCCCGCCGACGTCAGGCAGGCCGCCCGCCAGGAGGCCGCCCGGATCCGTACGGAACTCGCAGTGCCCCTGACGGAGCTGGAACTCTTCGACGGCGATCTCGATGCAGCTCGAAGCCGGATTGATTCGGTCTTGTCAGCCTTGCGGGAAACAGAGCCGCCAAACCACCCCGAGCTGGCGCGACCATTGATCATCTCAGCTGAGGTGTCGTTCGCGGAGTCGCGGCAAAGCCTCGCCAACAACGATCCCGTTGCTGCTCGTGACCAGGCACGGTCGGCGGTTGAAGCCCTGCAGGACGCAAAGCGACTGCTCACCTCGAAAGACTCGGCGTTCGACCCGGAGGCGCCGCTGCACACGGTGCTGGCGAGTCAATTGGCGGTCGCGGAGTCGTTCGCGAAGAGCAGCTCGCAGACGGCAGCGACCACGTCGGCGGCTGACGCCGCCGCCCGGCGGGCTCTGGCGGCGATCAGGGCCGCCCCGAAACCAAAGCCCGTGACTCCGGCTGCGACGCCCGATCCAAAGGCTGCGAAGCCGGCGGCACCATCAGCCCCAGCACCGGTCGGCAAGAGATAGCAGGCTGGCTGAATTTCGCATCGCTGCAGACGCCAAGGATGGATGTGGCCGTGCAGAATCTCATGCCACCCGTGCAAATCATCATGGACTGCCGGTTTCGCCTGTGGAATAAATAGATGGATCTCTGGCCCGAGCCGCCCGCCTGCTTACGCCCCCAGCTAGGAGGATCCGTCGCACGTGACTCAAGCCGCCCGCCCCCTCCGCACCGCCATCGTCGGCCTCGGCTTCGGGGCTGAGTTCATCCCCATCCACCAGCGGCACCCCCACGCCGAACTGGTCGCGATCTGCCAGCGGTCGCGAGACAAACTCGACCAGGTCGGCAAGGCCTACGGCGTCGAGCGGCGGTACCAGGACTACGCCGACCTCCTCAAAGACAGCCAGATCGACGCCGTCCACATCAATTCACCAATCCCCGACCATGCCGCGATGACACTTGCGGCGCTCGAGGCCGGCAAGCATGTGATGTGCACGGTGCCGATGGCCACGAGCGTGGAAGACTGCAAGAAGATCGTCGATCTCACCGCCAAGACCGGTCTCAAGTACATGATGGCCGAGACGGTCGTCTACGCGCGGGAGTTTCTCTTTATCAAGCAACTGTCCGATCGCGGCGACCTCGGCAAGATCCAGTTCGTGCAGGCCAGCCACCAGCAGGACATGGACGGCTGGCCGAACTACTGGCCCGGCCTGCCGCCGATGCACTACGCCACGCACTGTGTCGGCCCCTGCCTGGCACTCGAACGGAAGGACGCCGCGGAGGTGAGCTGTTTTGGGTCGGGAAGAATCCGCGAGGATCTGATCAAGCATTATGGTTCTCCCTTCGCGATCGAGAGTGCCCACGTGAAGCTCCGCGACAGCGACGTGGTGGCTCGCGTGATCCGCTCGCTCTTTGACACGGCCCGGCAATACCGGGAGAGTTTTGACGTGTATGGATCGAAGGCAAGCTTCGAGTGGCAGCTGTGCGAGAACGAAGAGCCGGTGCTCCACACCGCCAAGAAGCCCGAGCCAGAGATACCCGCGCGGGTGCCGGTGCCCGACTTCGCCCACCTGCTCCCGGAGCCAATCCAGCGGTTCACGACCGGCGGCGTCTATGATGCCGACGACCACCAGCATCTCTCGTTCACGCAAGGCGGCGGCCACGGCGGCAGCCATCCCCACCTTGTGCATGAGTTCGTCACGGCACTCGTCGAGGGCCGCGATCCGTATCCGAATGCGAAGCAGAGCGCCAACTGGACCTGCACCGGCATCCTGGCGCACGAATCGGCCATGAAGGGTGGGGCGATCATGAAGCTGCCCGAATGGAGTTTTTCGTCATGAAACCGTTCTTGCTGGCCTGTGCGGTACTCGTCTGGGCGGCTGCCGCTCCGGCCGCGATCGGTGCCGAGCCGTCCATCAAGGTGCTTTTTCTGGGTGACAATGGCCATCACCAGCCCGCCGAGCGGTTTGCGCAGCTCCAGCCCGTGCTCGCGTCGCGCGGCATCGAGCTTGTCTACACCGACCGGGTCGGTGACCTCGCGCCGCAGACGCTTGCCGCCTACGACGCACTGGCCGTGTATGCCAACATCGACAAGCTTCCCCCCGAGGGCGAGGCCGCGATCCTCGACTTCGTCCGAAGTGGCAAGGGGCTCGTGCCGCTGCACTGCGCGAGTTTTTGTTTTCGCAATTCGCCCGCCTGGATCGATCTCGTCGGGGCGCAGTTCCAGAAGCACGGTACCGGTGAATTTCGCACGGTGAATGTCGCCGCAGAGCACCCGGTCATGCGGGGCTTCGGCGGCTTCAAGAGCTTCGACGAAACCTACGTCCATACGAAGCACAACGACCGCGGCCGGACGGTCCTCGAAGAGCGTGTTGAGGGGGATCACCACGAGCCCTGGACCTGGGTTCGCACCGAGGGGAAGGGCCGCGTCTTCTACACGGCGTGGGGCCACGACCAGCGGACCTGGAGCCATCCTGGATTTCACAATCTGGTCGAACGCGGCATCCGCTTCGCCGCGGGACGCGATCCCGCGACGGCGGGCAGCTATGTCGATCATCCCGCGATGACGCAGCCGCCGGCGGGGCTCGTGCCGTTCGAATACGAGCCGGCGAAGGTGCCGTTCTATGCACCGGGAGGGACACGAAAGGGAGACGATCATGTCGCCACCATGCAGAAGCCGCTGGAACCGAAGGAGTCGCAAAAGCACGCGATCACGCCCGAGGGCTTTCATGTCGAGCTGTTCGCGAGTGAACCACTGCTTACGGGCAAGCCGCTGGCGATCTGTTTCGACGCTGACGGGGACGTCTTCGCCGCCGAGAGCGTCGACTACCCCAACGATCTCGTCGAGCCGGCCAAAGAGGATCCCGCTGCTCCCGTGGAGGGCCACGACCGGATCGTGAAGCTCACCGACACCGACGGCGACGGAAAGGCCGACCGCCGGGACGTCTTCGCCGAAAACCTGTCGATCCCCACGAGCATGCTCGCCCACGACGGCGGCCTGATCGTGGCGATGGCGCCGAACGTGCTCTTCCTCAAGGACACCGATGGCGACGGCAAGGCCGACCTGCGGAAGGTGCTCTTCAGCGGTTGGGGCACCGGCGATACGCACGCCGGCCCGAGCAACCTCACCTGGGGGCTCGATGGATGGGTCTATGGCATGGTTGGCTATTCCGGGTTCAACGGGACCGTCGGTGGCGATCCACAGCGTTTTGGGGCTGGCTTCTGGCGGTGCCGCCCCGATGGCTCGAAGCTCGAATATCTCCGCAGCACGAACAACAACTCGTGGGGTGTGGGCTTCAGCGAGGAGGGGCTGCTCTTCGGCTCGACCGCCAACGGCAATCCCAGCGAGCACATGCCACTGCCCAACCGGGTCTACGAACGCGTCCGCGGCTGGAGCGCGACGACGCTCGGCGGCATTGCCGGCAGCCCCGATATGGAGTTGGCCGCGAAGGCTGCCGCTCCGGGCGAGCGTGTCGCCATCAGGCAGGTCGATCACCATGGCCGCTTCACCGCGGCCGCCGGCCACCGGCTCTACACCGCCCGGGCCTATCCACGGGAGTATTGGAACCGTACAGCCTTCACCTGCGAGCCGACGGGCCACATCGTGGCCACGTTCGAGCTGTTACCGGTGGGGGCGGCGTTCCGCAGCCGCATGGCCTGGGATTTAGTCGCCAGTGACGACGAGTGGACGGCGCCGATCCAAGCCGAGGTCGGCCCCGACGGGCAGGTCTGGGTGATCGACTGGTACAACTTCATCGTCCAGCACAACCCGACACCCGCTGGCTTCGAGACCGGCCGCCGCGGCGCCTACGTCACGCCCCTTCGCGACAAGACGCACGGCCGGATCTGGCGGGTGGTGCATGGCACCTCGCCGACGTCCGCGCGAAAGTCGCTCGCCAACGCCTCGGCCGATGAACTGGTCGCCGCCCTGGCCGACGACAATATGTTCTGGCGGGAGCGGGCCCAACGAAAGCTCATCGAGCGGGCGGCGGGCCGGCCTGACGGCGGCCGCGACGTGGTCCCCGCGGTCATCCGGCTCCTCGAGAATGCGTCGGTCGATGCCATCGGACTGAACCCCGCCGCCATCCACGCCATCTGGACGCTTCGTCAACTCGGCGCACTCGACGGGTCGACGGCTGAGCCGCTTGCAGTGGCGCGGGTGCAGTCGTCGCTCGCGCACCCGTCTGCCGGCGTCCGCATGAACGCCCTGAAAGCTCTGCCGCGGGACTCTGGCACGCTCGTGAAACTCACCGGTTCGACGGTGATCGACGATCCCGCGCCGCTCGTGCGGCTGGCGGTGCTCGAGGCACTCGGCGAGTGGCAGTCGTCACCAGAGGCGGCGGCGGTCGTCACGACGATGCTCGCCGATCCGCGGACGCTCGCCGACCCGGTGCTCGCCGACGCGGCAACTGCGGCCGCGGCAGTCCAGTCGGCCGGTGTGCTGCCCTCCCTTCTTGCGGCCACAGCAGCCGCAGAGAAGCCGTCGTCTGCCCGGCTCGCCCTCATCGAGCGGGTGGCCGAGCATGTCGCCCGCGGTGCCGACGGCGCCGCGGTGGCTGCCCTCATCGTGCGGGTGCCCGAGGCACCGCAGCCGGTGGCGGTCGCCGCACTCACGGGCCTGGCCCGCGGCTGGCCCAAGGGCACGCCCGCGGCGCTTGGGCCCGAGGCCGATGCGGCCCTCGTCAAGCTCGTCGATACGCTGCCGGCAAGCGCCCAGGGCCAGGTGGTCACGCTCGCCCAGCACACCGGCTCGACCGCGCTCGACTCGCAGATCGGCCGAATCAGTAACGCGTTGATCGCGACGATAGACGGTGCGAAGGCATCTGATGCCGACAGGATCGCGGCCGCGGAACGGCTCGTGCAACTGCGGCCCGCCGACGCGGCCGTCGTCGATCTCGTCATGCAGCGGGTCGGCGGCCGGTCGAGCCCAGAGATCTCCGCCGGGCTCATTGCCGGCTTGGGTCGCTCATCGGCGGCCGAGGCTCCAGTGGCGATCCTCGATCGGCTGGCGTCGTTTACGCCGCCGGTGCGGGAAGCGGCCGTGCGCACGATCCTCGCCAACCGCGACTGGGCGGCCACGCTCGTCGAGCGGCTCGAAAAGCGGCAGGTCAACCTGGGTGACATTCCGCTCGTGGAGCGGACGAAGCTCACCGAGCATCCCGACCGGAAGATCCGCGACCGCGCCAAGAAATTTTTGGCGGCTGGGGGTGGCCTGCCGAATGCCGATCGCCAGAAAGTGATCGATGAAATCTTGCCGGTGGTCACAGCCGGTGGCGATGCCGCCCGCGGCAAACTCGTCTTCAAGGAGCAGTGCGGCAAGTGCCACATGCATTCGGGCGAAGGGGGCAGGGTGGGACCGGAACTGACCGGCATGGCCGTGCATCCGGCGCAGGAACTCCTGATCCACATCCTTGACCCCAACCGCTCCGTCGAGGGCAACTACCGTGCCTACACCGTCTCGACGGACGACGGCCGCGTGGTGACGGGTCTCTTGGCCAGCGAGAGCAAGACCGCGATCGAAATCGTCGATGCCGAAGGCAAGCGAATGGCGATCCAGCGGGATGAGATCGACACCTTTCAACCCTCACCCAACTCACTGATGCCGGTGGGGTTTGAGAAGCAGATCAAGCCCGAGGGATTTGCCGATCTACTCGCGTTCCTCACCGCCCGCGGCAGATTTGTGCCGCTTCCTCTGGAGAAGGTGGCGACGGCCGTAAGCACGAAGGGCCTTTTCTACGATCAGCATAATGCCGGGGAACGTTTGGTTTTTGCCGACTGGAAGCCGAAGACGTTTCAGGGTGTGCCGTTCACGCTCATCGACCCGCAGGGGCAGAGCGTGCCCAATGTGGTGATGCTTTACGGGCCCAACGGATATCTGCCACCGAAGATGCCCACGAGCGTGTCGCTCACGCTCGCCTCACCCGTCCAGGCGATTCATCTCCTCGGCGGCGTTGCCGGCTGGGGATTTCCGGCCGTGCCCAAGGGCTCGACATCGATAATCGTGCGGCTGGTCTACGCCGACGGCCAGAAGGAGGACCATCCCCTCGTCAATGGCGAGCACATCGCCGACTACATCCGGCGGGTCGACGTGCCGCAGAGCGAGTTTGCCTTTGACCTGGAGGGAAGGCAGCTTCGCTATCTACGGATCCAGCCGAAGCGATCTGCGCCACTGACCGCGATCGAATTCGTCAAGGGCGACGACCGCACGGCACCGATCGTGGTGGCGGTGACAGCGGAGATGCCGTGAGCGGGTAGACGCCCTGAGACGGCAGCCGCCGCGAGCCCGACAGAGCCTCCTTCCGTGGCGCGATACACCGGTGGCATGCCAACTCCCTCCCGAACGAACCGCCGCGTGGCTATCGTCATCGAGGCATCGAATGCCTACGCGAGAGGCCTCCTGACGGGCATCCTGCGGCACGTGCGGGAGCATGAGCCGTGGACGGTCTTCCTGCCGGAGCATGGGCGGGGTACGCCGCCGCTGGAGGCGCTCGCAACGTGGGTCGGCGACGGCGTGATCGCGCGGATCGAGACGGCATCCACCGCCAAGGCGATCGAGAAGCTGCGGCGGAAGCTCAGGATTCCGGTAATCGACGTGAGTGCGGCGCGGCTGGTCGCCGACCTGCCCTATGTGGAGACCGACGACGCGGCGATCGCGCAGGCTGCCGCCGACCACTTCTTTGAACGCGACTTTCGCCACTTTGCGTTTCTCGGGGACAACCGTTTTCAGTGGAGCGACAATCGCTGCCGGGCCTTCGTGGAGGCCGTGGCGGCGAAGGGAAACGACGTGGCGGTTTTTTCGAGCCGTCGCACAACCGCGACGGCCGATGACGACGAGGCGGTCGAGGCCTGGCTGACGGGGCTGCCCAAGCCGGTCGCGCTCCTGGCCTGCTACGACATCCGCGGCCGGCAGGCGATCGACGCCTGCCGGCGGGCCGGGATCGCCGTGCCTGACGAGGTGGCGGTGCTGGGAGTGGATGACGACGACGTGCTCTGTGGCCTGGCGAGTCCGCCGCTCTCGAGCGTGATGCCGGATGCAATCGGGGCCGGTCGGCTGGCCGCCGAACTTTTGGAGCAGGTGATGCGGGGCGAACACCTCGAAGAAAGCGAGTGGCTCTTGCCGCCTCTGGGAATCGCCACCCGGCAGAGCACCGACGTGCTGGCCATCGATGACCCGCTCGTGGTGGCGGCCGTGCGGCAGATCCGCGACCACGCCTGCGACGGCATCAAGGTGGCCGATGTCGCCCGGTCGCTGGCGACCACCCGACGGGCGCTCGAGAACCGGTTCACAAAACGGGTCGGCCACACGCCGCACGAGGAGATCGCACGGGTGCAGTTTCGACGTGTCGAGCAGCTTCTGCGAGAAACCCAGCTGTCGCTGGCCGCGATCGCGACACGAACCGGCTTCAAGCACACGGAGTACATGACGGTGGCGTTCACCAAACGCCACGGCATGCCCCCGAGCCGCTGGCGGAAGCAGCGGCGGTGACCGTCGACCGTACGATGAACGGTTGGAACAGAGTGCATCCAAGCCCACTGTTCATCCAAGCCCGTAGCGCAAGCAAGGGAATACGGGCGGCCCGACGGGATGGAACGCGGATTCCTCTCGCTTGCGCTACGGGCTTGGATGGGAGGGTCGCTTGGAGCGCGACTACCGCACGTCGAGCAGTTCCACAAGGAAGTGGAGCGTGGCGTTGGGCGGAATCGTTCCGTCGGGCGTGCCGCGCGGGCCGTAGCCGAGATTGCCCGGGATCATGAGTTCGATCATGCCCCCTTCGCCCACCAGCTGCATCCCTTCGGTCCAGCCGGGGATCACCCGATTGAGAGGAAACTCGATCGCTTCGCCACGCTTGTAGGAGCTGTCAAACACCTTGCCGCCGTCGAGCCAGCCGTGGTAGTTGACCTTCACGGCGTCGGTGGCCTTGGGGTTGGCGCCGGTCCCCTTGCGGAGGACGCGGTATTGCAGGCCGGAGTTCGTGGTGGCGAACGTCTTGGGTGCGTCGGCGTCGAGCTTGCCGGCACCGGCTGGAAGTTGCGGATGCGGGACTTCGGCAGTTTCAGCGGCCACGGTGGTCTCCATGAAGAAGGGATCGAGAGTGAGCGTGAGGGACAGCAGGGTGAGGGATACGAGGACGGGCAGACGCATCGCGTGGGCTCCTGAAAGGGTGCGGTCGGCGGAGTATACAGGAAACACGTGCAAAAGACCCAAGCCCAGTGCACATGGGCTCTCGCTTGCGATTCGGGCTTGCATGGTCCCGCTCCTCATCCGACCCGGCTCCTCATCCAAGCCCGCAGCGCAAGCAAGGGACAGCGCATGGTCCATGCGGAGATGGAACGCGGATTCCTCTCGCTTGCGCTTCGGGCTTGTATGAGACCGTTCTTCATCCAAGCCCGAAGCGCAAGCAAGGGAATACGGGCGGTCCTATTGCGCCATCATCTGCTCGATCTCGTCGGGCTGGATCGGTACGTCCGCGCAGAGATCAACCGGCCCTGCTTCCGTGACGAGGATGTCGTTCTCGAGACGGATGCCGATCCCCTCCTCGGGGATGTAGATCCCGGGCTCCACCGTCACCACCCAGCCGGGAGCGAGCGGCCCATTGGGTGGCGCGAGGTCGTGCACCCCCAGGCCGAGCGAATGGCCAAGGCCGTGCATGAAGTATTTTCGGCAGGCCGGCTCTTCGGGCGTATCCTTGGCCACCTGCTCTGGCGTCAGCAGGCCGAGCTGCACGAGCTCCTCGTTCATCTCAAGCTGCGCCGCCCGCTTCCAGTCGCGGAGCAACGTCCCGGCGGTCGTGCGGGCGATCGAGTGCTCGAGCACCCGCAGCACGGCCTCGTAGACCGCCCGCTGCCGCGGCGAGAACGTTCCATTGACGGGATAGGTGCGGGTGAGGTCGGCGGCATAGTTGGCATAGGAGGCGCCGACGTCGATCAGCACGAGGTCTCCGTCGCGGCACGGCTGATCGTTGTCGTTGTAATGGAGCACGCAGGCATTTTTGCCTCCGGCGATGATCGGCTCGTAGGCCATTCTGCCGCGCTTGCGCGTGAACTCGCCGATCAGTTCGGCCTCCAGTTCGTATTCCATCACGCCCGGCTGGAGCACCGAGAGCACGCGACGGAGTCCGCCATCGGTGATCGCGACCGCCCGCCGCAGAAGCTCCACCTCGGTGGTGTTCTTCACCGCCCGCAGCTGCCGCAGCAGCGGCTGGAGGCGTTCGTAGCGGTGCAGCGGATACCGGGCAACGATCCCGCGGGCCATTCGCAGGTCGCGGGATTCCACCTCGGTGCTCGCGCGCTCGTGCTCGTTGGCATTGAGGTAGATTCTCTCGCTCTCGCACATGAGCGCGTGCAGCACGCCAGGAAGATCCGCAAGCCAGCGGATCTTCGCCACGCCCGAAAGCTCCCGCGCCTGATCCTTGGAGAGCTTGTGGCCCTCCCATGTGGTGAGCAGTTCATTCGGCTGACGGATGAAGAGCATCTCCCGCTGGGCCGGGTCGATCGCGTCGGGCGCGAGCACGAGCACGCTCTCCTCCTGCTCAATTCCCGTGAGCCAGAAGAGGTCGCTGGCCGGATGGAGCCTGAGCGTGCCGTCTCCCGAAGTGGGCAGGAGATCGGCGGCATGCACGATCACGAGGCTCTGCGGCGGCAGGAGCGCCGTCAGTTGCTGGCGGTGGGTGAGAAATACAGCCGGATTGATCGGGACGTGACGCATGGGACAACAACGTAGAGAAGCCCTGAGCGCGATCGACGGGATGTGCATTCCCGTCCGTATACAAGCCCTGAGCGCGAGCGACGCGATATCCTTAGCTGCGTCTTAGCGGTAGTTGGTAGCGCGGTATTGCTGGACCCGCTCCGCCGCTTTGATCGCCTCTTGCTGCACTTCCTGACCGACGACGACGGCCCGGTCTTTATTCACGGTGATGCTCGGCAGGCCGCCCGTCCACGAGATGGTGACCACTCCCGTGGCGATCAGAATCGGCACGAGCACAAGCAGGAGTCGCGAGCCCCAGCGGGACTTCGCCACGCTCTTGACCGGGGTCGGCAGAGGCAGCGTTGACGTGGCCAATTCGACCACCTTTTGAGCGTAGGTTTCCTTGCTTGAACGTCTGCGTGCCATGATCTGCTCCTGACAGTGAACGATGTTCCCCGCGTGTACGGTGGTATCGGTTCACTCCGGCCGCAGAGGCGAGTTGGCAGGCATGCCGGCGGCACGGACACCCACGGACGCGCAAACCCCCCAGCCCCGCTCCTCATCCAACCCGGTCCTCATCCAAGCCGGTCGTCATCCAAGCCCGCAGCGCAAGCAAGGGAATGCGGATGGCCCTGCGGGGATGGAACGCGGATTCCCCTCGCTGGCGCGTCGGGCTTACATGGGCGGTCCTCATCCAAGCCCGCAGCGCAAGCAAGGGAGTGCGGATGGCCCCTGCGGGGATGGACGCGGATTCCCCTCGCTGGCGCGTCGGGCTTACATGATCGGCGGGTTGCTGGTCAGGCCAGCACGGCTGAGATCGGTTTGCCGCCGCCGCCGATCTTGAAGGGCCGGCCGTTGGGAGCGTGAAACTCCTTCTCGTACGGCAGGCCGCAGGCGGCCGCGATCGTGGTGTTGAAGTCGGCGACCGAAACGGGATCCTTGTCGGGCCTGAAGCCTCGCTCGTCGCTCTGTCCGTAGACCGCGCCTCCCTGCACGCCCGCGCCGGCCAAGACACACGAAAAGACACCGGGGTGATGGTCGCGGCCGGCGTTTTCATTGATCCGCGGCGTGCGGCCGAATTCCGTCGCCAGCACGACGAGCGTCGAGGCGAGCAGCCCCCGTTGCTCAAGGTCTTCGAGCAACGCGGCCATCGCCCGGTCGAGCTGAGGCCCCTTCTCATCCATCTCGTCGAACACATCGCGGTGCATGTCCCAGCCGCCAAACTCCACCTCAATGCACCGCACGCCCGATTCGACCAGCCGCCGCGCGAGCAGGCAGCCGAGCCCGATCTTCGAGTCGCCGTAGCGGTCGCGGACCTCGGGCTTCTCCTGGGCGATGTCGAACGCCTGCAGGTCGACCGAGCCCATCAACCGGACAGCGTCTTTATAAAGCTGGTTGTAGGCGTCGAGTTGCCGGCCGGCATACCGCTGCTTGAAGTCACGATCGATGCGGTCGGCCAGCGCCAGGCGGCGGTCGAAGTTCTTCTCCGAGAGATACTGCGGCCGCTTCGTGTTTTCGAGGCCCTTGGTGGGATCGGCCACCGGCACGGGCGTGAGCGAGGGATCGAGAAAGCCAGCGCCGGGATGGTCGTTGCCGTTGCCGACGAGAACGTAGCTGGGCAGATCCTTGCTGATCTTCCCCATGGCGTGGACCGCCCATGAGCCGAAAGCGGGATGCCGGATGCTATTGATCATCGGATAGCTCGTCCGCATCAGGTACTGCCCCTGCTCGTGGGCGCCGGTCTCGGTGGTGAGCGAGCGGACCACGGCCAGCCGGTCTGACAGGCCGGCGAGTTTCTCCAGGCTCTGCCCGAAGACGATGCCCGGCGTCTTCGTGGGGATCGTCTTCGTCTCCCCCTGCTCGTCGCGGCCCGGCTTGGGGTCGAAGGTGTCGAGGTGGCTCATCGCACCCTGCATCATCAGATAGATGATGTTCTTGGCATGCGGCTTCGTGCCATCCGCTGCGGCCTCAAGCTGGTGCGAGAGTGCCGGCACGAGGCCGACGCCGAGGGTTGCCCGGGCAACGCGGCCGAAGACCTCGCGGCGGGAGAGCGTGTCGAGCCAGTGGTGTTGCCGTGTCATAAGACTTTGCTCCCGGAGCGTTCTCGCTACTGGATGAAGATGAATTCCCGCGTGTTGAGCAGTGCCCAGATGAGGTTGCCGACTCCTGCCTGCGGTGTGTCGGCCGACTGGATTTCCTGGGTGGCAAACGCACGGTCCTCGGCGGAGGGACGGTGCGAGAGGATCGCGAGAAAGATCACATCGACGGCCTGCCTCGGCTCGTGCGACATCACCTCGTCGTGGATCACCGACCCTGGCACGAGCATGCTGTGCGTGATCGGGCCGTTGAACATCGAGAGAATCTGCGGCACCGTTGCCACCGTCCGGCTCCCCTCGATCGACTCCCGGTCGCTCTGGCCGAATTGCCGCAGGAAGTGTCCTAAGGGGAGTGGGCCCGGCAGTTCGCTGGCCCGCACGAGCACCTGCCCCTGGAAACCGTACTGCTTCTGCAGGCGGGTCCGGTATTGCCTGATGCCATAGGCATCTTGGAACGAGTTGTAGGCTTTTTCGACGGTTTCGTAGCTGGTGCCGGCTGCCGTGAGGTCGATCTCCGCCGCCTTCTCGAATGCGGCGGATGTGGGCCGCTGGAAGGCCCACTCATTGTGGGCGATGAGCACGACGATCGAATCCCAGAGCTGTTCGGCGGTCAGCCGCTTGAGCGCCGGCCCGGTGAAATGAAACGGCGACGGCGAGGTCGGGTCGTGGAGGACGGCCCGCCGCTGGTAGGTGGAGGTTGAGACGAGCACGCGGACAAACTCGCGAAGATCAAAATCGAGGGTCAGCACAAGGTCGGTCAGGTGTTCGAGCAGCTCCGGATTCGAGGCGGGATTGTCCTCCCGGAAGTCGTCGATCGGCTCGACGAGACCGACGCCCATCACCTTCCGCCAGATGCGATTGGCAATCGTGCGGGAAAACTGCCGGTTGTCCCGCGACGTGAGCCAGGCGGCGAACTGACCGCGACGGTCGAGCGACTCGGCGTCGGCGGGGATGTCGCCCCAGAGCACCTTGGGGCTGACGGCCGCCAGCGGCTTGTCATCGTCGTACTGGTAGTCGTGCGGAAGGAGCAGCTTCCCCGGCTGGGAGGAGATGCTCGTCAGGTTTGCATTGATGAAAAACCGCAGGCCGTTGTCGGCCTTCTTGGCGCGGATCTGCTGTTGGGCCTGCTGCGTGATCTCCTTGATCTGGCGGATGGACTCGGCATTCTTCTGCCGTGAATCCTTCATCGCCTGTTTCATCTCCTCCTTGGTCAGGCCAGATTTCTTCTCGGGCATTCCCCCGATCCGCATCCGCGTGCCCGACGTGAAGGCGGCCAGCTCGTAAAACTGGTGCTGCGTCCACGAATCGAACGGGTGATCGTGGCACTGGGCACAGCCGATCTGGGTGCCGAGAAACACCCGCACCGTGTTGTCCACGTAGGGGAGCGGCATCCCCTTGTCGCGGAGCTGATAGCCCGTGGCCGGATTCTCCCAGATCTTTCCATCAGCCGTGAGCATCTCGTGCACCCACTGATCGTATGGGCGGTTGGCGGCGATCGAACGCTTCACCCAGTCGAGATAGGGCTCGAAGAAGACGTCTTTCTGAGGTCTCTCAGTGAGCCGGAGAATGTCGGCCCAAAAGTTGTAGGTGTGGCTGACGAAGTCTGGGCTCTCCAGAAGCTCGTCGATGAGTGCGGCCCGCTTGGACGCCGACGTGTCGGCAAGAAACGCTGTCGTCTCGTCAAACGTCGGAATCCGCCCGGCCAGTTCCAGGTAGATGCGGCGGACGAACTGGCTGTCATCGAGGGGTGTGCTCCCTGAGACCTGATTTTCCTTCCAACGCTTTGCGAGCAGGCGGTCGATCTCCCCGGCGGCCTCTGCGACCTGCGGCCGCCGCGACCGGTCGATCGCCGCCACCTCCATGACCGGCCCCGTGGGCTCCTCCAGCACCGCTGCCGGCAGCTTGATTGGCTGTTGCTGTCCGGCCCGCTTTGCGGCCCGCGCGGCCTTCGCCGAGCCGGTCGCGTTGGGCTTGGCACCGACCGCCAGCAGCGACAGCAGCACGAGCAGGCACGTGACGGCCCTCGGCATCGGAGGCTTCACCAGGTGTGTGGTCATAATCTTCTCCGGTCCAAGTTGGGATCGAGCAGTTTATTCCTTGGGTTTCGGCATGCCGGCCTTGAACTCGTCGAACGACAGCTTGCCGTCGCCGTTGCTGTCGCTCTTCTTGAACCGCTTGTCGGCGTTTTCCAGTTGCTTGTCCTTCATGCCCGTCTTGTATTCATCGAGCGTGAGGGAGCCGTCGCTGTTGGCGTCTTTCTTCGTGAAGATCTTCTGCGGATCGACCGCCTTGCCCGGGGCGGCCAGGGCGACAGACTCGGTTGCGGCAAGGGAGAGAATGGTCAGAACCAGTGTGCTGATGCGCATGAAAACCTCGGTGTGGGAGTGGTGCGGCAGACCCGTCGTTCCCTGCCCGGGTGGCCCGGATAGACAGGATTCCAAAGGTCGCCGCATCTTCAACGGCGGGCTGGGCAGAAGGTTTCGCCCCCCTTCCATTATGGCAAGGCTCAAAGGCCGGAGAAGGCCCGCGCGAGCCGCCGCAGGGCCTCTTCCAGCCGGGCCGTCGGGCAGCTCGTATTGAGCCGAATAAAGCCTGGAAACCCGAAATCCAGGCCATCGGAAGGGCCGAGGCCGGCCGCTTCGCAGGCCGCCTGCGGGTCGGCGACGCCGGTGCCGCGGCAGTCAATCCAGACAAGATACGTGGCCTGCGGCACGGCGGCGGAGAGGCCGGGAATGCCGGCAACGGCTTCGAGCACCATGTCACGGTGTCGCTCGAGAACGGCGATCAGTTGCCGCCGCCAGGCGTCGCCGTGGAGCCACGCCGCCTCGGCCGCCGCGTAGCCCAGCGGGTTGACCATCGGCACGAGACCACCGCCGGCCGGCCGCCAGCGGCGGCGCAGATCGGCGTCGGGCACGACGGCCGCAGCGCAGCCCAGGCCGGCCAGGTTCCAGGTCTTGGACGGCGCCGTGAGCGTGATCGCCCGTCGTGCGGCGGGGTGATCGAGGCTCGCGAACGGAACGTGCCGCAGGCCGTCGAGCAGAAGATCGGACCAGATCTCGTCCGAGATCACGGTCAGTCCGTGCCGCTCGGCAAGGTCTGCCAGTCGTAGCAGTTCATCCCGGCCGAAGACCGTGCCGGTGGGATTGTGCGGATGACAGAGCCAGAAGAGTTTTGATTTTCGCGTGAGCGACGATTCAAGCAGATCCCAGTCGATCGTCCAGGCCGCCGTCGACTGCGCGAGCGGCACGCGGACCGTGCGGCGACCCGCCCGTTCCGGCAGCGTGAGAAATGGCGGATAGACCGGGGTGAAGGTGACGATCTCGTCGTCGGGGGCGGCCAGCAGCCGGGCTGTGATCGCCAGCCCTGTCACGACGCCGGGGGTGCCGACGATCCAGCCGGGATCGGGGCTCCAGCCATGCAGTGACTCCAGATGCGCGACGAGTGCCGGCGCGAAGCCGGGCGGGTCGGCCGTGTAGCCAAACACACCGTGATCCACGCGGCCGCGGATCGCGTCGAGCACCACCGCGGGCGCGCGGAAATCCATGTCGGCCACCCAGAGCGGCAGAATGTCACGGCCGGCCCAGCGGTCCCACTTCTCGGAGCCAGTGCCGGCGCGGTCGGGGCAGTCGAGAAACAGGGAGTCTTCGGCGGATGATGCATGCATGGATGATGTTGTACCTTCAGGGCAGGCTTTTGCACCGCGGAGGCAACTATGACAAACCAGCAGCAGAGGGTCGATGCGGCGTTTCGCGAACGCTTCGGCCGGCCGCCGGTCCTGGCCGCCGCGGCCCCCGGCCGGGTGAACCTGATCGGAGAACATGTCGATTATTGCGGCGGCTTTGTCCTGCCAATGGCGATCGAGCGGGAGACCGTGATGGCGGCGGCACCACGGCCGATGGCGGGCAACGCACCGGTCGCCCGCGTGCACTCGACGGCTTTCCAGGAGACCGTCGAGATGCGGCTCGTGCCCGGCGGCAGCCTTCCCTCAGACACTCCCGGCTGGTCGCGGTATGTGGCCGGGGTGATCGCGGGCTTCCTCGACCGCGGCGCGACGATTCCCTCGTTCGACGCCGTCATCGATTCCACTGTGCCACTCGGGGGTGGGCTCTCCAGTAGCGCAAGCCTCGAGGTGGCGACGGCTACCCTTCTCGCGGCACTGGCCGACCACGCAATTTCGCCGCTCGATCTCGCGGTCTTGTGCCAGCGGGCCGAACACGACTTCGCCGGCATCCCCTGTGGCGTGATGGATCAGTGCGCAAGCGTCCTGGCCAGGCACGATCACCTGCTCCTGCTCGACTGCCGCTCGCTCGACGTGGTTCAGGTGCCGTTTCATCGTCACGATCTGCTCGTCCTTGTGACCAACAGCAACGTGCGGCACTCGCTCGATGACGGTGGCTATGCAGCGCGGCGGGCCGACTGCGAGCGGGCCGCCGCCATCCTCGGCGTGGCCAGTCTGCGGGAGGCGACGCTTGTGCAGGTGGAGGCCTCCCGTGGTGAAGTTGGTGACAAGGGCTTTCGCCGTGCGAGGCACGTGGTCACGGAGATCGCGAGAACGCAGGCCGCCGCTACGGCGATCACGCATGGCCGCTGGGACGAAATGGGTGAACTCATGGCCGAGAGCCACCGGTCGCTGCGGGAAGATTTCGAGGTAAGCTGCCCTGAACTCGATCTGCTCGTCGAACTGGCCGCCAGCGAGCGTGGTGTGATCGGCGCCCGAATGACGGGCGGCGGGTTTGGCGGCTGCACCGTGACGCTCGTCGAGGCCGCGCGGGCCGAGGCGGTGATAGCGGCTGTGACGCAGGGCTATCGACGGGAGACCGGCCGCGACTGCACGACGTTCACGACGCGGCCAGCGGCGGGTGCGAGGCTGATGAAAGAGACGGCTTTTTCCACAGCCAGCGAGTGATCAAAAGCAGGCGCGAACGCTATTTCTTGAACCGCCCGTCTTTTTTATTGCCACGGGAGAGTGTGTAGGCCAAGAGGTCGAGTACCTCCGACTCGTTCAACTGGTCGAGCAGGCCCTTGGGCATGAGCGATTCGCTCGACGGCAGGATCTCCTCGATGTCGGACCGCTTGATCTCGGCAAACTTCGTCGCATCCTCGGGATCGGTGACGATCGTGATGCTCTCGGGCGACTCGCTGACGATCCGGCCGGTGTAGACCTTGCCCTGGGCCGTCTGCACGATGCTCGCCTTGTACTGATCCGACACTACCTTGCTTGGATGCACCATCGCCTCCACAAGGTCCTTGACCTGAAAGCGGCCTGCCGCCTGCGTGAGGTCGGGGCCGGTGGCGCCGCCGTCGCCGTCGTAGCGATGGCAGACGATGCAGCGGGTGGCAGCGAACGTCCGCTTGCCATGCTCGAAGTTGCGGCCCTTGGAGAGGCCCTTTTCCCCGTCCTGATTGGCGGCGGCCAATACGTCCTCCACCGTCCAGGCGCGGCCCGGGCCTTCAGGCTTCGGCAGCGGCGGCGGCGTGTAGGGCTTTCTCGCTCCGAGGGTTTCGAGTGCCAGCTTTTCGGTGTCGCTGTATCCCGCGAGGCTCTCATTCTCGATGTTCACGAGAAACTTGCGAAAGCTGTTGCCGCCAGCCCATTGCTGCGCCCGCTGGAACCAGTCATGGTAGCCCTTGCGGTCGGCGAGGCTCCAGGCGTCCTTCTCGGCGACGGTGCGAAGTGCGTAGGCATAGTGCACCTGCAGGAGGTCTGACCGCTTTTCGAGCGCGGCCCGCACGGCGTTGCCGTAGCCGGCGTTGCGGCCGATCAACTGCCGCAGATCGTCTTCGCTGGGCGCGAGGTTCGTCGATCCTGCCGAGCCGCTCGGCGCGGCGAGCATGGCCACGAGCTTCGTCACGATTCCCGGTGCCCGAACGGTCACCAGCAGGCTCGACAGCTCCCGGTCGAGGTCGAATGACCCGGAGGGAAAGAGCGGAGCGAACCGGGCCGCGATCCGTGCCTTCACCTCGGCCGAAGGCTCACCCAGACGGATGAGGGCCAGCTCATACGCCCGCACGAGATCGATCGTGGTCGCGGTGTCGACACCATTCAGATCGATGCCGTCGAGCGCGGCGAGCAGGGCCCCTTGAGATGATGGTTCGGCCTGGTGGGCCACGGCGATGGCCCCGTTGATCCGGGCTCGAGGATCCTGCGCGGCGAGAACCTTTTCCTGCCAGAGTTCGATCGGCTGATGCTCGAGCACCACGCGGGCCGCGTAGCGGATGAAACGATCGGGGCTCGCGAGCTGCGGCAGAGCGAGGCTCACAGCGGCAGCAGGATCGGCGGCGGGCTTGTGGAAAGCTTCGAGATCGTGTCGCAGTTTCCGCTCGGCGGCGAAGGCCGGCTGTCGGGCATCGACCGGCGTGGTGGGCTCACTGCCGACATAGCTGACGCGGTAGAGCTCACCCTGACCACCACGGCCGCCTACGGTGAAGTAGATCGCGCCGTCCTTGCCGACGGTCATATCGGTCAGCGGCAGCGGTGTGCGTGCCACGAACTCTTGCTTCACGCCCTTGTAGGTTGAGCCCTCGGGCTCGATGTGAATGGCATACATCGTGCCGAACGTCCAGTCGCAGATGTAGAGCGCCCGCTGATACTTTTCCGGAAACTTCGTGCCGTAGCCAAAGGCCGCGCCCACCGGCGAGCCCGGGCCGATATCGACGAGTGCCGGCAGACTGTCTGGATAGCAGGCGGGCCACTTGCCGGTGCCGCTTCGCCAGCCCAGTTCACTGCCGCTGGTCGCATGGTTCACCCGCGTCGGCCGATACCATGGCGAGCCAAAATCCCATTCCATGTCGGCGTCGTAGACGAAGAGTTCGCCGTCGGCGTTGAATGCCATGTCGTAGGGATTGCGGTAGCCCGAGCTCCAAATCTCCCATTGTTTGCCATTAGGATCGGTGCTGACGACGTAGCCGCCGGGGGCGAGGATGCCGACCGCATGGCCACCGGCGTCCCACAACCGCGGGATGAGTAGGTCTTCGTCCCAGTTGGCCGGCACGCGGCTCGTGCAGTCCGCCGGCAGTTCCACCCGCCGCTGCGAGCTGCGGATGCCTGCCATGGTCTGCGGCTCGGTGAGATTCTTCATCGCGAACGGCACCTTCGTGTGGTTGCCACAGACGATGACCAGCCGCTTCCCGTCGGGTGAGAGCATGATGGCATGCGGACCATGTTCACCGCCGCCGTCGAACGCGCGGAGCTTCGCGACCGTGTCGAGCGTGTCGTCCTTGTCAGAGTCGGTGACACGGTAGAGCCCGCTGCCGGGGCCGCCGTTGCAGACGACGTAGAGGCTGTCGAAGGCCCAGAGCAGACCCTGCGCGCCGGTGAGCGGCACCGGAATTTTTTCGATGACCGTCGGCTGGGAGCCATCGAGCGGCGCGGGCGTGATCCGCACGAGTCCCTTGTCACCCTGATCGCTGGCGATGAGCCGCCCCTTGGGATCGGTGGTGATGCAGACCCACGAGCCGAGCTCGTCCTTCGGCAGGACGAAGAGCCGCTCCACCTGAAACCCCGGCGGCACGGTAAACGGGGCGACGGCCGGCTGCGCTGGCTTGGCGGTCGACTCCGCAGTCGCGACACCCGCGACCGGCATGCGTTCAACCGGCTGTTCCCAGCGGGTCTTCACGGTTGCCTGCTCGGCTGGCTTCTCCGGCTCGGCCGCCACGGATGCCGACCGGGTGGCGAGCAGGGCGAGCACCGCGGCGATCACCAGACAGGCGGCACGAGTTGGAAGCGTGGAGGGGGAGTGGCGCTGGCACATGGCAGGTCCTGTTCGTAGCGGTGGAGCGGGCGTCGTTGCCGCAGCATCGGCGACCGGTGGATGACACGTCCATCCATGATAGTCGGGCCTCCGGTGCGTCCCAACAGCGGCGGATGGCGGCTGAGCCATCCCGGCAGGATCACCGACCCGCGGTCGGCTCCTTGCCGGCGGCCTGCTGCCACGGTATCTCCACCGGCGCCGTCATCGCGATCTCGTGCCGCTCCGAGGCTTGCCGTCGCGGAAAGGGTCGAAGGCGTCGTTGGCCGTGGGCATCTGGCCACCGACGTCGGCGAGCCAGGCGTCGAGCCGGGCCTTCAGCGAAAGCGTGCGGGCCGGGTCGGCCGCAGCAAGGTCGGTGGTTTCCCCAGGGTCGGTTCGCAGGTCGTAGAGTTCGTTGCGGCCGTCCTCATAGAAGTGCACGAGCCGAAAGTCGCCGACGCGGATCGCCGAATGGGGCGTGGCGCCGCCGGGATGGTAGTGGGGATAGTGCCAGTAGAGGGCGTCGCGGGGGAGCACGCCGCCGCGGAGCGCCCTCGCGAGGCTCACGCCGTCCAGCGGCTGCGTGGGCTCTGGGCCGACGCCGGAGAGGTCGAGGATCGTCGCCGGGATGTCGGGCGTGATCACCGGCACGGGGTTTGTCGCGCCCGGCTGCGTCACGCCGGGCCACGACACGAGAAATGGCACGCGGACGCCCGCCTCGTAGGCCGAGCCCTTGCCCGCGCGGAGCGGCATGTTGTCGGTCATGCTCACCAGCCCGCCGTTGTCGCTGGTGAAGAAGATGGCGGTGCGGTCGCGGATGCCGACCGCATCGAGCGTATCGAGGATCCGGCCCACCGAGTCGTCGACACTTTCCACCATCGCGGCATAGGCGGCGTTTTTGCCGTCACCGTTCCGCACGTGCGACTCGTACTTCGCGGCTACGTCTGGCTTCGCCTGGATCGGCGTGTGCACGCAGTGGTGCGGGAGGTAGAGGAAGAATGGCTGGTCGCGGTGTCGCTCGATAAACCGCACCGCCTCGGCAGCCTCGCGGTCAGTGAGATATTCCCCCGCCGGGCCGTCGAGGAGCGTGGGGATCTTGTAGGGCGAGAAGTAGCTCGGTGGCTGGCCCCGGTGGGTGCCGCCAACGTTCTCGTCGAAGCCCTGATGCGTCGGGCCGAACTGGTCGCCTCCGAGGTGCCACTTGCCGATCGACGCGGTGGCGTAGCCGGTCGCCTTGAGCCGTTCGGCCACCGTCACCGTCTCGAGCGGCAGGTGCTTCTGCCAGGCGGGAATGCTCAGTTTCGCGAAGGGCCGGTCGTGCCCCGGGATCCAGTCAGTGATGCGCAGCCGCGCGGGATACTGGCCCGTCAGGATGGAGGCGCGGGTGGGCGAGCAGACGGTGCAGGCGGAATAGCCGCTGGTGAACCGCACGCCCGACGCGGCGAGCCGGTCGATGTGGGGCGTGCGGTAGAAGCCACTGCCCTGGCAGGAGAGGTCGTTCCAGCCCATGTCGTCGATGAGCAGAACGATCACGTTTGGCCGGCTGGCCACCGGCGTCTCGGCGGCCTGACCGATCCTGGGCTGGTAGCCAGCCCAGGCAACCGCCAAGGCGAGGAGGGCCGTGGCGCATGGGCCTGGGCAGCGCATGAGATGGAAGACCTTTCGGATTCGAGGGCTATCGCGTGGGTGGCATGCCGACCAGAATGTGATCATACTGCGAACGCCACATACCGACGCTGTGCCGCCGTTGCCAGGCGTGGCGGGCTTTCCACAAGGAGATTCGGATGGCTTCGCAGGCAGTTTGCTGTTTTTCGATCCACAGGTGGGCCAGGTTCGTGCTGGTGATGGCCTTGTGGTCTGCGTGCGGGAGCGGGCTCTCTGCCGCCGAGACTGCGGCCGTCCGATCCGCGGCACCCCGTAACGTCGTGCTCATCATCTCCGACGACCAGCACTGGCGCGACTACGGCTTCATGGGCCACGAGCACCTTCGCACGCCGCACCTCGACCGGCTGGCGCGGGAGAGTCTCGTCTACCGGTTTGCCCACGTGCCCAGCAGCCTCTGCTGCCCGAGCCTCGCCTCGATCATCACCGGCCGGCTGCCGCACGAGCACCGGATCGTCGGCAACGATCCGCCCGAGAACCCGCTGATTCCGCGCACGGTCCCAGAAGGCCGGGCGGCCTTCACCGCCGGCCGCGAAGCGATGAACCGGCACCTCGAGGAATGGCCGCTCCTGCCACGGCTCCTGGCCGACCGCGGCTACGAAAGCCTGCAGACCGGCAAGTGGTGGCAGGGAGACTTTGCCCGCGGAGGGTTCACCCAGGGCATGTCGAAGGGGCAGCGGCACGGCGACGAGGGGCTCACGATCGGCCGGCAGTCGCTCCAGCCGGTCTACGACTTCATCGGCCGCTGCCGCGACGACGGCAGGCCCTTCTTCGTCTGGTATGCCCCGATGCTGCCGCACGATCCGCACGATCCGCCACAGGAGCTGGTGGATCACTACGCGGCCCGCACCGACAGCCTTCACGTGGCGCGGTACTGGGGCAACGTGGAGCGGTTCGACCACACGGTCGGCGACCTGCTCGACCACCTCGATCGTGAACGGCTCGCGCAGGACACGCTCGTGGTCTACGTCACCGACAACGGCTGGATCCAGAGCCCCGACCGGCGGCAGTTCGCACCACGGTCGAAACTCTCCCCTTACGAGGGCGGCCTGCGGACGCCCATCATGCTCCGTCAGCCGGGCGCGATCCCGCCCGGCTCCAGCGACGCGCTGGCGAGCTCCATCGACATCATGCCGACGGTGCTGGCGGCCTGCGGCGTGACCGCGCCGGCTGGCCTGCCGGGCGTCGACCTGCTCGACGCCAAGGCCGTGGCGGCGCGGCGGCAGATCTTCGGCGAGTGCTTCACGCACACGCTCGTCGATCTCGACGATCCGGCGAAGAGCCTGCTCTGGCGGTGGACGATCCGCGACGACGAGCAGACGCCGCACCAGCACCGGTGGAAGCTGATCGTGCCGACGTCGGCCACGAGCGGGGATGGGGCAGGGGGCGACGCAGGGGCTGGGGCCGGCGGCGAGTTTCCCGCCGGGCCAGCCGGCAATGTCGATCCGCAGTCGCGGGAGCGGTGGCAGCGGCGCGAGGTCGAGCTCTTCGATCTGGCCGCCGACCCCGACGAGACGAAGAACCTCGCCGCCAGCGAGCCAGAGATCGTGCGGCAACTCACGCAGAGCCTCGTTGCGAACTGGTCGCCGCCTGCTGCCGCCGCGACACCGCCCGCTTCTCCGCGGGCGAAGCGGCCGCCAAACCTGCTCGTCTTTCTGGCTGATGATCTTGGGGCCCACGACCTGGGCTGCACGGGCAGCACGTTCTATCGCACGCCGGCGATCGACCGGCTGGCCGCCTCCGGGATGCTCTTCACGCGGGGCTACGCAGCTGCCCCGGTCTGTTCGCCCACCCGCGCGGCGATCATGACCGGCCGGCATCCGGCCCGTGTGAAGATCACGAACTTTATTGGCGGGAGCCGGCGGGGCATCCTTTTGCCTGCGGACTATCTTCGCGCCCTTCCCGCAAGCGAGGTGACCGTGCCGACGATCCTGCACGACGCTGGTTATACGACCGGCATCTTCGGCAAGTGGCATCT
>CAMCQY010000044.1 GCA_945877135.1 Candidatus Kuenenia stuttgartensis
TGTCCGGCGTCGGGGCAGTCGAAGGCCCCGAAGAAGCTGTCGAGTTCGGCTCGTGGCTTCGACTGATAGACCATCCTCCGGAACTCCTCGTCGGTGAACGTCGTCTTGGTGTTGTAGACCTTCACGTAACTCGTGTTGGGGTCGAAGAGGTCGAAGCCAGGCCCACCCATCTTGGTGTTGAGGCTGCCGCTCACGGCAAGGATCGCGTCGCGCAGCGGCTCGGCCTCTAGTCGCCGCGGCGGATACCGCCAGAGCAGCCGCGAGCCCGAGTCGATCGTCAGGCCATCCTCGCGTGGGGTGCTCGTCTGCCGGTAAGCACGGCTCGTGACGATCAGCTTGTGCAACGCCTTGAGCCGCCAGCGGTCGGCGGGGTTCGCGGGATCGATGAGTTCGCTGGCCAGCCAGTCGAGGAGTGCCGGATGGCTGGGCTGACCGCCGTTGACGCCGAAGTCGCTCGGCGTGTCGACGATGCCGGTGCCAAAGTGATAGTGCCAGAGCCGGTTGGCGATCACGCGAGCCGTGAGCGGATTGGTTGGCGACGCGATCCAGTCGGCGAGCGCCTTGCGGCGGTCGCTCTCCGGGGCGTTGCCAGGGAGTTCCCACGAGGCACCGAATCGCGTGAGGCTTCCCGGAGCGATCTCCTCGCGGGGCGCCATCGGGTCGCCACGGAAGAAGCGATGTGTCTTCTGGGCCGCGACGAACTGGCCGGCATACGCCTTCGGCAGCGTCTTGAGCGGCTGGAGCTTTTTCTCGAGATCCTCCGCCGTCTCGGTAAGGCTCTCCATCTCGGCCAGCTCATTCGGCGAAAGCTCGGCGGCCGACGTGATCGGGCCTGTCTTGTGGACATAGTCGTGGGGCAGCCGATCGGCGTGGGTCGCAACCACGTTCCAGTTTGTCCCGTCGAGCGACGTGCTGACCTCGTACTTCGTCGTCAGTCGGTCGGTGTATTCAGGCTTCGGGCTGCGGTCGCGGCTCCAGACGACGCGGCTGAGTTCCTCCACCCCGGGCAGTTCCAATTGCACCCATCCCTTGCCGATCTCGTTGGAGATCCACGACCGCTTGTTGCCATACTTGCCGTCGTTGATGTGCTCGAGCTTGTGATAGGGATTGTCGGCGAAGGTGCCCGAGGCAGAAGGCTTCGCCCCTTTGGCCACGTTGCGGCCGTCGACGGTGAACGCCTCCAGTTCGTCGAGGCACGGCTCCGCTGCGGTCGTGTCGAGGATCGTGAACCGCACGAACCGTGCCTTCGTCGGCGGGAAGGCGTCGACGTTCTCGCCGCCCGACACCGGACCACGGAGGTGCGGCGTCCGGTTGGCCTCGTCGTCGCGAGACGCCTGCTCTTCGAAGATCACGGCGTCGGCCGTGATGGGGGCGTCAACAGAGCCGCCTACGACGAGCAGCCGCGATGCCTCGGTGAGCGTATGCACGCCGGCCTCGCGCAAGCCGCTCCAGAGCGGCTGGCTTGGCGTCGGCTCGCCGCTGCCGTCGGCCATGAGTCGCTGGTCGATGGTGGCGATCACGGTCTGGTCTGCCGAGGTCTTCGGATCGCCGTCGGCGTCGAGGACGTATTTCGCATCACGGGCATGCGTGTGCCATCCGGCGCCCCAGGAGAGCCAGATTCGAAACACGCCGGCGGCTTTGGGACCGTAGGCGAAAACCGGCTGGCCTGGGGTGGCCTGCCACCAGGTATATTCCTTGCCGATATTCGGCAGCGAGCGGATGTCGCCTGGCTCGTCGGCGTGGCCGCGTTCCGTGCCGGCGGCATGCGTGGCGACCCCCTTCGGCTCGGCGAGCTTTTCCGTCTGTGAGGCAGCAAGGTCGTCGATCACGATCGTGCGGCGGAGCCGCGCGGCGGGTTGCAGTTCGGCGAGCCGGCGCTGGATCGGCCGCAGTTCCTGCTCGATAGCTCTGATCTTCTTGAGCCGCTCGGCATTGTCGGGGGGCAGGATGTCGCGGTCGCCGTGCTTCACTCCGGCGAAGACGGCCTTGATCCGATAGTAATCAGTCTGCGGTACGGGATCGAACTTGTGGTCGTGGCAGCGGGCGCAGCCGACGGTGAGGCCGAGCATTGCCGAGCCTGTGGTGCTCACCATGTCGTGCATCTCGTCGGCCCGCTGGTTGGCCGTGAGCACCGGATCGGGCGAGCCGACCTCGTCCTTCGGTCCGCCGACGATGAAGCCCGTGGCCGCGTCGGCGCCGAGCATGTCGCCGCAGATCTGCTCCTTCAAAAAAGAGTCGTAGGGCTTGTCGGCATTGAACGACGCGATAACCCAGTCGCGATAGGGCCAGGCGTTGGACCGTGCCCGATTCATCTCGAAGCCGTGGCTCTCGGCAAACCGCACGACGTCGAGCCAGTGCCGCGCCCACCGTTCGCCGTAGTGCGGTGAGGCGAGCAGCCGGTCGACCAGCTCCGCAAACGGCCCGGCCGTGTTGCCCGCGACGCGGCAGGCGTCTTCAAAGGCCGCGATCTCCTCCGGCGAAGGTGGCAGACCGATCAGATCGAACGACACGCGGCGGATGAGCGTCCGCGGGTTGGTCTCGGGATTGAGGGCGAGGCCTTTCTCTTCAAGCGAGGAAACGATGAAGGCATCGATTGGATTCTTGCCGATGGCTGCCTGGGTGGAGGGGAGCGCCGGCACGGCCGGTCTTTTCAACGGTTGAAAGGCCCAGTGGTTCGCTCCCTTCGCGGGGGCGGCATCGCCCTTGGGCAGCAGCGACTCCGGCAGCGTCTGCATGTCGTCGGGCCACGGGGCGCCGGCCTCGATCCAGAGCCGCACGAGCTGCTGCTCGTCGTCGGAGAGCGGCTCGCCGTCGGCCGGCATCCGGCTCTCATGGTCGTCGGTGACGATCCGCTTGAAGAGTTCACTCTCGTCCGGCTTGCCGGGCGCGATGCCCACGGACCCGGAGTCACCGCCGGCGATCGTCTTCTCCCGCTCGTCGATCCGAAACCCGCTCTCCTGGCTGCCGGCGGCGTGGCAAGCGCCGCACTTCGCGGCCAGCAGCGGCGCCACCTGGGTACGGAACGTCTCGGCGGCCGCCGAGTCAGCGGCGGGGACCGCAAAGGCGGCATCGGGAGGGACGGCGTGGGCGAGAAGGCCTGCAAGGACAACCACCGCCCATATGCTCGACTGCGGAAGCTTCATCGTTGCACCTATCCTGACGCTGGAATGCATGCGGCTCGGCAGCCGCCGATCGCACCCCTCAATAGTATCAACGTAACCGACCCGGCTGCACTTCCATTCCCCGGCAAATCTTTTACGTTTTGTGCAGGCCCGTCCTCGCGTGGAAGCACGTTGTTCCTTGTGTCTGTGTCACGGATTCGACTCGATGAGAATCGTGTCGCCACGTGGGGCTGATGGCATGGGCCACTCGAGCCAGATGTGGTGGGTAGCACCCTTTCCTTTTCCAGGACGTGAACGATGCCCGGTACCTCCTACATGCCAGGCCCCTCGCCCCGCACGGTCCGCACCTCTGCTGGCGCGGTGAAGCCCGTGCCCGCCGACTGGGTGCTGCTGCCACCCGGCGACGCGGGGCTGACCCGGCGGGTGAAGGCAGCCGGCGATCACTATGTGGTGCAGGAGAAGGTCGGCCGTCGTATATTTTCTCGGGGCGTGTGGGCACCGGCCGCCACGGTGGATCGCATTCGAAAGGAACTCGATGCCGAGCGGGCCACGGACGCATATGCAAAGAAGCAGGAGTCGGCGGCCAAGCGGCGTGAGAAGGTTCAGGAAGAGTATGTCGAGGATTTTCAGGGAGCTGTCCTCGAGTTTCTGCGGTTCCACCAGACACATGCACCTTTGTCGCGGCGGCTCGCGCGGCTCGTGGCGGCCCATGCGACGCCGGTGGGCAGCGGCACCGTGGCCCGCACGAAACGGATCCCAATCGAGCGGCGGGCGGAGGCGGCCGTGATTGCCTGGATGCGGCACCAGACCACGGCCTACGACTCGATGAAGATCGCCCGGGTGAAGGGGCAGCGACGCGAGGTGCGGCGGATGCTGGCCGCGCGGTCGCGGTCGGTGCTCGAGGCGTATCGCCAGGGGCATGCGATTCCCGAGAGCTGCCCGCTCAAGCAGGCGATTACGTCCGAGTGACGGTGGAACGCAGATCGTACATTCATTCAAGCCCCCAGCGCAAGCAAGGGAATACGGATCGCTTTCAAGTGACGGGTTGCGAATTCCCTCGCTAGCGAGTGCTTGGATGGCAAGGGTTCCGAGAAATCACCACTGAGTGTCTGCCGCATGCACCCTGCCGCCCTTCCTCCTGACGAACTGCTCTTGCAATGTGACGAGACCCGGACGCGTCGTTCAGGCCCCGGCGGCCAGCATCGCAACAAGGTGGAGACGGCCGTCGTGCTCGTGCACAGGCCGACCGGAGTTTCGGCGGAGGGCTCCGAGCGTCGGTCGCAGGCCGACAACCGTCGTGTCGCCCTCTGGCGGCTGCGGCTAACGCTTGCTCTTGCGCACCGCGAGCCACCCGCGGCCACTCCTTCTGCCCTCTGGGCATCACGGGTCCGTGGCAGTCAGCTCGCGATCGCAGCGGACCACGACGACTATCCGACGCTTGTCGCCGAGGCGATCGACCGGTTGATGGCAGTCGGATTCGAGATGCGGCCGGCCGCCGAACCGCTCGGGGTGAGCATGTCGCAGCTCACGAAACTTTTCAGGAAGGTGCCCGCCGCGTGGGTGGCGATCAATCGGCTCCGCCGGGACGCGGGGCTCACGCCATTGAAGTAAAGCCGAAGTGGAAAAGGACGTAGAAATGAGCTGCGTTCCACGCAGTGCTCAGTGCGGGATGTGAAGGAGGTACGTTTTCCCTTGCTTGCGCTGCGGGCTTGGATGAATACAGGCTCCCATGCAAGCCCGGAGCGCGAGCGAGGGGGCGGGGATGGTGTGCTGCGGCCGGCTTAGATGATCCGCGCGAGCACGAGGACGCCAAGGAGCCCGATGACCGACACGATCGATTCCATCACGGTCCAGCTCTTGAGCGTGTCGGCGATGCTGACGTTGAAATACTCCTTGAACATCCAGAAGGCCGAGTCGTTGACGTGCGAGCAGAACAGGCTCCCCGCGCCGATCGCCAGCACCATCAGATTCGCATCGACACGGCCCCCGGTGACGACCGGCGCCAGGATGCCGGCAGCGGTCAGGCCTGCCACCGTCGCCGAGCCGACGCACACCCGGATCGCAGCCGTGACAATCCAGGCCAGCAGCAGCGGATCGATCGACAGCCCTTGCAGAGCCTGCGCGATCTGGGCGTTCACGCCGCTCTTGATGAGCACTTCCTTGAAGGCACCCGAGCCCGCGATCACCAGCAGGATCGAGGCGACATCGTTGATCGCGCCGGTGAACGTATGCATCACGCTCGGCAGCGACCTTCCTCGGAGCAGGCCGAGCGACACGGTGGCGAACAGTAGCGAGAAGATCAGCACGGCGTCGGGATCGGAGAGAAACTTCAGGACCCCTGCGGTCGAGCCCGTAGGGGAAGCGGACGCCGGCGCGACGAACTCACCGATCGTCGTCAACAGAAGCAGCATGGCGGGGAGCAGGGCCGTCGCGATGCTGATGAAGGTGCCGGGTAGTTCGTCTTCAGATTTCGGCTCGGCGGCGAGGCCCGGCAGCGGCCTCGCGTTGATTCCGGCTAGCGTGCGGCCAAACAGCGGACCCGCCACGATGATCGCCGGCACGGCAACGATCAGGCCGTAGATCAGCGTCAGTCCGAGGTTGGCGTGGAACGTCGCCACCAGCGCGGTCGGCGCGGGATGCGGCGGCAACAGACCGTGGGCCACGCTCATCGCAGCCAGCGCTGGCATGGCCACCACAAGAGCCGGAAGGCGGTATTGGCCGATCACCGCGAAGATGATCGGTACCAGCAGCACGAAGCCGACGCCATAGAAGAGGGGAATGCCGACGATCAGGCCCGTGATCGCCATCGCCCAGGCCATCCGGTGCTGCCCGAACGCCCTGACGAGCGTCGTGGCGATTCGCTGGGCCGCTCCGCTCTCAACGACGAGTTTGCCGAGCATGGCTCCCGTGACGATGACGATTGTGAGCGTGCCGAGGATGTCGCCAATCCCCTTGCGAACAGCGTTGGCGATGTCGCCCGGCGGCATGCCAAGTGCGCAGGCCGCTGCTGCCGAGACGATCACGAATGCCAGAAATGGATGGACCTTCGCCCAGACGACCAGTGCCACGAGCGAGAGAATCGCGACGCCTACGATGACCAGTGCCACGGCCGTGCTCCTGGGTGGTCAGGCCAGCGCGAAGATCGCTTCGATCTCCACGGCAACGCCGGCGGGAAGCGATCCTGCACCGAGGGCGCTCCGCACGCCGACGCCCTGATCGGGCCCCCAGACCTCGGCAAAGAGTTCGCTGCAGCCGTTGATGACATACGGATGTTTCTCGAAGTCGGGCGTGCAGTTGACCAGCCCGAGCAGTTTGACGACGTGCGAGATCCTGTCGAGGCTGCCGAGGCTGTCGATGAGCGTGGCCAAAATGGTGAGGCCCACCTGCCGGGCGGCTGCCTTGCCGGCGTCGGCGTCGAGTTCCTGCCCGATGCGGCCCTTGATGAGCGTGCCGTCGGCCTGCATCGGCAGGTGGCCCGACAGATACGCGTGCGGCCCGACGATCAGGCATGGCTTGTAGAGACCAGCGGGCTTCCCGACGGTGGGGAGCGTCAGACCGAGCGACTCGAATCGAGCGTGGGCGGAGTGAGAGAGTGTCATGGAATGATCAGGCGTGAGCGCGGCATGGGATCGACGACATGAAGCCAGGAAGATACCGTTTTGCTGCGGTTTTGCGAATGGACATGAAAACGGGACGCAGCTCTTTCGCCGCGCTGCGGGCTCGGATGGGGAGAGCCTTCACGTGGCGTGGTCTCGGTTTCGCTCCAGCGCCCGGAGGCGGGCGGGCGTGAGGCCCGTGTGGCGGCGGATGAATGTCGTCATGTACTGCACAGAAGGAAACCCTGTGCGATTCGCCACGGTCTTCAATGGGAGGTCGGAGCCGGTGATCAGGCGGCGAGTGGCCGCAAGCCGCAGGCGGATGTACTCCTCGTGAATCGAGCGGCCGACCGCTGCCTTGAACCGCGATTCGAGGCTCGTCCGTGAGATACCCACGGCCGCGGCCAACGCCTCGACGGCGGGCCTCCTCCAGGCCGTGCGGCGGATGGCATGCAGCGTCTCGAACACAAGCGGATCGCTCGTCGCAAGCGTGTCGGTCGATGCCCGAGGCACGACTCCGATGGGCGGCACGACGATCCTCGGCGGGGAGGCTGGGCTGCGTGCTGAGCGGCCGCGTCGAGTACGGCCGCCTGCGGAATGCGGGGCGGACTGCATGAGACAGTCCAGCGTGGCTGCCGCCTCGTAGCCGATCCGCCGCGCCGCCTGATCGATGCTGGACAGGGTTGGATCGGTCAGTTCACAGATCATTTCGTCGTTGTCAACGCCCAGCACCGCCACGTCGTGCGGCACCCGCAGAGCGAGCGTGCGGCAGGCCTCGAGGACATGCCGCGCGCGGAGGTCGTTGCAGGCCATCAGCCCCAGCGGCTTCGGGAGCTGCGCGAGCCAGCGGATGAGTTCGCCCTGCAGGTCGGCCCAGCGACGGGCATTGCCATGACGACCCGTGAACGTGTGGCAGGGCCGCTTGACGCGGTGGCAGGCCGCCGCGAACGCCGCCGCCCGTTCCTCCGACCAGCCGCTCGTCGCAGTGCGGGGGTAGCCGCAGAACGCGAGCGTCTCGAAGCCGCAGGCGAGCAGATGCTCCGCGCCGAGCCGGCCGATGGCGGCGTTGTCGGTGTAGATGTAGGGGATCCCCGACGCGGCGTCGTGCCAGCCATATCCGCCCCCCACCCCCACCACGGGCACGTCGAGGCCACGAATCGCCGTGGCCACGCGGCGGTCGTCGAAGTTGGCGATGATCCCCTGCCCGTGCCAGCGGGTCAGGTCGGGCAGTTTTTGGAGCGGATCCTCCTCGACATAGAGGCTCCATCGCGTCTTCTCCCGCGCGAACTGTGCTACACCGGCGATGATCAGACGGTCGTACGGCCGGGCTGCATCGAGGATGACGGCGACGAGCGGAGCATCTGGCATGGGCGAACCGTTGCAGGTGGACGCGGACAAAGGCTCGAGCACGCGAGCGACTGTCAGGCGGAGAGCAGGTGCTCGAGCACGAGCCGCTCGAGGGCCTCGTAGTCTCGTGCGGTGATGCACTGCTGTGCCGTCGCGTTGGGGAACGACCGCACCTTCTCGACCAGCCGCAGGAACACCGCCTTGCTCGTCGCCAGATGGGCCGTGGCCGACTCGGCCTTCTGCGTCCGCTGGGCCTTCACGTCGAAGCCGACGAACGCCCCCGACGCGGCGTAGTTGGCCGACTCGAGCACGCGGACCTGATCGAAGGCTCCGCGAAGGTTGGCCGCGCCGAAGACCTTGTCCTGGTCGAACTTCAGGCCGTTCTGGTCGTTGAGATGGACGCTCCAGAGCTTGCCGGCGGCCAGGGCAAACCCCATTTCATCGGAAGGATCGAGGCCGGCGAGGATGGCGTGGGCCGACTCGATCAGCACGCCCACCCTCCTGGGATCCTGCGACCGCGCGCCGAGGGAGAGTGCATGGCCAATCGTCGGTACGAAGGCATGATCGACAGGCTCGTTGGGCTTCGGCTCGATGGCGATCCGGGCCTTGGGGCTCTCGGCAAGGATGGCGTTGATCGCGTCGAGCATCTGCTGCGAGGCCTCAATCGGATTCTTGCTCTCGCGAACCGAGGTGCCCTCGCGGGCGGGCCACATCACGATCAGATCGATGCCCAGAGCCAGCGCCACGTCCACCGCCCGCTTCGACCGCTCGATCGCCCACTTACGGGCCGCGGGGTCGTTGCTCGTGTATCCGCCGTCGATGCCGTGAGGATGCTCCCAGAGTCGCGGGGCGACGAACTCGGGGGTCAGCCCCATGTCGGCGAGCTTTCGCCGCATTGCTTCGGCCACATGGACGATCTGGCTTGGCGAAAGATTCTCGAGGTCGGGCACGGCGTCGTCGTCGTGGAACTGGATCCCCTCGAAGCCGAGGCTGACAGCCGCCTTGAGCACGTCGTCAAACGCCACCTGCGGCCGCACCGGCGGGCCAAACGGGTCGGCGCCGCGGCCGATGTTCCAGGGGCCGATCGAAAAGCGGTATGAGGCAGCAGCCATGGCGTGACATCCTCCGGCAGAAGAGCGGGACTGGTGTTCGGTTTCTCCAGGCGGACACGGCATCCGCATGGCCCGAAGACTATCCGGCAGGCTTTATGCTCTTTCATAAAGATTTTACGTTATATGTCAGCGGCGGCCGACTGAAGGCCGACGGTCGGGTAGCATGACCGCGTTGGATCGCCCCCTGAGGAGCCCCGCGCCATGCCGCCGCAGCCGCCCGAGAAATCTCTCGACCTGAAACTCGCCCGCATCGTCGCCAATCCCGCCTGCCAGGACTTTATTCTGGCCGATGCCAAAGACGCCGACATGGCGTTTGGGCTCGCCTCGCCCGGTCTGGCTCCGGGCGGGAGTCCCGGCACCGGGCCGTTTCGGTCGATCAGCGAATATCGTGACAGCATTCGCGAGATCGTCCGGCAGGGGCTCGTCGACATCATGCTGATGAGCGCGAGCACGAGCGAGATCTTGGCGATCGAGGAGGGACTCTTCGTCTCGAGCCACGTCACGCCCGCCGTGCGGATGAACGACACGACCGACATCTGGCTCGCCGCCGGCACCGGCAGCTACGGCCGCGAGCCCGCCCTGCCCTTCTCCACCACCACGATCGCGCAGGCGCGGTGTGGCCGGGTCGATGCCAGCCACGTTGATCACTCACGCGGCGCGAACCTCGGCCTTTTCTCCCTCACACTCAACGACGATGCCACGCTTGATCGGGCGATGCTCACCGCCTACCGCGACTTCCGGATCGAGGCCGAGCGGGCCGGCTTCCGGCATTTCCTGGAGGTGTTTTTCCCAAATGCGATCGATCGTGTGCCCGGCAAGGCCGCGGGCGAGAAGCCCCGGGACATCGCGAGGTTTCTCGCCGACCATGTGGTGCGATGCCTGGCCGGAGTGCCGCGGGCGGGCCGGCCGATCTTCCTCAAGATCCCCTATCTCGGCCCCGAGGTCACCGAACAGTTGGCGGCGTATGACCGCTCGGTGGTCGTGGGCATCCTCGGCGGCGGGGCCGGCACCACGCACGATGCGTTTGGCCTCGTGGCCGACGCCAAGCGGCATGGCGCTCGCGTCGCCCTCTTTGGCCGCAAGATCAACGCGGCCGAGCATCAGCTCGCGTTCGTGACTATTCTCCGCGCGGTCGCCGACGGAACGCTGGCTGCCGAGGAGGGCGTGAAGGCCTATCACGGCGAACTGGCGAAGCTCGGCATCCGTCCGCACCGCGTGCTCGAAGCCGACCTTGCCCGCAGTGCCACGGCATCGGCCTACGGCGGGTAAACGGCGACCCATCAGGACGCAGCCGTGCGACCAGCGTGATGCTGTCGGTATTGCTGCGGAGGAAGGCCCGCGTGCTTGCGGAAGGCCCGCGTGAAATGGGCCTGATCAAAGAAGCCGCAGTCGGCCGCGATCCGTCCGATCGGTTCGGTCGTCTGCTCCAGCCGGCGGCGGGCCACCGTCAGCCGTGTGTAGAGGACGTAGTCGCCGGGGCTGATGTTGAACAGCCGGCGAAACTCCCGCTGCAATTGGCTGACCGACAGCCCCACCCGCCGGGCGAGCTCGGCGCAGGCGATAGGTCGCCCGTAGTGCGCGATCACGTATTCGAGCGCCGGCGTCAGCCGTTGATATTCACCCGGCGCGTTGCCGGCGTGGTCGAACGGCCGCAGGATTCCTGCCAGGCCCGAGACACGTCCGCGGGCGTCGAAGAGTGGGATCTTCGTGCACAGGTACCAGCGAGGCATGCCCTCGTGGTCCGACACGAGCCACGATTGGTCGCGGAGCGGCCTGCCCGACTTCATCACCTGCCGATCCTCAGCGACATATTGGGCGGCCAGGGCCGGCGGGTGGAAATCGGCGTCGGACTTTCCCTGCACCTCCGCGGCCGTGCTGCATCCATGCATGGCCAACCACGCGGCATTACAGTCTGTGAACCGACTGTGACGATCCTTCACGAACAGGAACACATCCGGCACAGCGTCGAACAGGCGAAGGATCTGTTCGGCCTGCGAGGGCACCTTCTCGCCGGGGTGGGGATGTCGAGCCATGCGGCTTTAATACAAACGAATGCCGCGACCGTCAAATGACACGGCCGCGGGATGCGGACTAGGATAGCTAGAGCCGGTGGTGTCCGGCACGCTCCAGCGAGAGGAGGCCTCCATGTTCGAGTTTCAGGCGACCCGTCCGGGTCAGCGGGCCCTGCTCTGCGGCAACGGCCCCAGCCGCCGAGATTTCCTCCATGTGGGAGCTCTGGCGGCCGTCGGGCTTTCGCTGCCGCAGTACGCGAGGGCGGCCAGCGAGGGAAAGGTGCGGCCCGGCCACGAGAAGCGGTCGTGCATCATGATCTTCAACCTCGGGGGCCCCAGTCAACTCGACCTCTGGGACATGAAGCCCGACGCCGCCGCTGAGATCCGCGGGCCATTCAAGCCGATTCGCACGAAGACCGACGCCTTCGAGATCTCGGAGCTGCTGCCGAAGCATGCGGAGATCGCCGACAAGTTCTCGCTCGTGAGATCCTGCCGCCACGACGGCGCGGCCGTGCACGACGCAGGCTGGCAGATGCTGCAGACCGGTCGGCGGTTCACTGGCGGTATCCAGACACCGCATGCCGGCAGCGTGGCGTCGCACCTGCTCGGCCGGCGAACCGACCTGCCGCCGTTCGTCGTGCTACCGCAACTGATGGGCCGCGGCGGCGGCAATCTTCCCAACGGTCAGGCAGGCGGATTTCTTGGCAAGGCTCAGGATCCGTTTGCGTTGATGGCCGATCCTTCGCAGCCCAATTTTCGCGTTCCCGACCTGTTGCCACCCGACCAGATCAGCGTGGCCCGGCTCGACCGCCGCAAGAAGATGCGGGAGATCGTCGAAGGGGCGGCGAAAGAGTTCGAGGCCAGCGAAGACGCCCGGCTGCTCGACGAGAATTTTCATGCCGCCTACCGGCTGATGACGAGCACGCAGGCGCGGGAGGCCTTCGACCTGTCGAAGGAGCCGCAGGCGGTTCGTGAACGCTACGGCATGAACCGCTTCGGCCAGTGCTGCCTGCTGGCAAGGCGACTGGTCGAGAACGGCGTGCGTTTCATCACGATCAACACATTCCTCACCGTGTTCGACGAGGTCACCTGGGATATCCACGGCTCGAAGCCATTCACGTCGATCGAGGGGATGAAAAATATCGTCTGTCCGATGTACGACCAGGCTTACAGCGCGTTGATCGAGGACCTCCACCAGCGCGGGCTGCTCGACGACACGCTCGTCACGGGGCTCGCCGAATTTGGCCGCACGCCGAAGGTGAATCCCGCCGGCGGCCGCGACCACTGGCCCCAGTGCTTCACCTGCTCCTTTGCCGGCGGCGGCGTGAAGGGAGGGCGGGTCGTCGGCGCGAGCGACACGATCGGCGGCTTCCCTGCGGAGCGGCCGGTCAGCCCCGGCGATATCGTGGCCACGATCTTCCACAGCCTCGGCCTCGACCACACGGGTCACCTGCCCGGCCCCGCGGGCCGGCCCTTCGCGCTTACCGATTTCGGCACCGACCCGATCAAGGAGCTGTTCACATGAGCCGCCCCACACCGCTGATGGCGTTCGTCGTCGCGCTGATGATCGGCGGCCAGGTCACTCTGACAGCAGCCGATGATGTCAGCTTCGACCTTGACGTGATGCCAATTCTCTCCAAGGCCGGCTGCAACGGCGGTGGCTGCCACGGGGCGCTCGCCGGCAAGGGTGGCTTTCGTCTCTCGCTGTTCGGCTACGACCCCGTCTCCGACCATCTCGCCATCACGCGCGATGCCCGTGGCCGGCGAATCGACCTGGCCGACCCGGGCACGAGCCTGCTGCTCACCAAGCCCACGATGGCTGTGGCCCACAAGGGCGGCAAGCGCTTGGAAGTTGATGGGCATGACTACCGGCTGCTGGCGGCATGGATTGCGGCGGGCTGCCCCGGCCCAAACGCAGCGGAGAAGAAGCTCGTGTCGATTGCGCTCACGCCGGCCGAGGCCGCCCTCGGGCCGGGCTCATCGCAGCAGTTCACCGTCATCGCGGCCTATAGTGATGGCAGCACGCGCGACGTGACCCGTTGGACGCGGTTCACCTCGGCCGACGAGACGGTCGCCACGGTCGATCCGACCGGGCTGGCCACGGTGGTGGGGCATGGCGAGGGGGCGGTGACGGCCTGGTTCTCCTCGCAGATCGCGCTGGCCCGCGTGGTGGTGCCCTTCCCTCACGACGTTCCTCCCGCCGTGTACGCGGCGGCTCCACGGGCTAACCTCATCGACGACCTCGTGCTCCAGCAGCTCCAAAAACTGCATCTCAAGCCGTCGCCACCGTGCGACGACGCCAGCTTTATTCGTCGTGCGTATCTCGACACGATCGGCCGGTTGCCAACGCCGGAGGAGGTCCGCGACTACCTCGACGACAAGTCCCCCGCCAAACGGGAACGCCTGGTCGATCTGCTGCTGGCCCGCCCCGAGTTCGTCGACTACTGGACCTACAAGTGGTCCGACATCCTGCTCGTGAATGGTTCGAAACTGCGGCCCGCCGCGGTCAACGCCTACTACCAATGGATCCGCGATCGCGTGGCGGAGAACACCCCGTGGGACCGGCTCGTGAGGGACGTGGTCACTTCCCGCGGGTCGAGCCTCGAAAACGGTGCGACCAATTTCTTCGCCGTCCACCAGGATCCGGAGACGATGGCCGAGAACGTCAGTCAGGCCTTCATGTCGCTCTCGATCAACTGCGCGAAGTGCCACAACCACCCACTCGAGAAATGGACCAACGATCAGTATTACGCCTTCGCCAACCTCTTCTCGCGTGTCCGCGCGAAGGGCTGGGGTGGCGATTCCCGCAGCGGTAACGGTCAGCGAACGCTGTTCGTCGAATCACGAGGCGACCTGCTGCAGCCGCGGACCGGGCGGCCGCAGCCGCCCGCGCCACTCGACGGTACGCCGCTGCCGCTGGACCACGTGGGCGACCGCCGTGAGCCGCTTGCCCGCTGGCTGACGGCGCCGGAGAATCCTTATTTCACACGGTCGATCGTCAACCGCGTCTGGGCCAATTTTTTTGCGATCGGCCTGGTTGAGTCGGTGGATGACCTGCGGACCACCAATCCGGCAAGCAACGAGAAGCTTCTGGCAGCCCTCTGCGGGTATACCATCGAGCACGGCTACAACCTCAAGGCCCTGATGCGGCTGATCCTGCTCTCGGAGACCTACCGGCGGTCGAGCGATCCGCTGCCGGAGAACCACGACGACCGCAAGTGGTTTGCCCGGGCCTACCCGCGGCGGCTGATGGCCGAGGTGCTCAGCGACGCGATCTCCGACGTCACCGGCGTCCGCGACCACTATACGGAGGTGGTCATGAACGACGGTTCGACCGAGAAGGTGACCGGCTACGACGACGACACGCGGGCGATCCAGCTGCACGATTCGGCTGTGAAGAACTACTTCCTCAAGACGTTCGGCCGCAATGCCCGCGACATTACCTGCGAGTGTGAGCGGTCGAACCAGCCCAGCCTCGTGCAGGTGCTCCATCTCTCAAACGGCTCGACGATCAACGACAAGCTGTCGGCGAAGGAGGGCCGCTTGACGCAGCTCCTGGCCAGCGACCCGAAGCCGCCGGCGCTCGTCGAGGCCGCCTGGCTTCGCTGCCTGAGCCGGCTGCCGACCGACGCGGAGCGAAAGCCCTTCGAGGAGATGCTCGCAGCCGCAACGCCCGAGGAGAAGCAGCCGATCGTGGAAGACATGTATTGGTCGCTGCTCACCAGCCGCGAGTTCCTCTTCAGGCACTAGCACCCATGAAGCCTTTCATCGTTGTCGTGTGCGCATTGACCGCGTTGCCGTGTTCGGCGTCGGCGCCTTCGTACGAACGTGACATCACGCCGATCCTGCGAACCTACTGCTCCGGCTGCCACAACGACCGCGAGCAGGAGGGTGAGTTCTCCGTCGAGACGTTCGCGTCGCTGCGAAAGGGTGGCGCGGGATCGGGCGACCCGGTCGTGCCGGGCGATGCGGCTGCGTCGGTCATGATCCAGCGGATCCACAGTCAGGACGGGGATCACATGCCGCCGGATGACGAGCCGCAGGTGCCATCGGCCGAACTGGCCGTGCTCAAGGCATGGATCGCGGCCGGCGCTCCCGCGCCGGCCGCCGACACGTCGCTGCTCGAGTCACTTGTCGTACCGAAGCTTGCGGCGCATGAGGGAGCGATGCCGGTGACCGCCGCGGCTCCCTCGCCCTACGGAGAAGGGCTTGCCGTTCTCCGTGGCCGCGGCCTCTCGGTGGTGCCGGTGGCTGCGCTTGCCGCTCTTGGCTCGAACCAACCCAAGCCCGGCGTCGTGCTGCCGTGGAAGGCAAACGCAGTGCACTTCAGTCCTGATGGCGCGTTGTTTGTCGTCGCCGGTGGCGTCGCCGGCCTCTCCGGCGTGGCCGAACTTCGGGATGTGGCAACCGGTAGCCTGATTCGGTCGTTCGGCGGCCACCGGGACGTGCTCTACGACGCCGAACTCTCGCCCGACGGAAGACTCCTCGCCACGGCGGGCTACGACCGGTCGATCAAGCTCTGGAACGTGGCCGACGGGTCGCTCGTCCGGTCGATCGACGTCCACAACGGCGCGATCTTCGACCTCGCCTGGCATCCGAGCGGCAAGCTGCTCGGGTCGGCGAGCGCCGACGAGACGATCAAACTCTGGCGAACGAGCGACGGCGTGCGTCTCGACACGCTCAACCAACCACAGGGGGAGATGTTCACCGTGGCGTTTACGCCCGACGGCAAGCATGTGATCGGCGCGGGCCGCGACAAGCGGATCCACCTCTGGAAGCTCGTGTCAGTCGAGTCTCCTGCGATCAATCCATCCGTTCACTCGCGGTTTGCCCACGAGAGCCCGATCGTCGCCATCGGGCTCTCGGCCGACGGGAAACACCTGCTCACCTCCGCCGAAGACCGTTCGCTCAAACTCTGGAGCCTGCCCGACCTGGTGCTCGAGCACGATGCCCCGCGACAGCCCGATCAGGTCTCCGCGGTCGTCGCGTTGCCCGACGGCCGGTTCGTGGTGGGCCGGATGGACGGGTCGCTCGATGCGGTTGTGTTGGCGGGCGGTCTGACGGGCGGGATGGCCGTCGATCCCGCATCGCGGACAGCCGCCACCTCCGCGGTCGCCAGTGTGTCTTCACCCCTGCCGCCAGCTGCTGCATCGCCGGCCGACACCGCGAGCCTGCGCACGGTGACCGAGAGCGAACCCAACGACACGGCGCAGCAGGCCATGGCCGTCTCCCTCCCCGCGAAGATCAAGGGCACGGTAACGCGTCCGGGCGACGCCGACTGTTTCCGCTTCGCAGCGAAGCGGGGCGAGCCGCTCCTGATCGAGGTGAATGCCGCCCGCTCCAAGTCGCAGCTCGATTCCAGGATCGAGGTGCTCGACGCCGCAGGCAATCCCGTCGAGCGGGTGATTCTGCAGGCCACCCGCGATTCATGGTTCACGTTCCGCGGTAAGGATTCAACCCAGACGGCCGACTTCCGGCTCCAAAACTGGATGGAGATGGAACTCGACGAATATCTGTACGCGAACGGCGAGGTGGTCAGGCTCTGGCGGTATCCGCAGGGGCCCGACTCCGGCTTCGCGGTCTATCCCGGCAACGGGAATCGGCAGACGTTCTTCGGCACCTCCGCCGTCACGCACGCGCTCGGCGAGCCGGCGTGGATCGTGGAGCCGCTGCCGCCCGGAAGCCAGCCCGTGCCCAACGGGCTGCCGGTCCTGAGGATCTTTTTCGAAAACGATGACGATCCGGCGCAGCGGTTCGGGGTCGACTCGCAGCTGCTCTTCACGCCTCCTGCCGACGGCGAATACTGCCTTCGGCTTACCGACGCCCGCGGCTTTGGCGCGACCGCGAACCCCGACGACTTTCGCTACGAGGTGATCATTCGGCCGCCGCAGCCATCGTTCACCATCGCCGTCGGCGGAAAGGATCCGAAGGTCAGCCCCGGCAGCGGCCGCGAACTGACATTCACCGCCACGCGGACGGAAGGTTTTGATGGGCCGATTCGGATCGACGTGGAGAACATTCCTGCTGGCTTCACCTTCCATGGCCCCGTCGAGATCGAGGCCGGGCAGAGGCAGGCGATCGGCGTGCTTTCGGCGTCGGCCGATGCGACTGCGCCCGACGATACGGTGGATAAGGCGGTGGCGGTGAAGGCAACGGCTACGGTGGCCGGCCACGAGGTCGTGAAGGAAGCCGGATCGCTTGGCGACATCCAGATCGCCGAGAAGCCGAAGGTCACGGTGGCGATCGCGCCGGGGTCGGATGCGTCGGCTGGGATGGAGCCGACCGGTGGGCCGATCGAGTTTTCGATCCGGCCGGGGCAGACGATCACCGCCCGGGTCAAGGCCGAGCGGCATGACTTCACGGGGCGGATCGAGTTCGGAGGTGGCGACGCCGGCCGCAACCTCCCCTACGGTGTGTTCGTGGACAACATCGGTCTCAATGGTCTGCTGATCGTCGAGGGGCAGGACGAGCGGGAGTTCTTCATCACTGCCGCGCCGATCGCGAAGCCGTGCCGCCGGCTCTTTCATCTCCGCACCACGGCCGACGGCAATCAGGCCTCGGTGCCGGCGGTGATCAACGTGCTGTCAGCCGAGTGACGCGTCGGGCTTGGGTGGAAAAGCCCGGATTCCCTCGCTGGCGCGTCGGGCTTGGATGGGTCCTCGCTCCATCCAAGCCCGCAGCGCAAGCAAGGGAAATCGCGATCGATCACGCAGAAATCAGGCCCGGATTCCCTCGCTGGCGCGTCGGGCTTGGATGGAAAAGGCAACGCGGTGATCACGCGTACGTTAGCGACGTCAGCACTTCGGTTGCGGCGTTGATGGTGGCCTCGATGTCGGCGTCGGTGTGCATGCTCGAGAAGAAGAGCGCCTCGTATTGGCTGCACGGCAGATAGACACCACGGTCGATCATGCCCCAGAAGAACCGCGCATAGCGATCGGTGTCGCTCTGCGACGCGGTCTTCCATCCAGTGACGGGCACGGGCTGCGACCCTCGCTGGAAGAACATCGTCATCATGCTGCCGACGCGGGCGATCCACGCCGTCAGGCCGGCCTGTGCCGCGGCGGCACGGAAGCCCTCCTCGAGCCTGGCCCCGTGTCGCTCGAGCTGTGCATAAGGCGAATGGTCGCGGAGCTCCTCGAGTGTGGCTGTGCCGGCCGCGACGGCCAACGGATTGCCGGAGAGCGTGCCGGCCTGAAAGACCTTGCCCGCCGGGAGCACGTGGTCCATCACGTCACTTCGGCCACCGTAGGCGCCCAGCGGCAGACCGCCCCCTACGATCTTGCCGAGCGTCGTGAGGTCGGGCGTGACTCCCAGGATCTGCTGAGCGCCGCCAAGCGAAAGCCGGAAGCCGGTCATGACCTCGTCGAAGACCAGCAGCGCGCCGTGGGCCTGCGTCAGCCGCCTGGCAGCGTCGAGAAACTCCCGCGTCGGCACGACCAGCCCCATGTTGCCGACCACCGGCTCCATGAGGACGGCAGCGATCGCGTCGCCCTCGGCCCGGAACGCGGCCTCCAACTGCTCGGGTTCGTTGTATTCGAGCACGATCGTGTCCTGTGCCGTGCCGGCGGTCACGCCGGGCGAGTTCGGCACGCCGAGCGTGGCGGCAGCCGAGCCCGCGGCCACGAGCAGACTGTCGGCATGGCCGTGGTAGTTGCCGGCGAACTTGATCAGTTTGTCACGACCCGTAAAACCGCGGGCCAGACGCACGGCACTCATCGCGGCTTCGGTGCCGGAGCTCACCATCCGAACCTTCTCGATGCTCGGCACGGCGTCGATGATCAGTTCAGCAAGACGGCTCTCGGCCTCGGTCGGTGCGCCATAGCTCGTGCCTGTCTGCAGCGTCGCCTCGATCGCGGCCACGACTCTGGGGTGGCGATGGCCGAGGATCATCGGTCCCCACGAGCCGATGTAGTCGAGGTAGGTGGTGCCGTCGATGTCGGTCAACCACTGGCCGTCGGCGCGGGCGAAGAAGATCGGCTCGCCGCCGACGCCGCCAAAGGCCCGCGCTGGTGAATTGACGCCGCCGGGAATGAGCCCGCGGGCCCGCTGGAAGGCAGTCCTGCTGGCTGAGCGTCGATCGGAATGGGCTTCGTGGGCAGGGCGGCGGATTGAGGACATTATGTCAGTTGGTTGTGGGGGTATCGATGGCGGCGGGCGGGGTGTTTGTCGCAGGGCCCCTCCCCGTGATTGGGGCAGCAGGCTGGTTGGCGAGTTCACGCTTGGCAAAGGCCACGGCCTCGGCGGCGTGGGGTCGCCTGGCATAGACCTCTACCACGTTTTCGAGGATCACACGACGCTGTGACTCAAACCTGTTTCGAGCCGCATCGTCGTTGGCGATCGCGGCTCGGGCGGCGAGCGAGGCCGCATCAGCCAGCAATTCGCCGATCCGTTTCGCGTCATCCCGCTGCTCGGTCAACGCCTGCGGGCGAAGTTGCTCGAGCTTTCGACGGGCCAGATCGAGCCAGAGGCTCGATTCGGCGTCGTTGCCCGTGTCGGCGGTCCCGGACCCATGCACCGCCAGCATTGCTTCCAGCGACTTCGCGCAGGCCGAAGGTCCATTTTCCTCGCTCGTCATGGCGGCGCGGTAGTCGCGTTCCAAGGGCTTAAGTTCCTTGTCGCTCCGCGAGCGGCGGCGGGCCCGTCTTTCGAGGAGATCGAGGTCGAGCGTGCGTTTGAGTTCTTGAACGCGGGCCACCCGCGGGTCGCTGGCATGCGTGTCGAGAAATCGCTCCAGCTCTCCGCGGACGTCCCGCAGGTCGCCGTGCTCGTCGTTGGCGACGGCCATGATCCGCTCGTATACCTGATCGGCAGAGGGCGTCTTCAAGAACAGCCAGACGATCCCTGCCAGTGACGCCGCGACCACGGCGGCCGTGAGCCCCTGCCAGAGCAGCTGCCATCGTTGCTCGCGTTGCTCCTTCTCGGCAGCGGCCCGCTCCACCTCGGCGACGGTGATGAACTGGTTGCGTGCACTCCGATCAACCTGCGTCGTCGCCGAGGCGACGTCGGTGGGCAGGCGAGACGATGCCGCGGGTGCTGCCGCCGAGGCGGCAGTGTGTGGCCGCGGCCGTGGGGCGATCGGGTTTGGAAGTGCCTGGGTGGGGGCCAGCAGATCGATGTCGTCGCCCGCATTCCGGTGGACCGGCTGCTTACCCGGCACAGTGACAGGGCCCGTTGCGGCGACGCCATCGACCGGACGCGTAGGCTTGTTGCTCCGATCCAGGGCCGTGGGGCCGGGAGCGGCGTTGCGAGCCGGCGGGATCGGGCGAGCGGGCTGAGGTGTGCCACTGCCATGAGAGGGCGATAGGACAGCGGCCGCTGCGGTGCCGGGCGTTGCATCATGCAGCGTCTCGATCGCGGAGAGCAGGCGACCTGCTGCCAGGGCACTCGCCGGCCGCTGCGCGGGGTCTTTGGAAAGCAGACGCGCGATCAGTTCATCAAGCTCGGCCGGCACGTCGGGCACGAGCGACGCCACCCGCGGAGGAATCACCCGGCGTTGTTTATCGATGATCTCCGTGAGCTGACCGCCGCGAAAGGGCGGAGCGCCGGTCAGCATCGCATACATCACGAGCCCCAGGCTGTAGAGATCGCCGCGATGGTCGGTCGGCCGGCCCGTGGCCTGTTCCGGTGCCATGTATTCAGCCGTGCCCACGACGTGGCCAAGCGCCGTGTGGGCGACGCCACCAAAGAGCTTCGCGATACCGAAGTCGGCCAGCTTTACGGTCACTCTCTCGGCATTGGTCTCCGTGGCCGCGGTCGCCGGAGGCTTGGTCGCCGCCTGAGCCGTGGTCGTCGTCGGCAGCGGGTCGGCCACGAGCAGATTGGCCGGCTTGAGATCGCGGTGCACGATGCCGTGGTCGTGGGCGACCTTGAGCGCCCGTGTGATTTCGACCGCCACGGCGATCGTCTCCCGCCAGGTGAACCGCCGGCCTGCCCGCAGGATCTGCTCGAGGCTCTTGCCACGGACAAGTTCCATCGCGAAGAAGGGCTGGTCATCCTGCTCGCCAAACGCCAACAGTCGGACGATTCCGGGATGCCGGAGGTTTTTGAGCGCATCGATTTCGGCGTCGAACCGCGATCGCAGCCCCGGGTCATCGGCCAGATGCGACGCGAGCACCTTGACGGCGACCGTGTCACCGGACGTCGTGTCAACCGCCTCGTAGACCGCCCCCATCCCGCCGCGGCCGAGCCGGGACTTGATCTCATAGGGGCCCAGTTGGGTCGGGTTCATGGCCGCATTGTAGCCACCCGGAGGGCTGGTCGGCATGCCCGGATTTCTGAAACGGGGGGCTTGTGTACAACTTCAACCATGACCACCTCGAACTCCACCCGATCAGCGGCCTGGGAATCCCCTGCCGGCTCGACCGTCCTGCTGCCGCGGACCGAGAACCAGGCACTCGGCCTGGCCCGGTATTGCATCGACTTTCTCCGGTCGCCCACGGCGGCTGCCGCGGGCATCGGTCTGGCGACGCTCGACCGGGTGGAGCAGTTCCATCTCGACAGCGTCGGGTGTGGTGTGTCGGCGCTGGCACACCGGGCCAATGCCCCCACGGTGCTGCGGCGGGAGGCGCTCGGCACGTTGCCGCCCACCGGCAGCCGCGGCGGCAACTGCTTCGGCTCCGCCCGACCGTGTGCCGTTGAAAAGGCGGTTGCCGCGAATGCCTCGGCGGTCCGCGAGTGGGATTCCAATGGCACGAACTTTGGCTACGACGCCGCCAAAGGCCGCATCGCCGGCGAGTTTGGCCACAACGACTTCTATCCCGTAGCGGTTGCCGCCGCGCGGGAGGCTGGCCTCGATGGCAATGCCACGCTCCGCGTGATGCTGCTCATCGACGAGATCCGCGGCCGACTGGCCGAAGTGTTTGCGCTCCGGAAGTATTCGATCGATCACGTCCACCACGGCGCCGTCGCCTGCGCGGCGGCTTTTACGGCAGCAGTCGGCGGCACGGTGGACCAGATCGAGTCGGCGATTGGGATGGTGGTCGCCCACTACGTCCCCTTTCGGGCGATTCGGGCCGGCCACCAGCTCTCCGACAGCAAGGGGGCGTCGGCCGCGCTCTCGGCGGAGGTGGCGGTGATGTCTGCGCGACGGGCGCTCGCGGGCTTCCTCGGTCCGCGGGACGTGTTTCGCAACCCTCTGGCGATCTACCGGCTCAACGAGCCCTGCCCCGACGGTGAGAGTCCGTTCGATTTGGAACTCGGCGTCAGTGGCGACGCCTTCGCGATCCATGGCATGCACTTCAAGCTGGGACTCTATGAGCATCAATCAGCAGGCGCCATTCAGGCAATCGTCGATGCGTGTGCGGCCCGGCCGGAGCTGGCCCGCGACCTCGGCCGCATTCGTGCGGTCCGCGTGAAGATCTATGAGCCGGCCTATTCCATCATCGCCGATCCGGCCAAGCGGACCCCCACCACCCGGCAGTCGGCCGATCATTCGCTCCCGTTCATTCTCGCCAAGACGCTCCTGAAAGCCTGCGAGGCCGCGACCGCGGGACATACCGCTGGTTGGGAGTCGTTGATGCTGCTTCCGGAGGATTACTCCGACGCGGCGATCGCCGACGCGGATGTTCGGAGTCTGATCGACCGGATCGTCATCGAGCACGGCGGCACGGAGTACGACGCTCTTTATCCCGACGGCATCCCCACGAGCGTCGAGATCGAACACGAGTCGCTCGGTCGCCTCGGCGGCGGGCTCGTGCGGTATCCGCTTGGGCATGCCCGATCCGATGCCGATCGCACGGCGACCGTCGTGGCGCTCAAGTTCGAGAGACTCGTGGCGGGCGCGGTGGACGATCCCGTGCGGCTGCGCGAGCGGCTGCGGGTGGCCGGGCGGACACGAGAGGAGATCGCGGAGCTGTATGCGTTTCCCATTCACGGGTGTGATCCCGATTGACAAGCCCGTCGGTGTGTCGTCCCGCCACGTCGTCGACGTGGTGGCGCGGGCCCTGGGCATGAAGTCGGTCGGCCATGCCGGCACGCTCGATCCGCTCGCCAGCGGCGTCGTCGTCGTCTGCGCGGGCCACGCGACGAAACTCGTTGACTACGTGCACGAGATGCCGAAGCACTACGCCGCCACGTTTCTGCTGGGCCGCTCGAGTCCCTCGGACGATTTCGAGACGCCGATCGAGGAAGAGGCAGATCCCGTCCGCCCGTCGGCCGCGGAGATCGAGGTGGCAGCCGGAGCGTTTCGCGGCGACATCCTGCAGCGGCCCTGCGACTACTCGGCCGTGCACGTCGACGGAAAGCGGGCCTACCGGCTGGCGAGGAAGGGCAGGCCGGTGGTGCTCGAATCGAAGCCTGTGCGGATCGAGAGGCTGGCGATCACGAGCTACGACTGGCCGCGGCTGGCGGTCGAGATCGAGTGTTCGTCGGGCACGTTCGTGCGGGCGCTCGGCCGCGACTTGGCAGAGAGTCTCGGCACGAAGGCGGTGATGGAGTCGCTCGTGCGGACGGCTGTCGGGCCATTTGCATGCGCGGCAAGCATTGGCCTCGATGCGATCACACCAGACTCGGCCCGGGCGAGCCTATTGCCTGCCGCGACTGCCATCGCGCATCTGCCGAGTGTGGTGCTCGGGGAACACGTACTCGCCTCCGCCATTCGTGGCGGACTCGTGCCGCTCTCTGAAGAAACGCCACCCGCGGTCGCCGCCCTCGATGTCTCGGGGCAACTCATCGGCATCCTCAAGCAGCTCGAGTCGGGCAGCTATCGCCTGCGTCCGAATTTTCTTGGCGAGGGATGAGCGGCTTGCCCTTGATGGCTTGCGAGAATGTATACGTATGTATACATTCTTGATCGTACCGGCTGCATGATCTGGTTTGTGCAAGGCTCGGGAGAGTAGAGTGCGTGGACTCGTCCACCTTAGTAGCCCGCGCGTCGCTCCAGGCGGAGAAATCCTCATGGCATCGATCGAATCGATTACGACTGCCGAAGACCTCCTCCATGCTCAGGACGTCGGCAGGTGTGAACTGGTGCTCGGAGAGTTGGTCATGATGTCGCCGGCCGGCTCGCGGCACGGCGCGGTTGCCATGCAGATTGGTGAGCACTTGTCGAGGTTTGTGAAGCACCACGCACTCGGGATGGTGTTCGCTGCTGAAACCGGGTTCATCATCCATCGCAATCCCGACACGGTACGGGCGCCCGACGTTTCCTTCGTCCGGGCCGAGCGGTTGGCGGACGGTATTCCGATTGGCTTCTTTCCCGGTGCGCCGGACCTCGCCGTTGAGGTGGTTTCGCCAGACGATCGCCCGACGGAACTTGCTGCTAAGGTCGCCGGCTGGTTGGCGGCAGGATCGACCGCCGTCTGGGTCGTTGATCCCGGCAGACGGAGCGTCGCAGCGCACCACTCTGATGGTGGCGTGGAACTGTTTGGGGCCGGGGATGTTCTTGCCGGTGGCGGCTTGCTGCCGGGGTTTTCACTCCCGCTCACGAGCATCTTCGTGTGAATGCTTCTGAGGAAGGGTTTCGGACGCGCACCGTTACGCCCGGGCCCCTTTGCGGAAAGCCGCGGGGGTGTTTTGGCGGTGTTTCGTGAAGACTCGCGTGAAGTAGTAGCGGTCGCCGAAGCCGCATTCGCGGGCGATCTGCTCAATGGAGTGATCGGTATGCCGCAGCAACTTCATCGCGGTGTTGAGCCGCAGTTCGAGCAGATATCGCATCGGTGTGAAGCCGGTGGTCCGTAGCACGAGTTCCGAAAGACTGCGCTCGGTCAGGTGCGTGGCCTCGGCGAGGTCATGGAGCGTCACGCCGCCCGAGGATCGCTCGTGGAGGATCCGCAGCACGCGGTCGGCATCGACGCCGACAAACCCGGGTGCCTGGAGCTTCGGCAAACGATCTCTCACGACCAGCGACAAAAGGTCGATCAGATCGAGCGTCGTGGCCGCCGTATGGTCGCTTGACCGGCCCTTCTCGATGGTGGCGGGGCAGGTCGATGCCAACAGCGCGAGCATCCGCCGCGAGGGCCGGATCGGGAAGACGCCCGGACGGAGGGCGTCGCCCACTCCGGCCACGTTGAAGTGGACGTACCACTTCGCGAAGCCGGGTTTGCATTCGGTGGAAAACGTCGTGTGGGGCGGCAGGAGCAAGAGCATTCCCTTGCGAATGTCATGGGTTTCGCCCGCATGGACGATCCTGGCACGCCCCGCGGTCGGCCAATAGAGGACCCACTGCTTTGTGATCGCGTCGATCATCCGCCATTCCGCGAGCCGAACATGGCGATGGAGGAGCACCTCGATGCCGCCAACCGGCAGGTCGGCATTCCGCCGCCCGCGGATGCGGTGTGGGATCACGGGCGGGCCGTAGTCAACGTCGATGCGGGTGTCGGGCATGAGGCGCAAAAACACACAAGTTCGCAGTTGGCGGTCCATTTCGTCGCCATCGAGCGGCCTGTAGAGTCTACCCTCGGCAGGAGCGGTGGGCATGCGAGCCATCCCTTTTCCGAACCGCAGATACGGTCAGTTTTATGAGATGCTTCGTTCGAGCCTGTGTGTCGGCAGCGGTCCTTCTCTGCGGGGGGGTGGCGTTTGCGGTGGAGCAAGTGCTTGAGACCCCGGCGCAGCTCTGGGCCGACTACGACCCTAATGCCGGGGACTTCAAGGAAGAGATCGTCCGTGAGGAGACGAAAGATGGGATCTATTTCCGCGAGTCCTCTATCAGCTGCTACGTGTTGGATTCAGAAATCCGCGTCTATTGCCTCTATAAGGTCAAGGCCGGAGCGGTGAACGCCCCCGGACTGCTCAACGTGCACGGATGGATGGGGGCCGCGTCGATCCCGCAGGACTACGTGAACGACGGCTGGGCCGTGATGTCTTTCGACTACTGCGGCAAGACGGGAGACCGCAAGCAGTACACGAAGTACCCGGATGCCCTGCGGCACGGAAATATGGACCGCACCGTCTGCGGGCCTGTCAACTCCCAGAGCCTCGACGGCAAGCCGATCACCGATCCCCGGCAGACGTCTGACTATGTCTGGTACGCGATCCAGCGACGGGTGCTGAGTTACCTGGAGCGTCAAAGGGAGGTCGATACGAGTCGGCTCGGTGCCCAGGGCTATTCCTATGGCGGCACGCTGATGTGGAACCTCGGCACCGATCCCCGGGTGAAGGCAATCGTCGCCTATTTCGGCATCGGCTACACCGAGTATTACCGGAACAAGCATGTCTGGATGTACGCCGAGCCGCCCGTCGATCCGCCGAAGTCTTCCGGGGAGGAGATCTACCTCGCGTCGGTCGCGGCCGAGGCGCATGTGCCGTTCATTACCGCGGCCACGCTCTTTCTCAACGGCTCCAACGATCATCACGGCGGCCACGAGCGCGGGCTCGAGAGCTTCAAGCGATTCAAGCCGGGCGTGCCCTGGGCCTTCGCGATCCAGGCCCGCGGCCACCACGACACCGACAAGGTGGGGCAGGACGCGAAGCTCTGGCTGGAGAAGTATGTGCTGGGCAAGGAGATCGCCTGGCCTGAGCATCCACGGTCCGAGTTGACGCTCGATGCGAATGGCGTGCCGCAGATCGTCGTGATGCCGGCGGTAGCCGACCGAGTGAAGAAGGTGGAGATCTTCTACGCGCTGAAGAATCCCTGCAGCTTTAACCGCTCGTGGCGGGATGCGGCCGCCGTGCGTCAGGGAGATCGCTGGGTGGGCACGCTGCCGGTGCTGAATGTCGACGACTATGTCTTTGGCTACGCGAACGTCACCTACGACAACACGATCGTGCTCTCGACTGATTTCAACGCCGCGATTCCATCGAAGCTCGGCAATGCCAAGGCGACCGACAAGCCGACCGACGTGATTGCCAGCAGCAGCTACGGCGAGTGGACAAACGTTGCCGAGGTGGAGGGTCCCAAGGGGATCAAGGGCTTTCGTTCGACCAACAACCAGCGGGGCTCGGGCACGGAACAGCTCTACGATCCCAAGTGGCGAGCGCCGGCCAACGCATCGCTCGGTTTCAAGTTCTACTGCACGGAGCCGCAGACGGTGGTTCTCTCAGGGGGCGACCACAACCAATACTCGGTCACGCTCGAGATCACGGCCTCGGACGAGTGGCAAGAGATGGTGGTG
>CAMCQY010000045.1 GCA_945877135.1 Candidatus Kuenenia stuttgartensis
TCGGATCCACCGCTCACGAAATTTCTCGCCGAGGAGATGGCCACCGACCATTATTTCGACATCAGCGCCGCGCGGCGCGATCTTGGCTACGCGCCGAGCTGCACCGTGTGGGAGGCGACCGAGCGATCCTTTTCGCCGCGTTGATGGAACGTTAGCTTCTGAGCACTTTTGCTGTCCGCCGGAAGCGAAGTAGAATTTGTTGGTCGTCATCCAAACATCCGCCGCATGCATCAGTCGCATTCATCAGCCAGTTGATGTGGCTCGCGGCCCGCCCTGAAGTCCCGTGCTTACAAACGCCTTCCAAAACCTCTTCCGCCGTTCCGACAACCGGGTGTATCCCTCGATCACTCCGAAAACTCGAGAAGGCCTCCACGGCTGCCTCGAGGACATCGGCCCTGCGGGCATCCGGGGCTGGCTCTTGGACGGCTCGGCGTGCGACACGCACCTAAAGGTCGATGCCTACCTTGATGGGCAACTCCTCGGCAGCGGCTACGCGAACCGGCATCGACCCGACATTTCCCAGGTGATTGGCCGCCCCGCCGATTGCGAATTCCTGATTCCGTGGGAGGCAGCTTCGCTTGTTCGAGAACTCAACAAGCTCAAGCCGACCCAGAAGCTGCGAATCAGAGTATTGGCCGCGGCATCAGGCCGAGAAATCGCTGCCACTGATGACGGTGTTCGGACCGCAGGACAACTCCTCGACTACGCCGTGCACACGGCCGCTGCTGTGCTCGCCGAAGAATTCGACGCCGCATTCTATCTGGCTAACAACCCGGACGTTGCCGCATCTGGCACGGACCCGTTTGAGCACTATTGCATCCATGGCTGGCGGGAAGGGCGACTTTCGATCAGTCCACCTATCGCCCCGGTGCAGGTCGTCGGCGAGGACGAAGACAGAATCGCGATGATCCGCACCGAGTTCTGCGAAAGCTACTATCTGTCGAAGAATCCCGATGTGGCAGCCGCCGGAATCGATCCAGCGAAACACTACTACCACTCCGGCTGGCGGGAGGGCCGCAATCCAAACAAGACTTTCGACACCCACTATTATCTCGAAGCCAACGACGATGTGCTGAAAGCTGGCCTCAACCCCTTCTGGCACTACCTCGTCGCCGGGCGAAAGGAGGAACGTGTTGCCAGTCGTCCGGGTGGCTATCGTCGCAGCATCATCGACTTGGCACGCGTCCCGGAAAAACGATCCACGGACTACGTCGTGCCGCCGGGCGATCTGATTGACAACCATCTGTTGGCCAGTCACATAAATGCAGCGCTCGCGCCGGCTGTCGGGCTGGTCATCTCACTGAGCCACGACTGCTACATTCGCGTCATCGGCGGCACCCAGATCTTCATCGCCGACGAACAGCGGCGATTTGCCGATCGCCAGTATGCCTACATCCACCTGTCGCCACGTCGGGCCCAGATGACCCTGACTCCGCTCGACGCCGCGTGCGAGGTGCAGGTTGTGATCAATGGTGATTTTGCCGGAATCACCACCCTCGAGTCTTTCATCGCCATCCTGGGCGAGCGTGCCGTGGGGTTCGGCAAACCACGAATGTTCGTCGTGCACTCCGTGCTAGGCTTCAACGAGGAGCAGCTTGTGAAGCTGCGCACCGCACTCGATCCGGCGAGGTCGGTGTTCTGGCTGCACGACTACACCTCGCTCTGCGAGGGCTTCAACCTGCTGCGAGACGACCTCGCCTTCTGCAACGCGCCGCCCGTGAACAGCATGGCGTGCCGCATCTGCGTCTATGGCGCCGGCCGCGCACGCCACCTGGACCGCATGCAGCGGCTATTCGAAGGGTGTGACTTTGACGTGCTGTCGCCCTCGGCCTCGACGCTCGACCTATGGAGCAGCCGCACCCAATTGCCATATGCCTCGACGGCCGTTCATCCGCACTCGCAGCTCGTGAGCGTTGCTGTCAAAGAGCCACCGGCCACCCACGATGCCGAGGATCAGCAAGTCCGGATCGGCTTTGTCGGCTTCTCCGCGTCAAGCAAGGGCTGGCCGATCTTCTCTTCGCTCGTCGATGAGTTCCACTCGGATCCGCGATACCGTTTTATTCACTTCGCAGCCCGTGGCGTCTCCAGCATCCCGGAATGCGAACTCGTCATCACGGAGTCGACGCCTGACGACCGCGACGCCACCACGCGGCTGCTTCACGAGCACAGGATCGACTTCCTCGCCATGCTCTCGCCGTGGCCGGAGACTTTTTCCTTCGTGGCGCATGAGGCGATCGCCGCCGGCTGCCGCCTGCTCTGCTTCAGCGACAGTGGTAACGTTGCCGCGTTGGTTCGCCGCACGAGGCTGGGCGCGGTATTTGACGACACTGCCACCCTTCGTTCATTTTTTACCGGTGACGAAGCCGTTGCCGTCGCTCGCGAAGCCCGCGCCCACCCGCATCGCTTCCGCCTCATCCATTCCGGTACCACGGCCACGGTGAAGCATTTTTTTCAGGAAAACGCCGCCACATGACCAAGGTCCGGTGCTTCACAAGCTTTACGTTCAGCTACCTGACCCGCGCCACCGTTCTGGCCCGGACGCTCCGCGAGGCGCATCCCGACTGGGAACTATGGGCGATGATCGTCGACGTGCCGCCTCCGGGTCTCGACGTTTCAGAGTCACTTGCTTCCTTCGACCGCGTGCTCTACCCAGAGCAACTCCGCTTCGACCGATTTCATGCGTGGCTCTTCAAGCACGACATCGTCGAGGCCTGCACCGCTGTGAAGGGGCAGGCGCTGTCTTTCCTGCTCGAGAGCGACGCCGATGCGGTGGTCTACTTTGACCCCGACATCGCGGTCTTCCACCCTCTCGACACCGTCCTCGAAACGCTCAACGACCACTCCGTGATCCTGACGCCGCACCAGGTCACGCCCAACACCACAGCCGGCCATGTCCGAGACAACGAGATGACGTCGCTGAAACACGGCGTCTACAACCTCGGATTCTGCGCCGTGAAAAACGATGAGACCGGAAGGGCATTTGCCGACTGGTGGGCCCGCAGCCTGCAAATCGCCTGCTACGACGACGTGGAAAACGGGATTTTCACCGACCAGAAATGGTGTGACCTGGTGCCAGCCTTCTTTCCCCGCGTCTGGATCGAGCGAGACCCGGGCTGTAATGTCGCCAGCTGGAATGTCTCCACACGCCACATCTCCTTCACCGGTGACGGCAACATTCTTGTCAACGGCTCGCCGCTCAAGTTTTATCACTACACCAAGATCAATGCTGTTGGCGACCTCATGACGGAGAAGTACGCGGGCGACAATGTCGAGGTCATGGAAGTCTGGAACTGGTACAAGCGGGCCATCAAGGATGCTCATGTCGAGGGTATTCCCTCCGGATACTGGAACTACGGGCGTTTCGACAATGGCGAGAAGATCCCGAAGACGGCCCGCGTGCTGCTCAGAAGTCGCGACGATCTCTATGCCGCATTCGATAACCCGTTCGCGACGGATGGAGACTCCTACTACAACTGGCTTTTGCGTGAACACCCCGAAGTGCTGACCACGCCGAGCGGCGGCGGCTTCGAGCCGGTCTGACACGGCGGGCGTAAGTCGACAGCCGGCTAGAACAGCGGATCCGTGTATGGGTCGATTTCTGGCCGCGTTTGCGACTGCCAACTGGCCAACATCGTGGCCTTCACGTCAGTGGTGAAGATCGCCTTGAACGTCTTGCTTCCGAGCGCCGCGTGTTGCCGTTGCAGGATCTCTGCAAATTCGAGAGGGACACCCGCGTTCACTCTGCCGAGGGAAAAGGTTGCTCCGGTCAGTTCCATGATCTGTCGATCAAAACCAACCTCGTCAATGTTGAACACGGACACAGGAAAATGTTTCTCAAATAACGGAATGATCTGACCCATTTCAAAATCAGCAGTGAGTTGCTGGAATGAGGCGTAGTCCACAGCGTAGTCGTGGTTGTAGACAACATGCCGCCACGTTGAATTGAGATATTTCTCCCGATCCCGGTGCAGGATGACGATCCGCGTGTCGTAAGGCTCGAACAGCTGCGCCATCCGCGTGATTTGATCGGGCTGAAGACCCGCCAACCGTTCAGAGCTCACAACGACAGACTTGTCAGACTCTGAAATCTCTCGCATCAGAGCCGCATGCTGCGTCTGCACCCATTCGTCTGAAACCCACTGACGCGTGTAATCGTCAAACCCTCTGAGGTGCAGCGGGAGCGAGAGATGTTCCGCCTGCGGAGAAAGTCTTCCTGCACGCGGATAAAGAATTCCAGTGCCGTCTCTGAGGGCTTCTTGGAGGGATGTCGAGGCGCATTTGGCGTAACCGACGTGTACGAAGAGCTTCATCGTCCCCTTTCGAAACAACAGTCCTACAAGACGAATCGCAGCGATGTTTCCAGAATCACAAAGTCGGCATCGGTCGGGTCCGGCGCTTCTCGCACCCCCACGGGGTTCCAGTAAAAGACACACTTCTCGAAGGTTGCCGCACACAAATAGGTCAGCCGCTTCTCGGCCAGTATCGAGGAGTGGGAATCGCCGAGAACAAGCACCTTTCCCGGCAGTAACGGTGCTTGATTGGAAATCGACTGCCATGTCGCCCCCAGCGGCTCGCCAAATGATGGTGTGCCGGCAACGACAGCAAGCCGTTCTGCTTTGAGTGCTGGCAACCTGGGCAGCGGAGGCCGCGTCGCTACGTCACCGAACTCCGCGTGAAGATCCCCGTACCCTGGATTGTCGAGTATCGTGAAAACTCCGTCGATGTCCTGCCAGCTATGGCCACACTGGCTAAGAAGTCGCGAAAAGATTTGGATGTAGTGCTTCCCCGGTAGATGCGTATCCAAATAGGAAAAGTCCGCCTCCGTTTCGTATGCACGGAGTGCCGCAAGGTACTCACTGAACAGCATGGGTATCTCCATGTCCGCGCAGAGTCTTGCGAGATGTGACATGGCCTGATCCACCAATTGAAAACGACCCGTCTTGAGGAAGTGCTTGTCGATGACATAGTCCTTTTCGGGAATGATCGACAACACAACCCTGTTTTTCCGAAAAACCTCGCGCATACGTTTCAGGTGGTTGGCATACGCGGTGACCTTCTCGATGTGATACTCCAGGCTCAAGTATGGCTTTGCCGCCCAATAGTTCGTACCCATGAAGATGATCGGTCGCTCGCCAAGCATGCCTGCGGACAGGTCTTCGGCGAGTGCGAGATGGGGCAGGAAAGGCGAGTCAGGATCAGCTTCCTGTTGCCGTGTCCACGAACCGAGCAGAAACGCGAAGGCCAGATCGACTGGGAATTCCGCAGCCAATGACCGACTGAAGACATGTAACTCGCGCAACGTAGACAGTCGGAAAAAATCCGTTCCCAGAGTCTGCAGACGCTCGATCTGCGTGTCGTCGAGGCGGTGAGCGTGTGGCATGGCGGAACTAGGGACGGAAGCGAGTTTCACAGCCGCTGATTCTAGGGTACGCGATTGAATTCGCTCTTTTAGTCGATTTTCTCGCGAAAATAGCGATCGATGCCCCCCCGAGCGGCGATGCCCAGCCGGCTTGCGCTCCTGTAAGCTAATGCTCGAGCCAACAGGAGCTCCGAAACGGGTTTCTACGGCGGCCATTCGCCGTTTGATGCCGCCGCGACAGAAACGTTCCAGCGCTGCCACCATGCCCCTGCCAAGACGGCTTGCCGACACCACCGTTGCCCTGCTGACGATCATCCGCCGCCACCAGCGGATCCATCACTTTTGCCTGCGCACTGCGGCGGCGCTAATGAAACTGCCCGGCGGCGCGAGGCTGGTGCGGACGATCCAGGAAACCCAGCGGCCCCCTGTCGCCCCTTACACCGAGTGGATCGCCCGCTTCGACACGCTGAGCGAGTCGGATCGCAGGGCGATCGCCCGCCACATCGACCGTTTCCCCAGCCGGCCGACGTTCTCCGTGATTATGCCGATCTTCACCGATAATGCCGCGCACCTCCGGGCCGGCATCGCGTCTGCGCAGCGGCAGCTCTATCCAGCAACCGAGCTCTGCATCGCCTTGGGACCAGCGGCGGCGCAGTCGCGGTCGGTGCGAACACTGCTAGCCGATACGGCCGCCGCCGACCCGCGAATCCGGATTGCCGACGCGGTCGCCGACACCCGCGACGCCGCTGTGGCCAAGGCGGCGATGGCGGTTGCCAGCGGCGAGTTCATGGCGTTCTTCGATCCCCGCCATCTCCTCTCGGAGCAGGCCCTCTATGAGATGGCCGCCGAGATCGTCGCCCACCCCGATGCCGACATCCTCTTCAGCGACGAGGACCGGATCGATGACGCCGGCCAGCGGCACCGGTCGATCATGAAAACGGGCTGGAACCCGGAGATGATGCTCAGCTACGACATGGTCGGCAATCTGAAGGTGGTGCGACGCAGCCTGATCGAGAGCATCGGAGGCGTTCGCGCCGGCTTTCGAGGTTGCCGTGACTATGACCTCGTTCTGCGGGCAAGTGCGGCGACGACAGCCACACGCATCCGCCATCTCCCGCTTGTGCTTCACCATTCCCGCCGGAAAACCGATACCCCCGTCGCAGATAGTCTCGACCACGACTCCGCTTTGCAGGTGGTCACCGAGCATCTGACGCGCACCGGTCAGTCCGGTGCCACCGTGGCTGCGCTGCCCGGCGCCCCCGGATGGCTGGAAGTCCGCCGGACGGTCCCCAGCCCGGCTCCACTGGTGTCGGTGATCATTCCCACCCGCGACCGGGCCGATGTCCTGGGCAAATGCCTCGGCGGACTGCTTGTAGCCACCGACTATCCCGCCCTCGAGGTGATCGTCGCCGACAACGACAGCTGCGAACCGGCGACTTTCCGCCTCTTCGACCGCCTCGCCTCCGACCCGAGGGTGCGGATCCTCCCCTGCCCCGGCCCGTTCAACTACTCGGCGATCAACAACAAGGCAATCGCCGAGTCGCGGGGCGAGATTCTTCTCCTGCTCAACAACGACGTCCTGATCCGACACCCCGACTGGCTCGCGAATATGGTCGCGCAGGCCGTGCGGCCCGAGGTGGGGGCGGTGGGGGCCCGGCTGCTCTATGAAAACGGCACGATCCAGCACGCAGGCGTGATCCTGGGAGTTGGGGCGATCGAGCCGGTGGCGGGCCATGTCTACGAACGAGTGGCCGCCGATGCGCCCGGCCATCTCAACCATCTACGCATCGCCCGCAACATGTCGGCCGTCACGGCAGCCTGTCTGGCGATGCGTCGGACGGTCTTCGACGAGGTCGGCGGGTTTGACGAGAAAAACCTGCCTGTGGCCTTCAACGACATCGACCTCTGCCTGAAGGTGGGCCAGCGTGGCTACCAGATCATCTGCACGCCACAGGCGGAATTGACCCACCTGGAATCGATCTCCCGCGGATCGGACCTCAGGCCCGAGGCCATCGAACGCTTCAAACGCGACATCGCCCACATGAAGCGCACCTGGGGCAGGGAGATCGATAATGATCCCCACTACGGTCCGAATTTTCACAAGGTCGTGGTCGATTACAGCCTGGCCTTCCCGCCAAACCGCAAGAAGACCTGGCTCCGCGAAGACGTGCCGATGCCCACATCCGCGCCGGAAGCCGCGGCGGCGGCCATCCCAGCGGTTCACAGCGAAAGCACATCCGCACCGCAGCGGTATGCGATTCTGCACATACCAAAAACTGCCGGCACTACGCTCCGCACGATCCTGAGCCAGGCATTTCCCGAAGATGTCTTTCCCGCCGCAAACGAGCTTGAGGCGAATAAGGGGGAGTATCTGCCATTCGATGCCTTGAGAGACCGATTCGATCTCGTCACTTCGCGACGGTTCGTCATGGGTCACTACAGCCTTTCCGAACTGCTTGAACTGTTCCCGGATCGGGAAATCATCACCTGCCTGCGGGAGCCCTTCGCCAGGACGGCGTCCGCCATCGGGCACTATGCGCGTGTCTACGGAATCCCGGCACAGGAACTCTTGAACGATGCCCACCGTGTCAAATACCAGATCGTCAATTCGCAGATCCGTTACCTAGCGCCTTGCCCGCTCGCCGACTGGACCGTCGAGTATTCCGAATCCCTCGTTGACAAGGCCCTGCAGAACCTTGAGCGGGTGAAGATCGTTGGGATCCAGGAGCGGTTTCCGCAATTCATAGCCAGCGTCGCCGCTGAACTACAGTTCCCGTCGCACATCAAGCTCGATCAGCGAGAAAACATTGGCTCGACCGACATCAAAGAGCAACTGGCTCCCTTCGCCGACCAGATTCGCGAAATGATCGCGGGCGATCTGGAACTCTATCGTCAGGTGTGCCTCCGGGCAGGAAGCCGGCAGGTGCCATGACAACCACCCCGCCACCATCGGCGATACCGGCCACCACTGACGACCACGTCGATATCTCCGTCGTCATTCCGGCCTATCACGGCGCCGCCACGATCGCCGCCTGCCTGGCATCGGTGCAGCGGGCCACGCAGGGACGTCGTGCAGAGATCATCGTCGTCGACAGTTCCGGCGACCGCTGCGGGGAGATCGTGCGTGAGCAGTTTCCGGACGTGACACTCGTCCTCTCGCCCACGCGACTCTCGGCGGGCGCCGCCCGCAATCGCGGCGTCGCGATGGCACGGGGACACATCTTGTTTTTCGTCGACCAAGACTGCGTGGTGCCCCACGACTGGATCGCCGCCCTGGAAAAGCACTTCACAGATCCCGCCATCGGCGGTGCCGGTGGATCGCTCGGGATTCTCAATCCTGAATGCGTCACCGGCTGCGGCGTCTATTTCCTTGAATTCTTCCGGCACTTCCCCCAGGATAAAACGCCCCAGCGAAATCGGAACTTTCTTCTGGGCTGTAACAGCGCCTACCGGGCCGAGTTGCTCAGTGACGACGCTTTCCCCGATCAGACGCTCGGCGAGGACGTGCTGCTGTCACATCAGATGCGGCAGCAGGGCTTCGAGCTTGTCTACGATCCCAGAGTGGAGGTGTTGCACCGCAACCGCGAGGGCCGCGAGCAGTTCTTTCGATACAACACGAAGATGGGAACCGCCTCCGCAGCAGACCAACTGATCCTGAAGCGTCCCCGTTCGTGGCTTTTCTTGCGGTTTCCCGTCCTCGCCTTCCTGACTCCCGCCGTCGTTCTGCCAGTGATCTTCGTCCGTCTGCTGCGCTGCAGCAAAAGAAGAACGTATCTCCCGACCTTTCTGCGGCTCCTCCCGCTCTGCCTGGCGGGGAATCTGGTGTGGGCCGCCGCCTTTCGCCGAGAGGTCTTGGCATCCCGCAGGCGGCCTTCACTCGCCTAGCCTGCTTCGTCGGCTCTTGTTCGACGGCTCTTCGGCCAGCAGCGATGGTCCATGATCCGCCAGATCTCACGGCAACTGGCCCGACGCGTGGCCTGCACGGCCCGACGCTTGCCTAGGAATTTCGGTAGGCCCACGATCGCATGCCACTTGGCTGCCACGACCGCAGCCCCGCAGCCCCGCAGTGTGAACAACGCTAGATCGTAAAACAGCAGGGCGATGTGACCGGGGAGAAGCAAGACCACCAGCGGAAAGGGCATGTTCTTCAGAAAGCACCAGACGAGATTGCGGTGGCCGTGATAGACGGCAAAGTCGCTCCGCGAGCCACCCGTTGAAGCAGCGCTCACGTGTGACACGCCCGCGGCAGCCACCGCCCGCGCGGCATAGCCCGCCAGCCGCAGGCGGAACCCCAGATCAACGTCCTCGAAGTAGCAGAAAAAATCTTCGTCGAAGCCACCCACCTCGAGGAATGCCTGTCGCCGATAGACCGCCGCGGCGGCACACGCCGAGAAGATCTCGCCGTCTGGCTCGTAGCGTTCGCCACAAACCTTTCCATGGCCATCCCGCCAGGCGACGCCGCTGATGTGATAGACATCCCCCACGCCATCGAGCAGGCCGGGCCGACCGTCGAGCCGCTGCCACGATCCGAAGGAAGCCGCCTCCGGATGCTGCCGCGCGGCGGCCACCAGCGCCGTGAGCCAACCGCGATCGGGAAACGCGTCGGGGTTGAGCAGGGCCACGAATTCGGTCGTGCAGGCATCGACGGCGCGGTTATTGGCCACCGCAAACCCCGAGTTGACGGCGGAATCGATCTGCTCGAGCCTGGCCGCCAACCGCCCATCCCGTGTCACCCACTCCCGGGCAGCGGCCGCCGACCCATCGGTGCTGCAGTTGTCGATCAGCACGATCCGCTCAGGCGGCGTGTCCTGCTCGGCGAGGCAGGACAGACATCGCAGCAGATACTCGCCGCCATTAAAATTGACGATGATCACCGTCACCGGTGCTGAAGGTCTCGCAAACATCGACACCCTGAACTCTGGACTCGGCAGGCTCTGAGGGACGGCCTTTCTCTATCGTACCCTCGCCGGTGACGGGGGCCGCACGCGGCTGGCGATCGGCCACGTTGAGCCGACCGACGACGTCATCGCCTGAAGACCACCTGGGGCGATTGACCCCCAACGCCAGCATGCCGTCTGGGCAAACTGGCGGGCGTCCGCCACGCAAACGTGTTTCAATTTGGCATCGAATGCCGATGCTTCCTGGACAGCCACCCCGCTTCATGGGGGATTCCGGGAGGAACCATGCACCACGATAGAGGCCGCGACCGCGTGATGTCACGGGAGTCGCTCTCGCTTTCCATCGAGGCCATGGAGCCACGGCGCGTGTGCGCGGCCGGCCTTTCGCTCTCACTGGCTCAAGACACCGGTCGCCGCGCGAACGACCGCATCACCTCAGACGCCACGCTCTCCATCAGCCGTCCGTTGGCGGCAGGACAGCGGGTCGAATATAGCTTCAACGGATATGACTTCCGCACCGCCGTGATGACCGATGCCCGTCATTTCGTGCCCGTGGGCGTCGGAGGAGACGGCACCTATCGAGTGACTGCGAGGGTGGTCGATGCCGCCGGCAGGACGACGCCCCTGGGGCCGACGCTCACGTTTCGGCTCGATCGCTCGGCCGCTCCGCTGCGGGTGGCACTCCGGCAGGATACCGGTGCGTCGACCACCGATTGGATCACGTCGAATGGGAATCTTGCCGTTTCGGGACAGGAAAAAGATGCGATGCTGCAGTACAGCCGCGACGGCGGCTCGTGGCATCCGACAACAGCGGTCTGGGGCGGCTACGCGCCGCAGCCGGGCTTGAACCGGTGGCGGGTCCGGCAGGTGGACGTGGCCGGCAACGCTTCTTCGCCTGTCGCGATCGAGTTTGACCTCGACGCAGCGCGCGACGAGCGGGCGGTGCGAATCGAAGGGCCGCGATCAGGCCCCTTCGTGGCGGCGACGGGCCAGCGAGTGGTCTGGGTGCTCGAGTTCGCCAAGCCGATGCACGTGTCGGCGGTTCGTGGCGTCGTGCCCGGTATCGAGTTCAGATTTCGCGGCCAGGCCCTGATGGCACGGTGGAGTGGCGGGAGCGGCACGAATCGACTCGAGTATGCCTATGTGTTCACTGCACAGCAGGCTGGGGCCGGCATGCTCGAGCCCCCGACGCATGCGTGCCTCTGCTTCGGAGGCCTGATCACCGACCCGGCCGGCAACAAGATCCGCAAGCACGAACTGCCCGCCATCGCGGCCGCATGACCACGGCCGGCGAACGAAGTCGCCTGCGGAGAACGTGTACTGCCTACCCGTCGGCCGTGCCCCGCCCCGCTGACTCAAGCTGCAACTCGGAGAGCGCGTTGGAGGCGGCTCTCTGTTCCGCCTCTTTCTTGTTGCGGCCCCAGGCAGGCTGATACCGCCGCTGGCCTATCTGGGCCGACACGTGAAAGCTCTTGCTGTGATCGGGCCCCGCCTCCTCGACCACTTCGTAGGTGGGCGTCACGCCATAATCCCGCTGCGACAATTGCTGCAGCAGCGACTTGTGATTGAGCCCCTGCTCTCCTGAGGCCACCTTCACGATTTCCGGCTCGAGCATCCGTGCCACCAGGGCTCGCACCGGCTCGAGGCCGCCGTCGAGATACATCGCGGCCACGAGCGACTCGAACAGATCTGACAGCACCGACGCCGGCACCGGACGGTTGAGCGCCAGTCCCTTGCCGACAATGAGAAAGTCGATCAGCTGCAGCCGCTCCGTGATCCGCCCACAGGTCTCACGGCTCACCACCACCGATTTGATCCGCGTCAGGTCCCCTTCCAGCGAATCGGGGAAGAGCTGATACAGCGTCTCGCAGACGATGAACCCCAGAATCGCATCGCCGAGGAATTCCAGCCGCTCGTTCGACGCCAGGCGGTGCTGGGCCCCCGACGCGTGCGTGAAGGCGGCCACGAGCAGGGAGGGATCGCGAAACTCGTATTGGATCCGCCGCTGGCACTCCGCAATGTCGATGACGGCTTCGGGCCGGTCGCCACGGTCCGATCGGGGCTGGCCGCCCCGCTGGTGTTCCTTCGGCTGCTGCTGGTCCGCTCGCTTCATGCCTTCCCTACCAGGCCCGCGTTCTTATCCATCTGCCAAAGGTACGCCTCTTCGTAGCGGCCTGTCAACGCAACACGCCGCAAAACCCGGGCAAAAACACAATTTCCGCCATCCGGCGAACCAGCCTCGCGCCGGCCGCGTAGAGACATTTCAGACACGCGATGAAGCCGGTGCCCGCGAGGCAGCCGGCATGGATGCGTTTGCAGCCGCGAGGCCACAGGCCTGACGCCCGCTGCCTCCGCGCCATACGGTCGCAGGCCTATAATCAACGCGAACTCCACCCAGAAAGGCTGAGTGCTCCTTTATGAACCTCATGCAAAGCGTTCGTTCCATGGTCGCCCCCAACCCCTCCTGCCCGTCGCGACTGCAGCGGGTTTTCCTGTCGCTCGCACTGCCCACGGCCGCGGTGCTCGGCATGGCCGCACACGCCCTCGGCGACGAAACGGCCGCGACGGCCGAGGCGCTCATGCACGCCAACTCGCTCTCCAGGGCATTCCGCCACGCCGCCGAGCAGGCCATCCCCAGCGTGGTGGTGGTCCGCAGCGAGACGAAGGCCAAGAAGGTCGCGTCTGGCCGCGGACAGCGGCAGGGTCAGCGGCAGGGGCCCGACCGCGGCGGCGAAAACCCCTTCAAGGGCACACCGTTCGAAGACTTCTTCAAGGATGGGGTGCCGGAGGGCTTCGATTTCAACCAGCCGGAGGGCGGCCAGTCGCAACCGCGGTCGGGCGTCGGCTCGGGCGTGATCGTCGATAAAGACGGCCTCGTGCTCACCAACAACCACGTCGTTGCCGGAGCCGACACCGTGACGGTCGAACTCCCCGACGGCCGCGAGTTCAAGGCGGCGGAGATCAAGACCGACCCCGACAGCGATCTTGCGGTCATCAAGCTGGAAAATGCCCACGAACTGCCGGTGTCGAAGCTAGGCGATTCCGACAAGCTCGATATCGGCGACTGGGTGATCGCCATCGGCAATCCGTTCGAACTGGAGACGACCGTCAGTGCCGGCATCATCAGCGGCAAGGGACGCGAACTTGGCAGCATCCGCCGGGCGAAGTTCCTCCAGACCGACGCCGCCATCAACCCGGGTAACTCCGGCGGGCCTCTCGTCAATCTTGCGGGCGAGGTGATCGGCATCAACACTGCCATCGCCTCCAATACCGGCGCCTATCAAGGCGTCGGGTTCGCGATCCCGATCAACCTGGCCAAGTGGGTGAGCGGCCAGCTCATCGCCAAGGGCTCGGTGGAGCGTGGCTACCTCGGCGTGTCGATCGGACCGCTCACCAACGAGATGGCCTCGAAGCTCGGGGTGAAGAGCCGCAAGGGCGTGCTCGTCACCGAGGTGATGGACGGCACGCCGGCGGCCGACGCAGGCATCCAGGAACTCGATGTGATCACCGCCTTCGACGACTTGGCTGTGGACGGCCCCCGGTCGCTCCAGGAAGTGGTGGAGAAGTCGGCCATCGGCAAGCAGCACTCGGTCACGGTGCTGCGGGACGGCAAGCCGATGACGCTCTCCATCTCGGTCAAGCCGCTGCCCGACAAGATCGCGAAGCGTGACGGCTCGGGCAGCCGGAAGCTGTCCGCCGAGGACGAGGAGACCTTCTACTCGGAGGCCTTCGGCATCGAGGTCCGCGACAAGGCCTCGCTTCCCGAGAACGCCTACGAGGGCTTCGAAGGCGTGGTGGTCGATCGCGTCGACAACGACGGCGTAGCGGCCGAGGCCGGCATCGGCCCGGGCGTGCTGATCCGCAAGGTCGGCAAGACAGCCGTGAAGACGATCGGCGATTTCGCCGAGGCGATCGAGAAGGAGTCGCCGGTGGAGGGCGTGGTGCTGCAGGTGCGAACGCCCCGCGGCAACAGCGTCATCCTGCTGAAGAAGGGGCTGTAAGTCGGCCACTCGATCGTGTCGCGAGCCGTGCTCGTCGGCTTCTCGGATGGTCGCTCGATCGAGCGAACACGAGCACGCGGCATAGTCGACGACGACGGTCAGGGGTGCGCGACCGAAGGCAACGAGATCAACCGGCGGAGGCACTCTCGGGCGGGTGTGCCGGAGCGATGCTACCGCTGTTGAAGGTCGACCACCCCATATGAGAACCGTGAGTCTCCCGAAGCACCATTGTCAATTTTGCCAGGTCCGCACCGATGGCTTCCGGACCGTGGCAGATCGCTCGTGCATCGTCGGGATGATGGTTGCTGAGGTGCCACTGAAGCGATAACGTACCCGCATGCGTTCACACCGATGCGCCAACGTTCTCTCTTTCGGGGTCCCAGCGAATGCGCCACATTTTTGAATCTCACGTCCTCGCAGTGGTGTGTGCAGCCGCTCTCTTCCTGACGAATCCGTGCCAAGCGGAGGAAAAGGAAGTGTCGTGGGTTCAGGATCCCGCGCAGCGCGTGCGCATCGAGAAAGCGCTGCCCGGCCAGGCCACTGCCCGGCCATTGAAGCCCCGCCGCCTGCTGATTTTCAATCGCAATGTGGAGTACGACGGCCACCGCGCCTCAATCCTCGCGGGGAGCGAGGCTTTCAAGCAGTTTGGGCAAAGGACCGGCGCATTCGAAGCCACCGTCAGTGAAGATCCAGCCCTCTTCGATCGCGATTCACTCCGCCAGTTCGACGCCGTTTTCCTCAACAACAGCATCGGCAGTTGCGTGCCCGAGCCCGAACGCCGAAAGAATCTGCTCGAGTTCGTCACAGGCGGTGGCGGCCTCATGGGTGTTCACGGAACGTCCATCGCCTTCATGAAGTGGCAGTGGCCTCCCGTGGAGGACTGGACGGAGTTCGGGCACATCATCGGAGCGAGGGGCGCGAATCACCGTGGTGGATATTTGCAAGAACCGGTCGTCATGGCGCTCGACGATCGCGATCACCCGTTGCTTCGGGTCTTCGAGGGGAAAAGCTACGACTGGTCCGACGAGATCTTCCGGTTCCACGATCCATACTCGCGGAAGAACGTCCGCGTCCTGCTGAGGATCGACGTGGACCGAACCGACCTTTCGACCTATCCGCCCGGCGATTCCTGCCTGCGTGCCGACAACGACTACGCCCTCGCCTGGATCCGCAACTATGGCAAAGGCCGCGTCTTTTACTCCGCTCTCGCTCACAGCCCGCACGTCTTCGAAGATGCGACAATGCTTCGCTTTTATCTTGACGCGGCGCAATTCGTCCTTGGCGATCTTCCGGCCCCGACCACCCCCAGCGCGTTTCTGACTCCCGCCATGCGGGCTCAGGAGCAACTCGGCTGGCGGCTCGGGATCGAGGCTTATACCTTCCACAAGTTCACCTTCTTCGAGGCGATCGAGAAGACCGCCGAACTCGGCCTTCCCTTCATCGGCGGGCTGAGCTTCATGCAGCAAGTCAGCAAGGATATTCCGAAAAACTTCGACCAGAGCCTCTCCGACGAGGAACTGCTTCAGATCCGTATGAAGCTCGAGTCCGCCGGGGTCCGCATGCCCGTGTATTACGCTCAGACCATCCCTTCCGACGAAGCCGCCTGCCGCAGGCTCTTCGAATTCGGAAACAAACTGGGGGTCGAGACTTTTATCTGCGAACCCAAGGCCGAACAGCTCGACCTCCTCGACAGGCTTGCCAACGAATATGCCATCAATGTCGGCATCCACAACCACGGACCCGACATATCGCCGCACCTCTGGCGTCCCGAGATGGTGCAAGCCCTCTGCGAAGGACGGAGTAAACGCATCGGAGCCGCTCCCGATCTCGGCTACTGGCTTCGACTCGGCATCGATCCGATCGAGGCTGTCCGGATCCTGAAGGACCGGATCATCACCGTCCAGATGCACGATCTCCACGAACGCGGGCCGAAAGGCCACGACGTGCCCTGGGGCACAGGAGCCGGAAAAACCCGCGAGTTCTTCCAGGAGCTCCACCGTCACGGCATCAAGCCCACCATGATCGGAATCGAGTATTCGTACGATTGGTTCGAGTCGATGCCCAAGCTGGCCCAGAGCATCGAGTTCTTCAACGCCACCACGCTCGATCTCGCCACCAAACCCGAATCCAGCCATCCATGAATCGCCGTACCTTCCTCGCGCACACCGCCGCCGCCGGCCTCTCAACTTCTTTGGCCGCGGTCGCGAGCCAAGTCGAGCCAGGCCATCCCCACTCGACGAAGCTCGGTTGGAAGATCAGCGTCCAGCAATGGACATACCGTCGCGTGCCTCTTTTCGAAGGGCTTGAAATGGCGGCGAAGGTCGGCCTTCGCTGCTTCGAGCCGCGGAGCATTCTCAAACTCGACGCCCAGCGCCCCGGCGTCAACGCCGACGAAAACATGCCCGAGCATGCCCGCAAGGAGCTGAAATCCCGCGCCGATGACCTCGGCATCTCTTTCCCCAGCGTCTTCGCCGACTTCAACGGAACGCCGGAGCAGGCTCGGAAGATGCTGGAGTTCTGGAAGAGTCTTGGCGTCATCTCCATTGTTTCCGAGCCACCCCCCCGTTCCATTGACATGCTGGAGCCGCTCGTCGCCGAATACGGCATGCAACTCGCCCTCCACAACCACCAGCGCACCAAGTCCGAGTACTGGCACCCGGACATCGTGCTCGAGCACTCGAGACATCGTGGCAAACACGTGGGCGCCTGCTGCGACGTCGGCCAATGGACACGCTCCGATCTCAAGCCAGTCGAATGCCTCCGCACGATAGGTCGTGACCGCATGATCAGCTTCCACCTCAAGGACGTGATCACGATGGGAGACCTCGACTGCCGCAACACCGTCATCGGTGAGGGTGCCGCCGACTGTGGGAACTGCCTGAAGGAAATCCATGCCCTCGGATATCACGCTCTTGTGACCATCGACTTCGAGCATGACACGCCGCGGCTCCAAGAGGACATGCTGAAAAACATCGCCTTTATCGAGGAACAGGCGCGGTTCCTGGCGTGACGAGGTGCCGTTCGACCCGTTCGACGCCCGCGGTACGAGCGTCATCCTGCTGAAAATGTGACTTTCGCTACCGTTCTGCTGCGTCCGTAGGTAAAGTGGTCGAATGGCAACGCTTGGCGTCAACATCGATCACGTGGCCACGATCCGGCAGGCCCGCCGCACGGTCGAACCCGACCCGGTGTGGGCGGCGGCGCTCGCCGAACTCGGCGGGGCCGACGCCATCACGGTTCACCTCCGCGAAGACCGCCGACACATTCAGGATCGCGATCTCGAGGTGTTGAGGTCCACCGTGCAGGTGAAGCTCAACCTCGAGGCCGCGATCGCGCCGGCGATGGTCGAGATCGCCTGTCGGGTGAAGCCCGATCAGGTGACGCTCGTGCCGGAGAAGCGCGAGGAGGTGACCACGGAGGGTGGCCTCGACATCGTCACCCACCGCACCGCGACGTCGGAGGCGGTTCGCCGGCTGCACGAGGCCGGCATCGCCGTCTCGCTGTTCCTCGACCCCTGCCCGCGGCAGATCGATGCCGCGGTCGATCTCGGCGTCGCGGCGGTCGAACTGCACACCGGCTGCTATGCCAACGCCACGACCGACGCTGAGCGGCATGCCCAACTCGCGGAGTTGTCGCGGGCCGGGGCAATGATCCGGCAGGCGAAGCTCGAGCTGAACGCCGGCCACGGCCTCACCTACCGCAACGTCGTGCCGGTGGCCCGCCTCGAAGGGATGGGCGAGCTCAACATCGGCCATTCGATCGTGTCGCGAGCCGTGCTCGTGGGCTTCTCGCAGGCCGTCCGCGAGATGAAGGCGCTCATCGGCTGAAGTCGACGCGGGATGGTCGTTCACTATTCAAGACTCTGTCAAAGCTGACCATAGGATTTCAAAAATGCTGAAAAACTCCGGACACACCTCATCGATGGCCGTCATTCGTCTGCACTTCCTGTCGTTCCCAGTCACTTTCCTGCCGATTTTTTGGGCGATCGCGGCTGCCTGCCTGTGCCCGGCCTTAGCAGCCGCGGATTCGTCCGTGCTCGAACTCCGGCCTCACGACCACGTGATCCTCGTCGGCAACACGCTCGCCGAAAGGATGCAGTATTTCGGGAACTTTGAGACGTTCCTGCATTCGCGGTTTCCGCAACACGAGTTGTATGTCCGCGACCTCGGCTGGTCGGGCGATGAGCTCACGATCCGCCTGCGTTCGCAGGGGTTCCACGACCACGGCAGCAACCTCGTGGATCATGCACCTGATGTTGTCATTGCGATGTTCGGATTCAACGAGTCGTTCGCCGGGCCGGCCGGCGTAGAGAAATTCGAGAAGGATCTCGCGGCGTTCGTAAAGGATCCCTACTCGATCGACCGCTACACCTCGCCCGGCGGCGGCTGGGATCGGGGTGACGGGCACGGCACCGCCGGCCGCGGCGACAAGCCTGTTCGCAAGGTTGTTCTGGTCTCGCCGATCGCCCACGAAAACCTGAAACGGCCGGGCCTGCCCGACGGCTCGGCAAACAACGCGCGGATCGCGATCTATACCGAGTCGATGAAAAAGGTGGCCGCCCGCGAGGGCGCGGCCTTCGTCGATCTCTTCACCCCCAGCCGCGACCAGATGGCCCAGTCGACGAAGGCTTGGACGATCAACGGCATCCATCTCAACGAGCATGGCGATCGGGAGGTGGGCCGGATGCTCGACGCGGCGCTCTTCGGCCCGCGGCCTGCCGAACCAACGGTCGATCTTGCAGCCTTGCGGGCGGCCGTGAACGAGAAGAATCTGCAGTTCTTCTACGACCATCGCGGCGTCAACGGCTGCTACATCTACGGCGGCCGGAAGAATCCCTACGGCACCGTGAACTTCCCTGCCGAGTTCAAGAAACTCCGGGCGATGACGGCCGTCCGCGACCGCCGGGTCTGGGACGTGGCCCGAGGGAAGCCGGTGCCCGACGTGATCGACGACTCGGGAACCGGCGATCTGAAGCCGGCCGAGACCAACGTCAAGACGCTCGCCCCCAAGACCACCCCCGAGGAGTCGCTGGCGATGATGGAGATCGAGGAGGGCTACGAGGTGAATCTCTTCGCTTCGGAGATCGAGTTTCCCGAGCTTGCCAACCCCGTGCAGATGACGTTCGACGCGAAGGGCAGGCTCTGGATCGCCACGATGCCCGGCTACCCACAATACATGCCTGGCGTGCCCGTCAATGACAAGATCCTGATCTTCGAAGACACCGATGGCGACGGCAAAGCCGACAAGCAGACGGTGTTCGCCGATGGCCTGCATCTGCCGACCGGCCTCGAGATCGCCGACGGCGGGCTCTATGTCGCGCAGGAGCCGAACCTCGTCTTCCTGAAAGACACCGACGGCGATGACAAGGCTGACATCCGCGAGATCGTGCTCGACGGGTTCGATTCGGCCGACTCGCACCACGCGATCGGTGCCTTCGCGAGCGATCCGGCCGGCGGGCTGCTCATGGAGGAGGGCACGTTTCATCAGACGGCGGTGGAGACGATCCGTGGCCCGAAGCGGTGCTCCAATGCCGGCATTTTCCGCTACGACCGAAAGCGAGAGGAGTTCGACGTCTTCGTGTCGTACGGCTTCGCGAATCCCTGGGGTCAAACGTTCGACCGCTGGGGGCAGTATTTCGTGGCCGACGCCTCGGGCGGTGCCAACTACTTCGGCACCGCCTTCTCGGGGGACGTCGACTATCCACAGAAGCACGCCAGTCTCAAACAGTTCCTGCAGAAACAGTGGCGTCCGACCTCGGGCTGTGAGTTCGTCAGCAGCAGGCAGTTTCCCGACGACGCACAGGGCAACTACCTGCTGAACAACTGCATCGGCTTCCAGGGAATCCTCCAATACAAGATGCGTGATGACGGCGCCGGGTTCGCGGCCGATCCCGTGGATCCGCTGCTCAAGTCGAACGACCCCAACTTCCGGCCCGTTGATCTGGAGTTTGGTGCAGACGGCTGCCTCTATCTGGTCGACTGGTACAACCCCCTTGTCGGCCACATGCAGCACTCGCTGCGCGACCCGAATCGCGACCACTTCCACGGCCGGATCTGGCGGGTGAAGGCGAAGGATCGGCCGCTCGTCGCGCCGACGAAGATCGCCGGTGAGCCAACGGAAAGGGTGCTCGGCGCGCTCGAGGTATACGAAGACCGCACGCGGTATCGGGCGCGGGCTGAACTGCGCTCGCGGCCGGCGGCCGAGGTGATTCCCGCCGCCGAAAAGTGGCTGGCCGCGCTCGACCCGAAGGATTCCGAATACCAGCACCATCTGGTCGAGGGTCTCTGGGTCTATCAGGCGCAGGATGTCGTGAACGAACAACTGCTCGACCGGCTCCTCGCCTCACCAGAGCCGAAGGCCCGCGCGGCGGCCACCCGCGTGCTCTGTTTCTGGCGCGACCGCGCGGGCGACGTCTTCGGCAGACTGCGGAAACTCGTAGCCGACGAGCATCCGCTGGTGCGGCTGGAAGCCCTGCGAGCGTTGAGCTTCTTCCGCGATCAGGAAGCGATCAACATCGCGATCGAATCGCTCGTCATGCCGCAGGACGACTATCTGTCATACGTCTTCCGCGAGACGATGCAGACGCTCTCGCGGCGGGTGCCGGCGGTGACGGCGGGCGGTGCGTCGGGGTCGGCTCGACCGCTCGTCACGCTCCTCGAGAGCGGCCGGCTCCCTGCAAACCGCGTGGGCGACGCCGTCGGCATGCTGCTGCAGCGTGGCGGCCCCGAGGAACTCGGCTGGCTCTTCGCCGAGTTTCTCGAGCCCAAGAAACTCTCCGACGGCCAACGGTCCGTGATCGCCGAGGGCCTCTTGCAGGCGGCCGTCGAACGCGGCATCAAGCCCGCCGGCGGCCTCGGCCCGCTGCGGCCGTTGCTGGAAGGGCCGGATCGCGGCCACCAGATTCGGGCAATCAAGCTCGCCGCCGCCTGGCGCGACTCTTCCATGATCCCGGCGTTGCAGAACCTCGCGGCGGGCGAACGTGCCGGCGGCGAGCCGCAGCGGCAGGCAATTCTCGCGCTGGCCACGCTCGGCACGCCCGAGGCGAGGGCCACGATCGAATCGCTCTGTGCGGCCGATCGGCCGGAACCGGTGCGGCTGTTCGCGATCGCGGCGCTCGCCAGGATCGACACGGCGGCAGCCGCCACCCGCGCGGCCGACGTGCTCGCGGCGGCCCCTGCGCAGACGCCCACGACGGCGGGAAAACTGCCGACGGAGATGCTCGATGCCCTCCTCGATCGGCGGGACGGTCCGGCGAAACTCGCCGCGGCGCTCTCGGCCCGACCGCCGTCGGCCGACGTGGCAAAGATGTTCCTGCGGCACATGTATGCGAGCGGTCGCTCGGAGCCAGCCGTCGCCGACGCACTCACCAAGGCCGCGGGCATCGCGGCCAACCCGTCGCCACCGTCGCAGGAGGAGATCGTAAAGATCGCGGCCGACGTCGTCGCGAAGGGGGATCCGGCCCGCGGCGAGGCGATCTTCCGTCGCGCGGAGATCGCCTGCATGAAGTGCCACGCCATCGCCAAGGCCGGCGGTAACATCGGCCCGGAGCTGTCCGCCGTCGGCTCGATCTCACCCCCCGAATACGTCGTCGCCTCGATTCTCACCCCCGACGCGTCGATCAAGGAGGCCTATGTCACAAGGAACGTCATGACCGACGCCGGCGAGGTGCACACCGGCATTCTCGTGGACCGCGACGAACTGCGGGTGCGGCTCCGCGATGCAACGGGCAAGGTGATCACGATTCCGACAGCCGAGATCGAGGAAGAGATCGAGGGCAAGTCGCTGATGCCGAAAGGGCTGACATCGTTTCTCACGCAGCAGGAGTTCCTGGATCTCGCGCGGTTCGTGTCGGAACTCGGCAAACCCGGCCCCTATGCGATCCGCTCGACGCCCACGATCCAGCGATGGAAGGTGCTCGAGAATCCGCCGGCCGATCTTGCCAAGGCCGCGGCTGACGCGATTCCTTCGGACGGCCAGTTCGAGAAGCTCGTCCTCAAGGGGCCGGGCCTCCGCTGGAAGTCGGCCTACGGAAAGACCGCCGGCGGTCTGCCGCTCGATGAACTCGTGGCTGCCGGCGGCTCGGGGCTCCAGCCGCTCTGGCTGCAAGGCGAGATCAGCCTCGACGCGACCGGCCCGCTGGACCTGCGGATCACGGCGCCCGAGGGCACGGCCGCGTGGATCGGCGGCAAGCGGATCGACCTTGCGAAGACGGGCGCGGTGCCTTTCGAAAAGGGAGGCAACAGGCTCACGCTCCGCGTGCCCGCCACTGCTGGCGCGGGGCAGGAGGTGACGGTCGAGGTCCGTAAGACGAAAGACTCGCCCCGCCGCGTCGAAGTCGCCGGCGGTTCGTGATCAAGGTGCCGCTGAAGGGGCGGGATCAGTCCGTGAGATGGAGACGCTCATCGACTGAAACCCGCACAGGATGGCCACGGCGTCCCCGTCAAAAATGCCAATAGCAGCCCGGCTGCGTCTGGTCTTGAATGGCGACGGGAAGAACTTCCATCCTCGGACCGCTTCAGCATGCCTGCCTCCACGCGCCCTATTCTCGAACTCCGCAGCCACCTCCAGCCAACCCAGACGACCTCCCGGTGGCGTGCCGCCGCAGTCATGTTCGGTTTTCTCTTGGCCGTGGTGTCGATAACGGCTTCGGCCGACGAGCCAATGCCGGCTCCGCCGGCAGGCTCCCCCGTGGCCGTGCATGGGCACCTCGGCACACGGGGAAATGCGATCGTCAACTCGGCCGGGCAGCCGGTGCAACTCCGTGGCGTCGCCCTGCACGGTCTGCAGTGGTTTGGCGACTTCTATCGCGACGGCCGGGTGATTGATGCAGCCGCAACCACGTGGGGTGCCGACGTCGTGCGGGTGGCGGTCTACCTGCACGAGGGCGGCTACCTCGAGCAAGACGCGGCAGGCAAGCAGGAGATCAAGGCCATCATCGACACGATCGTGCGGCGGTGTGCCCAGCATGGCATTTACTGCATCCTCGACTGGCACGTGCATCATCCGGGTGATCCGCTGATGTTCATCGACGAGTCAAAGCAGTTTTTCGACATGATGGCAGCCCGCTACGCCAGGCTGCCGAACGTGATCTACGAGATCGCCAACGAGCCGAATCACTCCGGCGGGGCGGGGATCGCTCCGGAGCGTGAGGTGCGCTGGGCCGACATCGTCGCGTATGCCAACGAGGTCATCCCGGTGATCCGTGATCGGGCTCCAGAGAGCCTCGTACTCGTCGGCACGCCCGATTGGTGCTCCTTTGGGATGAGCCGAGGGCAGGATTGGCACGATGTCGTGGACTCGCCTCTCGACCATGAAAACGTTGCGTATGTGGTGCACGCGTATGCCGCCGGCCATACCTTCCATGCCGTGATCGATGAAATCGCCGAGCGGCTGCCGCTTTTCGTCACGGAGTGGGCGGCGGCGTCGTGGCAAAAGACCAGTGATAATGACCTCGTGAAAGCACAGCCATGGATCGAGATGTTCGACCGCCGTGGCATCAGCTGGTCTTATTGGAACTTCTGCCCAGGCGACGGCGTATTTGGCTGCTTCACCGAGGGCACGTCTCCTGATGACCGGCTGGACCCAGGGAGCCCCCGCGTCTCGGAGACCGGAAAACTGGTCTACCTGCTCCTGAACACGCCGCGAGACCGCTGGCAGGCCCCGACTGCGGGGGCGACCGCTGCGTCCGAATGAACGCCCCGGCGCCCGCCAGGGCGGGTGGTGCGACCATCTCAGCGATCACGCCGCACTGGTGACAAGAGTCCCAATTCAAAGCCGCGGGCGACGGCCTGGGCACTGTTTACGGCCCCCAGTTTCTCCTTCAGGGCCTCAATGTGCGCCCGGGCAGTCCGCGCCGTGATGGCCAACTTGTCGCCGATTTCCACGGCGGTCAGCCCGTCCCGCAGCTTGGACAGCACTTCCAACTCCCTCGCCGTCAAGGGCTTGTCGCGATCGCGACGGGCGATTTTGCGGGCGACCGTCTCGCCCAGCGGACGGCCACCGGCATGCACCTCACGGACGGCCGCGACGAGGTCAGCATAACGGATGCTCTTCGTGACATAGCCCTGCGCGCCGGCGTCGATCGCCGCGATGACGTCATCCTGCTCCTCCGAGGACGTGAGCATCAGCACCTTCGCTCGGGGATCCTGGGCCCTCAGGTGCCGAACGGTGTCGATGCCGTCCATGCCAGGCATGCTGATATCGATAATCGCCACATCGGGCCGCACCTGCCCCCACTGCTCCACAGCCGAGCGGCCGCTGGCCGCCTGCGCCGCGATCACGATGCCCCGCGCGGCACCGAGCGTATGGGCCAGCCCCTCACGAAAGAGGGGATGGTCGTCTACGATCATGAGCCTTATGTCGGTCATCGCGGCCATCGGTGAGTGCACCACGAGGGCCTCCCTCGAACCAGTCTCATCCGCTATCTGTGAGCAGAGGCCCACAGAACCGAATGCGTCACATACCATCAAAGCGAACTCTTCGGATCATACGCCACGTCATGCTTGCCCGCCATGTAGGCCTCCGCCTCGTCGGCAGCGACCTCCAATGACGAACCATCGCTCTTGAACACCTTCACCCGACCGTTGACGCCTTTTGCCTCGCACAGCACGGCATACGACGTCGTCGTCGGCCCCGTGATCCCGTACCGCACCCGAAATGGCTGGCCATCCCGCTCGGACGTAAACAGTTCGGGCGCCTCGGCACTCTTGATGCCCATGTCCTCGAGGGCCTCCGGAGAAGAAGCGGCGATGAACTTCCGCAGTTCGGCCTCATCCTTGGGTCCGCTGAAGCCATTCGGGCCGCTCACCGGCTTCTTTGGTGACCCCATGAAAGTCGCATAGAACACGGCCACCCGACGGCCATTCTCGCGAAACCCAGCGCGGTACGCATCCTTGACCTGCTGCTGCGGGGATGGCTGGCAGCCAGTGACAAGACCGATCGCGACGACCACCGCCACAAACCCGGCGCGAGAATACCTGTACGCCATTTTCTGATACCGTTCCGTTGAGATGGTGAATGATCAAGCGAGCGGCGTTCCAGATGCCGCTCACCCACGACCGAACCCGCCTGGACCTAATTCAATTCCCCCTGGCGTCCGCTGCCACTGGACCGCAGAATCAGATTCCTCAATACGGTGGTATCCGCCGTCAAGTTGACGATCCTCACCGAGCCATCGCCGAAGGCGGCCATGAAGCCACCCGGGTGAGCCGAGCCCGGCCCAAGATCCTTGCCCTTCACGGTGTTGCTGTCCGTGGGACTGCCAGAGCCGTACGTCCTCCGATTCACCTCTCCGTCCTGCTTAGGATAGTGGGTCGCCGTGATGATCCTCATGTGCGTCCAAGTCCCATCGTCGTTCTGAATATCGAAATAGCCGGCGTCCGATGATCCGCCCGTGTACCAGGCTGGCGACGTGATGCCCTTCTCGACGAACATGAGGGTGTTGGAGAGGCCGTCCGTGACCTTCCCGACAGTGACAGACGGATACTGGATTTCGGGCTTGGTGTTCCCGCCCCAGTCCACCAAGCCGCCAGGCTGAATGATGGAATTGAAGTTGGTCTCGAGCCACGCGTTGTTGGCACCTGTCGGACCGTCCCAGTTGAGCTGTTCGAGGAATCCGCCATGGCCGCCGCCGGTCACCGCCGCATAGTCGAGGAGCGGGGACGCGCTTCCGTTGACGCCGTAATTCGTCCCATTGGGAGCCGTCTGCGAGATTCGTAGCCCGCGGCTCGGACAGGAATACATGTTGATCGGAAAGCGGTGCATGGAGGTCGAACCGAAGTCACGGTATCCTGTCCCCGTGAATCGCTTGTCGTAGACCGCTTTTTCCTCGCTATAAGGCAGAATCTGAAACGTCCACGGCAACAGCGGTGTGCCATAGCCCTCCTTTTTATCCGTGCCGTTCCACCCGCCCGCCGCCCAGGCCTGCTTGTAGAGCCCAGACGTGGGAAATCGTTTCAGCGCCGACTCGACGTTGGCGACGGCGAGAGACATCTGCTTGATGTTGTTCGTGCACGACGATTGTCGGGCTGCCTCGCGGGCAGCCTGCACGGCCGGCAACAGCAGCCCAACGAGCGTGCCGATGATGGCGATGACGACGAGGAGTTCCACGAGCGTGAAACCGGCATTTCGACGTATGGCGACGATTTGCATGGGTGATTCCTCCGATACCGAAGCGAAGAGATGAGTGGTACACCGGCACAGGCTGCGGCAACGACCGGCACACGCCAGTCAGAAATGTCCCCGCCTGATCTCTTCAACAATACGCACCATCCCCGGAGGCCACCATTGGCAAATTTGCCAGGCAGGAAAAAATTTCCTCGCGAAACATTTTCGTCGTCCCGTGCACGTCTGACGCGTGTTGGGGCTGCTAGCCGGCGGGGGGCGACTCGCCAGGCATCTCGACACGAACCCTCGTGCCGCGGCCCGGGGCACTGTCGATCGAGAGAGTCGCCCCCATCCGCATGGCTCGCTCCGCCATGCCA
>CAMCQY010000046.1 GCA_945877135.1 Candidatus Kuenenia stuttgartensis
TTCCAGGGCTGCGACCATCTCAGTCAGGTCACCGGTTGGCAGCTCAAGAAGCTCGTCGGCGTCAGCGAACACCACCCAATCGCCGACGTATCGCCGCGCGATGGCGGTGATCTCATCGCACTTGAGCGACCTGCAGAACGGCTTGGTGACCCACCGCGAGCAGTCGACCCCCGGCAGGCCCGCCAGCATCGTGAGAGTGTCCCGGCTCCACGTGCCATGCAGGACGAGGTGGAATCGCTCCACGCCCAGCCGCCGATACCACCGCACGAAATGCGGTAGCAGGTCGGCATCGGTCTCACAGACAAACGAGATCAGCTGGAATCCTTCGGGCCGCGTCGCAGAAGTCGGCGTCATTTTTGCTGGCCGGCCGCCTGAGGCCGCTTCTCCCAGTCGATCACCGCCCAGAAGGGATGCTGACGGTCGGCCCGGAGTCGCAGGTCTTCGAGCAAGAGCCGCTTGTCGGGAACGACCGGGTCCTTCCAGAGCTTTTGACCGTCGAGGGAGACGGTCACCGGCCGCGAGAAGTCAACGAGTTCCGGCGAGAGCCAGATCCGCACGCGGTCGGCGCCGCAGTGCACCGAGAGCATGCTCGCCGGCACACTGTTGGCCGGCATCGTCTTGGCCTCGATCGAAAACGGCCGGATGCCCGGGGGCGGCGGCCACTGCGAGGGTAGCACCATCGTGCGGCCCGGCGGCCGTTCCATCTCCACCCACCAGAAGAAGCGGTCCCAGGGCCGCATCGATACGCCATCGATCGTGGACGGGAAGAACGTCCGCTGCCGTCGGCCCATCCAGTCGAAGATCCGCATGATCTCTTCGGAGAAGTGCTCGTGGCCACGGCCGCGATACTCCACGTAGGTCGCGTCGAAGCCCTTGGCCAGGTAGCGGTCGAGGTCCATCGTGTTGCGGCCGAAAGTGGCGGCATCGAGCTCACCGCCGATGATATAGATGGGCAGCGTGCGGGCATTGTGCCAGTAGTGATTGACATACTTGCCAGCCGCAGGAGAAATCGCCACCAGCCCTGCCCAGAGATCGGGATGCGAGAGCGCGATGTCCCAGGCGGCATCGCCTCCCATCGAGTGTCCGGAGAGGAAGACGCGATCGGTGTCGATCGCAAACCGCCGCAGCGACTCGCGGACGGCCGTGAGTACGGCGGCGTGTTCCCGCGCGGAGTATTCGTAGGACGTCTGCTGGTCGCGGGGCCACGCGGGAGCGATCACGATCGTGCCGCTGCGGGCCGCCTGGCCGCGACGCTGGCCATCCGGGCCCGGCATGCCGGCCCACCAGTCGATCTGGTTCTGCGGGGTGGACAAGGCTGCATGCAGCGAGACGACCGCCGGATACTTTCGGAGCGGATCATATTCAGGGGGCAGCTGCACCAGACAGCGAAAGCTCCCCTCCCCTTCGAGGCCGGGCACCTCCAGTTCGTGCAGCCCTGGAGCGATCTCCGCGGGTGGGGTGAAGGGAGGCCGCATCTGGCGGGCGATCGCCGCGACCGTCGGGGCGTCGAAGGCCTCCTCCTGCTCAAGTCTCGCGTGGATCTGGTCGCGCTGGGTTCGGTCTGTCGCACGGAGATAGTCGCCGACACACGATCGCACCCGCACGGCTGACAGGGCGAGCTTGAGGTTGCGGTCGGCGCTCGCCGCCCCCTGCAACCAGCCGTTGATCGCCATCGCCAGGGCGGCTTCAGCCGGAGTATCGGAGTCGGTGCCCAACCGTTCAAACGTCGCCAGCCGGTCGAGCGACGCAAAGGTAAGCCCCTGCTCGATCTCATCGACGATTCCCGAGGCGTCGCGGCGATCCCCCTCCTCCCGGAGTTCTGCCAGGCGGCTGCGCAGTGCTTCGATGACTCCGCGGGCCGACTCCTGCCGCTCGCGATAGCGATCGCGGGCTTCACGAACCGCTTCGACCGTCTCGCCCCCGGCGTCGTCGGCAGGGAATTGCTCGAGGAGGTCGAGCGCCAGCCGATCCTGACCGACGCGGCCGCGGAGGAGCACCTCGTCGAGCAGTTTGGCGGCGGCGAGCGAGGCCAGGTCTTTCCGCTGCTGGGCCAATTCGGCGAGATCGGGAAAATCCCGCAGGACCTCGTCGAGTTCCTGTTTGGCGTCGTCGTACCGCTCCGCCTGCAGGAACAGCCGCACCACACGCAGTCGATCATCGGGGTTCGTGCGGTCGAGATGCTGGTCGATCACCCGCTTGAGCACGTCGCGTGGGATCGATGAGGTCGCGATCCGCATGTCGAGCAGATTGGGTCGCTCCGTGAGAATTCCCTCGACGCTCGACCAGCGGGCGGCGATCTGCGTGATCCCCTGCACGATGTCGAGCCGGCCGCCGACGGTGTTGAGCGAAAGGATGCGGCGGCCATATTCGTCGAATGGCGTGGCCCCCAGAATCTGACCGACACCGACCACGCGGCGGCCGTTCTCGGGAATGCGTTGCGGGATGCGAATGCGTTCGCCGCCGCCGCCCTGGCCCGGCGCTGTTCTCACCACTCGCCGCTTCGAGACCATGGTGCGGGTCAACTCATCGTCGCACATCAGGATCGACGTGCCGCCGGAGGGTTTCGTGCCGCCCTCGGCCTCGGGGGCGATAGCAACCCCTGGGAGAAGCACGAACCGCCCCTGCAGCACGCGACCGTCGGCCAGTTCGACCTCGTCGGACCATGCCGGTGCCACGACGAGCAGGCTCGCAAGACCAAACAATACCGCGGGCCGCGTCCAATCCATGCAGAGCCTTTCGAACGGGATGACATCCTGTCAACGCACGGCAGTTTACCGCTCGCTGGCCGTTGGGCCCAGTGAGCGGCTTTGCTTGACTGCACCAACGTGCCTGACCGACAATGAGGGGCACTCTGTCGGCTCCAGCAGACTCCGCTTTGGCGGCAGACTGCGCTCCAGCGGTTTGGACTGGAACTGTTGGTCACGGACTCACAAGCGAGCACGTTCATGCGGGAACTCTTACGTCGGCTGCTCTCATGGGGGGTGTTGTTGACGCTCCTGCTGCCGATGGTGATCGCTATTGTGCTGGGGCTCGGTGCCCTGCTTTCTTCTCTGGGCGACGAATCCGGCGGTGCTGCCTGCGGCCGGGTCGGGCTCGTCATCGGTGCGGCCTGGTTCCTGGCACTGGTGGCCACCGCCACTGCCAGTGGGATCATGGCGCTTGAGGCGGGCACCAGCAGGCCGGAGCGGCCGGATCGGTCAGACAACTCCCTCGCAGACCGGTAGCACGACCAAGAAACGCGACCACGCAACGTGCCGCGCCGCGGCCAACGGATTGGGTAGGCATCCATGCCGATAGGGTTTCGCTGCACAGGCTGCCGGGCTCGCTTGCATGTCCCCAAACGCTGGGCAGGAAACACCCTGCCATGCCCAAAGTGTGGCACCCGCGTCGTCGTGCCCGCGGCGGCGCCTGAGCACGAGCCGACGGCGTTTGAAGACGCCGCGGTCGAGCGGTCATTGGCGTCGTTGCAGATGCCTCGAGTGGCGGCGGCCGGGGGAATATTCGCCGACGACTCGTTCGAACTCCCTTCTGCCGTGGAAGCCGACGGGGCTCACTCCTCCCGGGATTCCCTCAACAGCGTCACGCTTTCCCGCCGGGCGATCTATGCTTACGTGATCGTCGTTCCTGTCATCGCGGCAGTGTCATTTGGGCTGGGATGCTGGTGGACTGCTGCGGGCGGCCGATAAAAGATAGGCGAGGCAGTCGTATGTTGACCGTATCGATGGCAACCACATTTACCTCGCGAGCAAAAGCGATGAACGTCCTCATGTCCCTGACGGTGATCTGCCTCGTGGCGGTGCTGGGAAGCGGTTCGGCGGCCGCGGCGGAGCCAGCCCCCGGAGCCGCGGTCAACGCCCTCAAGGAGATTCGGGAGACCCTCGACGCTGGGAAAAAACTGCTCGACGAGGGCAAGCCCGGAAAGGCGGCGTCACGCGTGGCCGAGGCGTCGCAGGCGATCGAAGCATTGGCGGCCGAGGGCACGGCGCCGACGGCCGGCCTCCGCAGCCTCTGGGAACGCTGCCGATCGCTGCGGAATGATCTCGAACTGGAGGGCGCAGATGTGAGCGGCATCTCGCCGTCTCCGCTCAAGATGGGGGCTGCAAAGGCTTCATCTTCCAAGGCGGCGGCTGGAAAGCCGGCCGGCAAGCCCATGGATACCGCATCGCCGGCTGCAGGGGCTGCAAAACCTGTCGCCGCGGCCCAGCCAGCCGCGAAGCCCGCTCTGACGTTCACCGCGCAGGTGGCACCGATCCTCTCTCGCCACTGTGGCGGCTGCCACATTGCAGGCCGCAAGGGTGGCTTTCAGATGGTGTCGTACGCGGGGCTGATGAAGACGGGCATGGTGCAGCCTGGCGTCGGCGAGTCGAGCCGGCTCGTGGAGGTGATTCTCAGTGGTGACATGCCTCGCGGGGGCGGCAAGGTTTCGCCCGAGGATCTGGGCGTGTTGATGAAGTGGATCGATGTCGGAGCCCCGTTCGACGGTCCTGATCCCACGGCCCCGATCGACGGCCTCGCGCGGCAGGCCACCGCCCCCCCTCCCGCTGTTGCGCCGACCAAGCCGATCGTGGCCGTGAAGCTCAAGGCTGGTGATGTGTCGTTTGCGGCGGATGTCGCCCCGGTGCTGCTCGAACAGTGTGCGGGCTGCCACGACGCCATGCAGCCGGAGGCGAACCTGAGCATGGTCACGCTCGAGCGGCTGCTCCGCGGAGGCCGCGGCGGCAGCCCGGTCGTGTCGGGCAAAGGTGCGGAAAGCCTGCTGATCAAGAAGCTCAAGGGGGCCGGGATCGAGGGCCAGCGGATGCCACTCGGGAAGCCGCCGCTGGCCGACGACGTGATTGCACTGATCCAAAAATGGATCGACCAAGGGGCCACGCTCGACCTGCTCACGCCCAAGGCTGACCTGGAAACCCTCACCGCCGCCGGCCGGTCGCAGAAGCTCTCACATGACGAGCTGAAGAAGGTGCGGTTTCAGACCGCCAGCAGCCTTTGGACCAGGGCGATCCCCGACGAGAAGCCGGTGGTGATCGACCGTGGCGACGTGCTGGTGGTTGCCAACCTGTCGGCGGCGAAGTCTGAGGAACTTGCCAACACGGCCGAAGCGGTCGAAGACCGGCTCCGGGAGGAGGTCATGGGAGGAAAGCCGCCGCTGGTCAAAGGGGGCATCGTCGCCTTCGGTTTTGCGAAAGGGTACGACCTGTCGAGCTTCTGGCAGACCGCATTTTCCGACGACCGGCCCAAGGGCGTGACGGCGGCGGCCGGTGTTCTGGGCGACGTGGTTTACGCCGCTGTCGTTCCGCCCGCGGGAGACAAGTCGTCAGCCGAGAAGCCTTCGGCAGGCAAGCACCATGGCCAGGCCAATGCCAGCGCCCTCCTCACCGAACAGATGACCACTGCCGCGCTGCTCGGACGGGGCGTGCCGGCCTGGTTTGCAAAGGGAGCCGGGCGTGCGGTCGCGATGAAGTTCGAACCGAAGGCAGACCTGGTGGAGACCTGGCGACGTGATCTGCCGGCGGCGGTGCAGCGGGGCGGCTCGCCCGCAGACTTCTTCGGCGGCCGTGGCGATCCAGTGGCGATGGCCACGGTGGGGGGCGGCTTCATCGCTGCGATCATGCCGAGCGTCAGCCGGCTCGAGGCGCTCGTCGCACAACTCGACGCCGGCACGCCCTTCGATCAGGCATTTGCCAGTGTGTTTCGCGGCCAGCCCCAGCCGCTCTTCGAGGCCTGGGCAGCCCAGCAGGCCGCCCGCGGCCCGCGACGGTAGGTCACAGGAAGGAAGGACGCCGTCCTCTTCATGCAAGCCGACGCGCGAGCGAGGGAATCCACGCCGCTTGCCCTGGGGCTGCCCGCATTACCCTTGCTTGCGCTGCGGGCTTTGATGACCGCGGGTTGTGCCGTGTGCAGGGAAAGCAGGCGGCGATACGTTTTCCACCGCAATGCCGTGGCGCCGTGTGATGCGGAGAGCTCGTTTTAAAAAACAGACGGGGGTGCCTGGGTCCCGGGGCATGTGATCCGAGCGGTATTCCCGGCGGAGACCAGTTTCCTGGTTAGGCCGGAAGCCTTCGGCTGTACACGCGACCGGAGCCGTCAATCGGCCCCCAACGAGCCTCGTTAAGAGCTCACCGACATGGATCGACGCATCACGAACATGACAGAAAACGTATCGCCGCACGCTCCTTCTGCTGGCTTTCAATCAAAAAGATTCAGAATCCCGGCATCGTCCTCGCCCGCTCAATCCTGCTGCTCGCGACCGGCCGGTCCCATCGACTTGGTGTTGCGTTCCACCGCCATCACCACTGTCTGCCGCGAGGCGCCGTCGGCCGTGCTGGCGACGATCGGCAGCACCTGCCTGCGGTTGGGCATGTCCACGCGCACGCGGAACGTCCCGTCAGCATGCACCTTGACCGGCTCTCCCTGCAAGGTGAGGTAGGCACCCGGCTGCGTCACGCCATAAACGACCATCTCGGCGTCCACTTCGAGTTCGAAGGCCGGGGTGCCATCTTCGGCGTCGTCGTCCTCCGCTCCGGTGCAGCGGGCAGCCGGGGGCCCCATCGGCCTGCGGAGCCGTTCCTCGAAGAGTTCCTGCAACTCCGTGCTCGAGTGCTCGGCCGAAAAGCCGCCGCTCATTGCGTAGATTCGCTCGCAGTCGTCTACGATGTCGCCCCAGTGTGCGTCCAAGGTGTCTCCCTGAGGGGGGCTCGGCATGGTCACGGCGTTACTCCGCACCAAGGCATGAAAGCGGCCGGAGATCGCCAGGTAGCCGATCTCGCAGCGATAACGATGCGGGTCGCGGATGTCGATGAACCAATTCTTTACCCCGCCATGCACCGCAATCTCGCGGACCACCCGTTCGGAAGGCGAGGCGTTGAGCCCGCTCTCCAGTTCGATCAGCCGCAGGGTCGGACGGGCACCGTGCCATTCCTGTCCAAGAGCCGCCTGAGCACGCGCGATGCTGCGGGCGGTGAGTTCCCAGAAGACGTGCAGCCAGTGGGGGCCGCGAACCATCAGCACCATGCGATCCCGAACGGGACGGGCTGAACGGCCGCCCTCGGGCGGTGTGGAGAGATTTTTGGCCTTCAGGAGGCGTTCACGGGCCTGTTGGAGCCGGAGGGCAACGGCGGGATCCTGAGCCGGTGCCACGGCCCCGGCACGGCCCACGCTGGCACGACCTGCGGTTGGGCCTCCACTTGCGGGCCCTCCATTTGAAATCCCTCCATTTGAAATCCCTGCGGGATTCGCACCGGCGAGTACGCCCACAGAAGCCGGTATACCGGGTCGGCCGTCGCGGCGGTTGCTCGGGAGCGGGATAGCCGTGCTGCGGGTTGCTGCCGCCACCGGCGGCCGGGCGCGGGCCTTGCGGACCAACGCGCGGATGAGTTGATCCTTCCGCATGGCGTGCCAGCCAGCTACGCCGTGCTGCTTCGCAAGGCGGGCAAGATCGCGAACAGGTTTTGCCTTGAGGCTGGCTGAGGTCATCCGATTGGGCTTTCCGGTGTGGGCGCAGCCAAACGCGGCCTCCGCTTGAGCCATGCGTCCTGACTGCATGCTTCAACGGTACCGGGAACCGGAAGCAAACGCAAATAAAACCCCCCTCAGAAGGGTTATTTTTCGCACAAAGCAGGGCACTTGTCGCCCAAAATTCCGGTCAGTCGCCGCGGAGTTTGAGGCCCCGCTCGGACAGCTTTTCACGGACTTCGTTGAGGCTGGTAACACCGAAGTTCTTGCATTCCATGAGATCTTCGGCCGTCCGGCGGACGAGTTCGGAGATGAGGTTGATGCCGAGTTTCGTGGTGCACTTCCGGGCCCGAACAGACAGATTCAGCTCGGTGATCGGCTGCGACAGCAGTTCCTGCTCGTCGGCCGACGGCTCGGCCTGCTCCTGTTCCGGCTCTTCCACCGCAACCGGGGCCGCGAACTGGCCCAGAGAGAGGCCCTTGGAGGCCAGCATGTCCTTGATCTCGACCAGGCTGGTCTCGCCGAAGTTCTTGCTGGCGAGAATCTCCGCCTCGCTGGTCCGGGCCAGATCGCCGAGGGTATGGATGCCCATTTTCTGCAGGCAATTGCGGCTGCGGACGGAGAGTTCGAAGTCGCTCACCGGGAGGCCCATAACCTGCTCGATGCGATCCCGCTGCTTCTGCTCCTGCTCTTCCGTGCGCAGATCACCTGACGCCGAGGAATCCTTGAGAAACAGTCTTGCCCGAGGGTGGTCAGGGATGGCCTCGAGAATCCGGCGATAGCACTGCTGGGCCTTGGCGAAGTCGTTGCGATCTTCGTGCATGATGCCGAGATTCAGCAGCGCACCCAGCGACGCCGGGTAGCGCTCAAGGGACCGCTCGTAGCAGGCCTGAGCCTCGTCGTCGTTGCCAGCGCGATCGTTGAGCACGCCGAGTGCAAACAGGGCGTGCGAATGGCCAGGATCGATGGCGATCGCCTTTTCAAACGCCTCGGCCACCTCGCTGGCGGGGCAGCCGCGGTCGGCCAGGATCGCCCCCTTCGCGGCCCAATAATCGGCCGACTGGTGGGCCGCATCACCATCCTTGCCCGCGGTCATGGCGTCAATGGCCTTGTGGGCCTGGTCGAGATCGCCCGCAGCCCGCAGGGCCTCGGCTGCCGCCGCGCCGCAGACAACGGCGTCGTAGCCAGACTTCTTCGCCGCTTCAAACGCCTCTTGGGCCTTGTCGAACGTCTCCAGAGCGACGTGGGCAAGACCTTGATGGTAGAGGGCCAGCGCGCCGCCGTCGGCGGATCGCAGCGTGTCGAGAGCCTCGCGATAGCGGCCCAGCAGATACTGGCAGACGCCGAGCCTCACCGACGAGGCCGGACTGCGGTCGCCCGTCTGCTCCAGTTCGCGGACCGCTGCCCGCACGTCACGATGGGCGGCTGCGTTGCTGCCGAGAGCCTGGGTGAGACCGCGGATTTCAGCGGGGCCGAACGGTCCCGTGCCGGTGACGAGTTCGCGAATATCGAGAGCAGCAGGTGTAATCTTTGCGGTGGCGACCATGAACGGCCCTTTGCATTGGAAGCGAGCGTGGGAAGCAGATGAGAGCCAGCGGTGGGAATCGAACCCACAACCCCCGCATTACGAATGCGGTGCTCTGCCAATTGAAGCTACGCTGGCCCGACGGGGACGGAAGCACGCTCTCGGAGCGCGGAAATCCAGCCGCCCGGAACTCCGCACAGTAGCGCACCGAGCCCACACGCGTCAAGAGTCTGCCGGAGAAAACCCCGTATTACCGCAAAGAAAAGAAAAAAGTGGGGCCTCTGACCCGACAGGAGCACCCTGTCTTGGCCGCACGGGTCAGGGGCAGACGACCGTACGACCGGAGTGATCGGAGGCCCCACTTCAAAATTGCGGTGGGGCGGGGACCTGAGTCCCCGATGACGGCTCAAGAGATGCATCTGGCGTGCCACATGCGCCCGAGTGGAAATTTTTGTTCTTAGTACGGCCGACGCCGCACCTCGCAATCAGGAGGAGTTCAGCAGCCGAGCTGTTTTGAGCCGGTTTCGCGATATCCGCTAGCCGTGGCGTGGTAGCCGCCCGTAGGACATGCGGCTGCCTCATAGTGAGACAGCCGCCATCGGGGCTCTTGCAAATTGCGGCGCGCGCCGCAATCTGCAAGGGCTGCCGGTCTGCTGGTCCGGGCCTGTATGATTCTCAGGGCGTGGGAAGCCTCGTGGCCGAGAACGGTCGCCACGAACGTCGGCACGCCAATCCGCTTGAAGAAAGGATGCCCCCGTGAACCCCCGACTGCCCGCGATGGTCGGGCCACATCAGTGCGGACCAGACAGTCCATTGCTGCTGATCGCCGGCCCCTGCGTCATCGACGATGAAAACCTCTGCCTCTGCATCGCCGAGGTGCTCGCGGCACTTGCCGACGACCTACCGGTCAACGTGGTCTTCAAGGCCTCGTTCGACAAGGCAAATCGCACGAGCATGTCCTCCTATCGTGGTCTGGGGCTCGATGAGGGCCTCGCCGTGCTTGATCGGGTGCGGGCCAAAACGGGCCTGCCGATCACCACTGATGTCCACCTGCCCGAGCAGGCCACGGCGGCAGGAGCGGTCTGCGATCTGCTGCAGATCCCCGCCTTTCTCTGCCGCCAGACCGACCTGCTGTTGGCGGCTGCCGCGACCGGCCGGGCCGTCAACGTCAAGAAAGGACAGTTCGTCGCGCCCGCCGATATGAAACACGTGGTCGCGAAACTGCTCGCGGGGGGCTGCCGCGACATCCTGCTCTGCGAGCGTGGCACTTTTTTTGGCTACGGCAGGCTCGTCAACGATTTTGGCGGCCTGATCACGATGCGGGCCATGGGGGTTCCGGTAATCTTCGACGCCACGCATTCCGTCCAACAGCCAGCCAGCCGCGGCGATTCGACCGGGGGCGACCGGGCGCTGGTCGAACCGCTGGCTCGGGCCGCGGCTGCGGTGGGCATCGACGGCTTGTTTCTGGAGACGCACCCCGATCCAGCTCAGAGTCCCAGCGATGGCCCTAACATGGTGCCACTGGAGAGTCTGCGAGGAGTCGTGGAGCGGGTGTTGCGCATCCACGAGGCCCGCTTGGATGGTCTGGCAGGCATGGAGACAACCTGATGAATCCGCGGGGAACGGGCGGCCATGATGCGCAGCGGCCAGGGTGGCATGCCGCAGACAGGCCGCCAATGCTGGTCGAGTGTGCCGTGACCGTGGGCCTCTTGTCTGGATACCGAGTGACCGGATACCGAGTGACCGGATGCCTGGTGACCGGATGCCTGTTGGCACTCGCGATCGGCTGCGACTCGCCGCCGCCGCCCCTGCCGCCCACGACTCAGGAAGAAGTGCGGGTGATGCCGGCGGTCTCGGAGGATGTCCGGGAGAAGCTACTCGATGGCGCCGTTGCCGTGCTCGGCCGGCTCGATGACTACGACGAGGAATCGGCCTTCGCACAGGTCTTCGACCGGCTCAATCAGTGGGGCCACGCCGCCGTGATCGCTGGGGCGCCCGTCGCGGCTACCTGGCAGGTCGATCCGCTCTTTGCCACTCTGCCCGACCGGCTTCGCGCTGGCACGACGCCGGAATCGCTTGGCAGTTCCGTGTTTGATGCAAGAACAGACATTCAGGCCCTGCGCGACCAGCGGTGGCTGGCCGACATCGCCGCCAGCGCCCGGGGCGACGCCGTCGAGGACCTCGACATCGCCGTCAATCTGTTTCGTTGGACGGTGCAGTCGCTGGCGGTCGTCAGCGACCCACCGATGGCGGCGACGGAGTCCACGCCGGGCACCCGCTGGTTTCTGCCTGGCGAGATCCTGCTCTCGGGCCGGGCCAGCCCGGCACAGCGGGCGTGGATCTTTCTTGAATTGGTGCGGCACGCGGGGCTTGATGGTGTGATGCTCGCCACAGGCGATCCGGACAGGGGCGTCCGGGCTTGGATTCCGGCGGTCATCGCTGAAGGTGAGGCCTGGCTCTTCGAGCCGACCTATGGCATGCCGATCGCTGGCCCCGGCGGGGTCGGAGTGGCCACGGCCAGGCAGGCCGCCGCCGATCCTGCGATTCTGAAGCGGCTCTCGTTTCCCGACCGGAGCTACCCGGTGCAGGCTGGCGATATCGCCGGATTGTCAGTGCTCGTCGCCGCGGATCCCTGGTGCCTTTCCCGGCGAATGCGGGCTGTGGACGAGCAGCTCGTGGGCTCACGTGGCATGGAACTCGCACTCGATGCGTCTGACGTGGGGGCGCGGGCGGTCGAGGCCCTGCCGGCAGCCGAGGCCCCGACGGGCGAGCAGGCGGGAGCAGGTGGCAGCGGTCGTCGGATTGGGCTGTGGGAGTTTCCTTGGGAGGTGTTGGCACGCCGCCAGAGCGACGCTGCCCGGGTGCAGATGACGGCTGGTCGGGAGTTGGCCGTGATGTCGGTGCGGATTGCGGAGCAAACGGGCGGCAATAGTCTGGGGGGCGGCAGGAGCACGCGGTTCGTGCGGCCCCTCTATGCAGCGCGGTTGCGCGAGTTTCGCGGCGAACTCGATGGCCCCGACGGCGCGAAGGTGAGCTACCTGGCGGCTCGGCCTGGTAGGCAGGCGATTGCCGACGCGCTGAAGGCCGTGCCACCCGAGCAGGTCGCAGGCGTCAAGCGGCTCTTTGAGCAGATGAAAGAAGACGCCACCTACTGGCTGGGTGTGCTCACGCTGGCCGAAGGAGACAACGCCACAGCAGCTGACTATCTCGGGCGGATGACCTTGGAGGCGGCCCCTGACAGCCGCTGGACCGATGCGGCCCGCAGCAACCTGGCCCGTGCGCTGGCCGGACTCGGCCGCACGGAGGAGGCCGTCAAACTTCTCCGGGAGGATGCATCGCCGCAGCGGTTCGGAAGCAGGCTGCTGGCGGATGAGCTGGAGAAAAAGCTGAAGCCTTAGCCGAAATGGAGCCGAAATGGCGGGGGCGGACGCAGCTTTTCCGCGGCCCCGGCATCCCGCGTTGCCCGTCGGATGCGAAGCCAGTATCCTTGGCGGATTCCCACCCGGAAGATTCAAGAAGAACACACAGAAGAGAAGATCATGAAAGAAGGCATTCACCCGAAGTATCTCGACACCGTCGTCCGTTGTGGATGTGGCAACACGTTCAACACGCACAGCACCGTCCCCGAGATCAAGGTGGACATCTGCAACGTTTGCCACCCCTTCTTCACGGGCAAGCTGAAGTTTGTCGATACCGCGGGCCGGATCGAGAAGTTCAAGTCGAAGTTTGCCTCTGCGGGCTACGCGAGCCTGAAGAAGCCGAAGAAGGCGGCCGACGCTCCGGCCTCCTGAACGGCCGTGTGCGGAAGTGCCGGTGAGCACAGGAGGGCGGTTCTCCGGATCCATGCGCGACCAACTCGAAGCCAAGCTTTCCCGGTTTGAGGAACTCGAACGCGCGCTTGTCGATCCGGTGGTGCTCGCCGATCAGGCGCGGCTGTCGGCCAGCGCCCGCGAGCACGGCACCCTTGCCCGCTTGGCGCTCAAGTATCGCCAGTTTGTGGCGCTCGAACGCGAAATCGCCGAGCATGTCGAGATGGCGGCCGGCGCCGATCCCGACCTGAAGGATCTGGCCGAGTCGGAGCTGCCCAGCCTGCGGCAGCGACGGGAGCAGGAGTGGGACGAACTGCTCGACCTTTGCTCCGACGACGAGGATGCAGACCGCTCTCGGTGCATCATGGAGCTGCGGGCCGGCACGGGGGGCGACGAGGCGGCCCTCTTTGTCCGCGACCTCTACGAGATGTATCGCCGCTACTGCACCGAACAAGGCTGGGATGTCGAGGTGCTCGACGCCAGCCCGACGGAGTTGGGAGGCTTCAAGGATCTCGTGCTGGGTCTGCAGGGCGGGGCGATCTACCGAAGGCTGCAGCACGAGAGCGGAGGGCACCGCGTGCAACGGGTGCCCGACACCGAGACGAAGGGGCGGATTCACACCTCGGCCGCCACCGTCGCGGTGCTGCCGGAGCCGGAGGACGTGGAGGTGTCGCTCTCGCCGGATGAATACCGAAAGGACCTGTTCTGTGCGAGCGGCCCGGGCGGGCAGCACGTCAACAAGACCGCCTCGGCGGTCCGGCTCACGCACATGGAAACCGGCATCGTGGTGCAATGCCAAGACGAGAAGAGCCAGCACAAGAATCTGGCCAAGGCGCTCCGCGTGCTGAAGACGCGGATCTATGAATACCGACGGCAGATCGAGCATGATAAGCGGTCTGCCGAACGGAAAACGCTTGTGGGCTCGGGTGACCGCAGCCAGCGGATCCGTACCTACAATTTTCCGCAGAACAGGCTCACCGACCACCGCATCAATGAGAGTTTCACGCTCGATCAGGTGATGGTCGGGCGACTGGGCCTCGTGATTGAGGCGATCGAGCGGCATGCACGGGAGTTGCGCAGAAGCGAGATGGAGCGTTCCGCGAGGGCTGTCTCGACCTGAAGTCCCGTCGCCGGCCTGTCGATCGCTGCGATCTGCACCCAGATCGATCCTCCCAGACCACCATTCACGGACGAAGTGGAGATTCGAGCATGGCAGGCGAACAACCGAGCGGCGATGTCTGGACGGTGGGGCGGTTGCTGACCTGGACAACCGACTGGCTGGCGGGCCGGGGCAGCGAGTCCCCTCGGCTCGACGCCGAGGTCCTGCTGGCCTTCGTGCGAGGCTGTCCGCGGATCGCGCTCTACACGGCGTTCGATGTGCCTGTGAACGAGGACGAGCGGGCCCGTTTCCGCTCGCTCGTGAAGCGGCGCGGCGAGGGGGAGCCGGTGGCGTATCTCGTCGGGAGCCGAGAGTTTTTTTCGTTGTCGTTCATCGTCAGTCCGGCGGTGTTGGTGCCCCGGCCCGAGACGGAGGGACTGGTCATCCGCGTGCTCGATATCTGCCAGGCTGCCGGCGCGATCAGCCAGCGGCCACGGATCATCGACGTCGGCACCGGTTCGGGTGCCATCGTTGTGACCGTGGCGAAACGGCTACCGCAGGCGGAACTCGTCGCCACCGACATCTCGCCGGCGGCGATTGCGGTTGCCAGCGACAACGCGACGCGGCACGGGGTCGCGGAACGGATCGAGTTTGTGGCCTGCGACCTGCTCAGCGATCCGCGGGTGGTGGGGCCGTGGGATGTGATCGTGAGCAATCCGCCCTACGTTCGCGAGGACGAGTTTGACGCCCTGCCCCGTGATGTGCGGCTGCACGAACCACGGACGGCGCTCGTGTCGGGGCCGACCGGCGTGGAGCTGGTGGGGCGGCTGGCGGCCGAGGCCGCCGAGAAGCTTGTGCCCGGGGGCTGGCTGCTGATGGAGATTGGCCCGTCCACGGCCGCCGCGGCCGAGCAGGTCGTGGCGGCACAGCCGGCCTTGAGCCTGGAACCGACGCTCAAGGATATGGCTGGGCTTCCGCGGATCGTGCAGGCCCGCCGCCGCGGATGACCTCGCGGTTCGGGCGACGCGCCCTCATGCCCCTTCCATGCAAGCCCGAAGCGCGAGCGAGAGGAATCCGGGTTGCGTTGGCCGTCGGGTAGATCCAGCGGCATTCCCTTGCTTGCGCTGCGGGCTTGGATGCGGAGCGGGGTTGGATGCGGAGCGGGGTTGGATGCGGAGCGGGGTTGGATGGAGTGCTTACCCATACAAGCCCGAAGCGCGAGCGAGAGGAATCCGGGTTGCGTTGGCCGTGGTGTGGGTGAAACGCCATCTCCGGATGGCATCGTGAATTTTCTCACTTGCCCCTCCCTCCATCCGCGCACGCCATCTGAGGTATGGGAGATGAATCGTCGCTGTGGATGATGATCCGCGAGATGGCTTCGGAGAGAGGCCGCTCGTGCGCCGACTGGCTTGGTCGCCTCATACGAAAGGAACCGCTGCCCGAGCGGCCGCTCATTGCCGTGGCGGTAGCGGTAGCGGCTGGCTGTGGCCTGCCGGCAGTGATCGATCTTTCGCCAGTCGCATGGTGGTCGGCTGCCGCGGTGGCGTTGGTGGCATGGGCCGTATCGGCCGGCCTGGGACGGTATCGGTGGGCGGCGTTCATGCTGCTGGCGGCGGTCGGCGCAGGGGCCGCCGGTTGGTCCGCCATTCGGTCCAACCTGTTTTCCTCCGACGACTTGGCATGGAGCCTGACGTCGTCGCCACTGCCGGTGGCGATTGATGGAGTCGTGGAGGAGTCGCCGCGGCGGCTGTCGGCAGCTGTCATCGACCCGCTGCGGAGCGGTGCTGCGCAGGCCACGCTGCAGCGGCCCTCCAGTGAATGCGTGGTGGCGGTGGAGGCCGTCCGTCGCGGAGCGGCGTGGCGGCCGGCCTCCGGGCGGGTGACGCTGATCGTGGATGGCGAGCCGCCGGAGGTCGTGGCAGGGTGCCGGGTGCGGGTGTTTGGGCGGGGCATGCGGCCTCCGCCTCCGCTCAATCCAGGCGAGTTCGATTTCCGCACACGGGCCCGGTCACTGCGGTGCCTGTCGATCGTGCGGGCCCACTCGGCAGCGTGTGTGAAGGTGATGTCGCGACCAGCGGCATGGTCGCCCAAGGCCTGGATCGACCGGGTCCGGGACCGCGGCGTGGAGGTGTTGCGGCAGCATCTTTCACCAGAGCGAGCGCCGCTGGCAGCGGCCTTGCTCCTCGGCAGCCGGGAGTCGTTGCCGCGGGAGGAGTCGCTCGAATTTCTGGTTACCGGCACGATTCATATCCTGTCGATCTCGGGGCTGCACGTCGGCTTTCTCTCACTGGCGCTCTTCAAGGTGCTTCGTATACTCGCCCTGCCCCGTGGCTGGTCGCTGGTGTCCGTGGTCTGCTCCACCGGGCTCTACATGGTGGTCGTGCGGGCGGAGACGCCTGTCCTACGGGCGACGCTGCTGATCTGGCTGACGTGTCTGGGGGCTGCCCTCGGCAGGCGGTCATTGGCGGCCAATTCGTTGGCACTGGCGGCGATCCTGGTGCTCCTCTGGCACCCCCCGGAGCTGTTTCGGATTGGCTCGCAACTCTCGTTTTTGTCCACCGCCGTCCTGATCGGTGCGTCGGCCGCCCTGCCCCGCACCGACACCGAGGATCCCATCGAGCGGCTCATCGAGCGCAGTCGCTCGCCGCTCGAGCGGCGGCTTCGCCGGATCGGTCGGCAGACGTTCGAGATGGTGGTCACAGGCGCCGCGGTGTGGGCCGTCACGGCGCCGATCGTGGCGTCGTGGTTTCACCTCGTCAGTCCGGTGGGGCTCGTTCTCAATCCCTTGATCGCGCCGCTGGTGGCGGTGGCGATGGCGTGGGGGTTTCTCTGCCTCCTGACGGCACCGGTTTCGGTAGTGCTGGCGGCGGCCTGTGGCTGGGCCTGCGACGCCACGCTGCGGTGCATCGGCGCGGTGGTGACCTGGGCAGCCGGCCTGCCGGGCGGGTATTGGTGGGTGGTCGGGCCGCCGGCTTGGTGGGTGGCGGGATGGTATCTGCTGCTGGCGGCGATGCTGCTGGTCGTGGCGTGGGAGCGGCTGACCCGCATCAGCACCTGGGTGAGCGTGGCCACGGCGTGGATGGTCGTGGGCTGGATCGCCGTGGCGGCGCCGCGGCTGGGTGATATTCAGCACGCCGAAATGAAAGCCGTTGTGGCGGCGATGGGGCACGGCTGCGGGATCGTGGTCAGGAGCCCGACGGGGCGGTGCCTTGTTTATGACGCCGGCCGACTGGGCGCGCCCTCGGCGGCCAGGCGAGCCATGGCTGCCGTGCTCTGGCACGAGGGGGTGAAACGCATCGACACGCTCGTCATCTCGCATGCCGACACCGATCACTTCAATGCCGTGCCGGAGCTTTTCGATCGCTTCGCCGTGGGCGAGATTGTCGTGCCGCCGCCGTTCCTCAAGAGCGAATCGTGGGCGGTGGGGGAGGTGCTACGGCTGGCGCGGGCGGCTGGGATTCCGGTGCGATCCGCTGTGGCGGGGGAATCATTCGCGCTCGATCCACTCTGCCGCATCCGCGTACTGCATCCGGCCGCAATCAGCTGCGATCCACACGTTCATGAGGTCACGCTGAAGGATGCGCTGGCGGCAGACAATGAGACGAGCCTCGTGCTCGCCGTGGAGTCGGCAGGCCGACGGCTGCTCCTCACGGGTGACCTCGAGGGGCCGGCATTGGCCAGGTTCATCGCATCCGATCCGGATTCGTGTGACGTGCTCCTGGCGCCGCATCATGGCAGTCGAACAAGCCTGCCGCCCGACATCGCACGGGCCACGGCGGCTGACTGGGTGATCGTCAGTGGCGTGGGAACTGCGGGTTGGCCGGAGGTCTGCGAGGCCTATGCCGGGGCACGGGGAGACGGTCGACGCATCGCCGTTGTCAAAACGGGCGCCGACGAGGGGTCGGCCGGCGGAGCCATCGCGGTCACGCTCACCGCGTCTCGCGTGCGCGTGCAACAGTTTGGCGGCGGACGATGGCGGGAGGTGCCGCCCGCCATGAGTCAGGCGACGTCCGCCCCGCCAGCATCGGGACGCGTCAGCAGCCAGCCGACCGCGATGACGAGCAACTGGCTGGCCACGAAGCCAGCCAGCAGCATGAGCACGCCGCTGGTGAATCCGTAGCTGTGCAGGCCGATACCGAGCTGGTTGGTGCCAAACCAACTCCAGGCGGTGATGATGTTGCCCCCGATGGCAAACAACGCAAACCCGCGGGGACCCAGCCAGCGATCCCACCGTGCATGGAGTGCGGCTGCGTTCCAAAGCACGATCATCAGGGCCCCGTTCTCCTTCGGGTCCCAGCCCCAGAAGCGGCCCCAGCTGTCGTCAGCCCAGAGGCCGCCGAGCACCGTGCCGATGAAGCTGAAGAAAAGTGCGAAGCAGACCACGCCGTAGGTCATGCGATAGAGCTGGTCTTGGTCGTTCCGGGCGGTGAGCCGTTGGGCAGGGGTCGCCACGGTCCAACGGCCTGCGATCCGCTGCACGATCGACAGGATGCCGAGCACTCCGGCCAGGAATGTAGCGCCGTAGCCGAGCGTGACCGTGATCACGTGCGTGGAGAGCCAGAACTGCGTGTCGAGCACGGCCTGCAGCACATGCATGGTGTCGCCCGTATCGAGGCCGTAGGCCACCATGAGCGTGAGGGCTCCGCTGATCGCCGCCACGAGATTGCCGATGCCGTTGGCATGCAATGCCTCGAGCGCGAGCCCCGCCAGCACGCACGACCAGCCGATGAACACCGCCGATGAATAGAGGTTGACCACCGGCGGCCGGCCCGTGAGGTAGACGCGACTGCCGAGGGCGAACGTGTGGAGTAGCAGGGTGCCCACGAGCATCCAGAAGACGAAGCGGTTCAGCGGCCGCCTGCCGACCAGGAAGCTTGAAAAGCAGACGACGGCCGCCAAGACGTAGAGCCACTTGGCGAGATCGGTGGGATTGAACCGGTTGAGCCACGCCTCGTAGGCAGTTTTCTCAGCGACGTCGCGGACCTCGGGAAACGATGCCGTGGACGCCCTGAAGGCGTCGAGCGACCGGTTGAAGTCGGCCGGTGTGCGGGTCACTGCCCCGAGCAGGTCAGTCAGCGGCAGCAGGCCTGGGTTGACCTCGAAGGCCGGCTGGCCGGGCCTGGTGGAGAGCAGCCGTCCCACGATCGCCGACACCCATGCCGGATAGAGCGACTGCCACTCCCCTGCCCCTTCTCGCGATGAACTGCCACCTGCCGACGGGACCGGAGGCAACGCCGCGGGTGGGTGGCTCGCCTCAATCCGCCGAGCCATCTGCATCACCCGCTCCATCTCGACGAGCAGTTCCTTCCTCGCCTCTTCCCCTTCACCCGGATCGGGCAGCCGCGGAGTTTCGTAGCTGTAACGCAGCAGGTCGTAGGCCATCAGTTTCTGGTTGATCTCGGAGAACTTCTTCTGCGTGAAGCTGAACTGCTCGGGCGGCACGTCTCGCATCGATTCCAGCTGCTTGCGGAGCTTGGGCAGGCCGGCATCCAGTTCGGCATGGCTGAAGCGATGCCCCTGACGCCTCGGCAGGTCGAACAGGTCGGTGACCTCCTTGGCGTCGATGCGAAACACCGGCGCGTGCTCCACCCAGTCGGCCCCGGCCATCATGCCGAGCATCCATTCCGTCGCCGACACCGTGCCAACAGGCAGGTCGGCGGGTGCACCCTGCGGTGCCTCCGCCGGTTTGGGCATCTTCACACTCGCGCGGTTGCCAAGCAGTTGGAGCATGTTGCGGGCCACGGTGTCGAGCGGTTTGATGCGGCCTTCGTGCAACACGGGCAACGCCGCCGCGGAACGCCAGTCATGGCCCCCCGTGCGTGCCGAACGCTCATAGGTTGCCATCAGGCAGAACAAGCCCACGACAGCAAGCGCGAGCAGCGGAAGGATCAGATCAGCTGCCGTTGTCGCGGGGCGACTGCCCACGCCGCCGGTCGCCGCCATCCGGTCGCCGGCCCGGCGGATCGCTCGCCGCTGGTTGCGGCTCGCCTGCGGCTGGTCGTCGTGCTCGGCCTCGGCTCCGGCCCGGCCGCGGTCGTAGCGATCGGCAAACCGGAGGAACGTGCCGCCGAAGTGGGCGAGCATGCCCCAGAGGGCGAGCACGCAGGCGACGTAGGGGATCAGCCAACCGGCATTCTCCACGACCTGAAGGCCGGTCATCTCGCCGCGCTGACCGTTGGGGAGATCCACCTGGGAATACTGGCTCTGGTAGAAGGTTTCGCCGCGGTATCGCACAGGGTTGTTCATCCAGATGCGGCCATCCTGCTGTGCCTTCGTTGCAATGTCGGTGAACGTCACGTAGGAGGAAAAGTCGCGAGGCGTTTCGCTGGCACCGTAGTTGATCCGCCGAACGTCGGTGAGGGTGACGGTGTAGGGCTTGTACTGCCGGCGATACCGCAGTTGCAGCTGGTATGACACGCCGTTCATGTCGATCGTGTCGAGTTCGTCGCCACCGGCACCCATGAAGAGCTGTGCCTTGTCGTTGAGGAACTGGCTGACGAGAAATGTGCCGAGATCGGCGCCGGTCTTGCGGTCCCGCAACTGCACGTAGGCCGAGGCGATGTTCGGCCGGGAACTCGCACCCCCTTCCGGGGCCTTGTCCGTCGCCAGCCAGCTCTTCCCGAGCCCCGTCGTCGCCTGGTTCGGCGCAACCGGCCCCACACGAATGGCGGACGAATTCGGGAAATACGAGAGCACCCGCACGTCGAACGGCAGGTCGTCGGCGACGATTGGATCGCCGCCGGCGCGGGCTTTCAGCAGACGGCCCGAGATCACCGTCACGCGGTCGTTCTCCGCATCGTCCGGCCGGATCACCGCCAGTTCGGTCTCGTCGGTGCGGAGGGCCATGGCGCTCGACTGACCTTCGAGGAGCGCCATCCGCTCCTCGATCTGGCGGTCGCCGAAGGCGAACTGACCCAGCATGAGCAGTCCGACTCCGAGGTGGATCAGCACGTTGCCACCGCGACTGCCAAACACCATCACCATCCCCGCCAGCAGGATCAGCGACGCCACGCTTGACTGGATCAACTGCCACATGATCCGCAGCCCCGGCTCGCTCATCCGCCAGCCCTCGCCCCCGAAGATGCTGATCGCCGCCAGCGCTGCCGCTGCGGCTGCGGCCAACCAGAGCACAATCCTGGTCAGACGGCTCACGTCGCGGCCGGCGACTGCCGCCCACAGCAATCCCCCAGTCAGCATCACCGCCATCCCCTGGACGAGCCGCCAGACGGTTGCGTAGTCGATCGGGGGCCTGCCCTGCAGCCCGTCGGCGTAGTGGCCACTCAGGATGACAAGCAGAGTCAGCAGGCCTCCGACGAGCGAGACGGCCGTGCCTGCCAAAAGCCGCGGGCCCTTGGCGTGGACATGAAAGCGGGTGAGCTTGGCCGCGATCAGGTTGACGAGAAGCACCAGTCCGATCGTGGCACCGCCCGGAAAGGGAAACCAGCCCGTGAGCGTCGAAGGGCCGAAGATCGTCACCGGAAAGAAGTCGGAGAACGGCACCTGCGCGATCCAGCTGTTGAAATACTCCTGCTTCACCTCGGGGAGGTTCTTCTCGTCCTGCGCGAGCGTGCCGACGAAGAGCAGGAAGATGCCGGCGAGGAACATCACCACCGTGATCTTGAGCGATCCGGCCGCCCGCAGGGCTTGCCAGGCCGCCGAGGCTTCCGTGCGACGGGAGACGACTGCGGAACTCCGCGCCGGGGCGAATCCGTGCGAGGGGAAACTGCCTGTGGCCATGGTGGTGGGTCCGTGCGGTGGCGTGGCTTGAGTCACTTCCAGCGGATCGAGCGAACAAAAGCAGTGAACGGGTCGCGGAGTGTGCGGGCGACGGCGGCGGACCCCTTGAATTTGACGAACAGCGCCGTCGAGCCGTCGAGCGGGATCATGGCGGCCAGAATCGCCTGCTGGTTCTCGGTCGCATCGTCGACGAGGAGCAGGATGGTGCTCTCCGCCCCGTTGACCGTGAGCGTTTCACTCTCCTCGATGGCGCGGGCGACCCTCTCGGGATTTGAACCCGGCGTGAGTTGCTCCTGCCAGCGGGTGGCATTGCCCTGGAGCGTGCCGGATGCGGGGATGATCGTGATCTCTCCCGCGTCTGCTGCGTCGTCAGGGCCGGTTCGGAGGGTGGCGAGCCGCATGCCACTGGCCCCCATGTCGATCCAGCCCGCAGGCAGGTCGTAGGCAAGCGCGGGGCTGCCAGGGGCTGCGGCGGCCATCGAGGTGGACGCGGACCGCGGGGAAGAACTCGCCCCAGCACTCACACCAGTCGACGCCGGGATTGCCTGACGCGGCACCGTGTAGGTTCGCAGGTCGTTTGGCTGGATGTCGGCGGAAGGTCGGCAGGAGGCGGCCATGCCGGCGAGGATCGTCACGACCAGGCAGGAGTGCAGCGAGTGCTTCATTCCTTAATGGTAGCACGACCGCCCGCTGTCGGGGATTCCCGGACCTACTGCCGCCAGCCAAAGATCGAGGCAAGCGGGTTGAGGATCGGGCTGGACAGACTCAGCTCATCGGGGCTGCCGATGGTCCGCATCAGGTCAAACATCACGAAGCCGCTGGTAAGCAGCAGGAGGGCGCAGCAGACAAGCCCGGCGATCTGCCAGACGCTGAACTTGGTGTCGGGAACGACCTCCGCAGTCGAGAGATCGCCGAGGTCAGTGCCCCCTCCGGTAGCCAGGGGAATATCGCCGGTGAAGTCGGAGCTTTCTCCCCCCTCATCCGTCGCAAAGAAGCTTGAATCACCCGACTCGGGCTCCACGGCCACCACGGAGGCGCTGTCGTCATCACCGCCGAGACCGCCGAGTTCGAAATCGTCACCAGCGAGGCCCGTAACGCCATCCTCGTCCAGTTGGCCCTCATCGAGCGGTCCGAGGTCGATGCCGGAAACGGCCGCATCGTCGTCCTCGAGGGAGAGCCCACTGTCGAGCGCCCCCGATAGTGCCGCCCCCGCGTTGATCAACGAGCCGGAAACGCCGGCGGGATCGACACCCGATCCCAGCACAACTGAGCCCACCGGGCCTGAACCCAGCACGCCCGAGCCCACCGGGCCCGAACCCAGCACGCCCGAGCCCAACGGGCCTGAACCCAGCACCAACGAGCCCGTCGCATTCGAGCCGGCGGCGTTACTGGGCTGCGAACCGACGCCGATGCCGGAGAGATCGATGTCGAGCGTGCCGGAGCCCTTGGTGCCGGCATCGCCCGCGGCCGCCGGCTGGCCAGGCTTGGCGAGAGATACAGGCGCGGCGACGGAAGGGGACGACAGCCCCACGATCGAGTCGAGATCGAGTTCCATGGCGTCGAGTCCGCCAATCACATCTGCGGTTCCGAGCATGGTTTGGGCGAGATCATCCTGCCCGGCCTGATCCTTGGCAAAGATCGACTCGCCTGGCTGGATCGCATCGCCAAGCCCCGCGTCACCGCGTCCCACATCGCTCAGCCCTATGCTGTCTGCCACGTTGATCGGGCCGCTGGCCGGCTCGGGTAACGCGTCGTCCAAATCGAGTTCCAGGGTGTCGGTGACCGGCTCGTCCTGATCGGGGCCCTCAGCTGCCAGCCGGTCGATTTCGTCGATTTTGAACTTCAGCGTCGTGCCGTCGCGGAGCGGAAACAGTCTCTTTTTTTCAACGAGGCGGTGAATCTCGTCGGCGGAGACGCCGAGGCGGAGGGCGGCCTCTTCGAGCAGTAGAAATTTACCGGCCATGGTGCCTTCGGATTCCTAAAACCCGTTCCCGAAATCACGTCGAATACCGCGGGCGGACGCTGGGCGGACATCACATGTCCATCCCCTGATGTCGTCCATCAGATTATAAGAGTCCACCGCGGTCAGCACACGCGGTTCCAGCCGATATTCCCCGCAAGGCCACCGCGGCCCGTTACTTCGGCATTTCCAGCATCTTTTTCAGTGCGGCGGGACGCGGCTCCTGGCCGTTGAAGTCCTCCACCATGAGGTCCCAGCGCACGTCTCTGGTGCTTTTCAGGGTGAGCGTGCCATTGGCTGGGTCAACGTGATAGATCGCCATCGCCCGGTTCTGCTGGTCAACCACCAGCAGCATTTGCCTACCGTCGTCGAGAGGGGTGGCAAGCGTCCAGAGCGGGCCCGTCTGATCGTTCGTTCCTACGGGTGTGGGCGACCGGCCGGCACGCTGTGCCGCCAGGCCGCCGTTCCCGAGAATGGCCGCGGCGACAACGGCGCCGCCCAGGCACCCTGCGGCGATGAGCCCGTGGCGAGTGATGTCATTCCAGCGATTCCAAAGTTGCCGCATGCATCCCCTGACGGTTGGAGGGCCGAATCCACAAATGGTACGGCTACCGCTCAACAAGTTGCAAGCAGCGACCTGCCGGAGAGTCATCTGCTTGCCCAGGTTGCCCGGCTTGCCGCTGTGACGGCGGTGTGCCTGATCTTTCCTCCGTAACGGATGTTTCGATTCAATCGGTCGGGCAAAGCCTACCGATGGTAAGAGCACGACGGTACGACCATGCGTCTTTGGCAGCGTCGCTCCCCGTCGTTTCGGAGGACCACCCACGTGTCGAAGCTCAATTCCCTCACGACTTTTCTCATCCGTTCGCCGATCCTGTGGGGCGCGGCGCTCAGCTTTGGATTCTTTGGCCTGATCCACATGGGCGTCATCACCAACGCCTTGGTAATCCGGTATCTGGCTGGGCACTGGGTTGAATACGTCGAAGTGGCGATGTTCTTCGTCGGCTTGGCGGCACTGGTCATCAAGGCCGCCGAGGTTCGCCGCCAACGGCGGGAAGTCGGCGGCGAATGGCTCGAGCCGATTCCCGAAGGTGGCCAAAATCCGGCCGATGCCCAGACGCTGGCAGCGTCGTTGGTCGAGGTCGATGGCAAGGGCGACCGCGAGCAGTCTTCCTACCTCGTGCGGCGGCTGCGTGAGGCGATCGATCTCGTGGTCCGTACGGGATCGGCCGACACCCTCGAAGACCATCTCAAATATCTCTCCGATCTCGATGCGGCGAGGGCGGCGCAGAGCTACGGGCTGGTTCGCTTCGTGATCTGGGCCATTCCGATCATGGGTTTTTTGGGCACCGTGATCGGTATCACTGAAGCGATCGCCTGCCTCTCGCCGACGCAGCTCGACAACATGACGGGCGTTGTGTCGGGCCTTGGCACGGCGTTCGACACCACGGCCATCGCCCTGGGGCTCTCGATGGTGCTGATGCTGACGCAGTTCATCGTTGACCGGTCCGAGCAGGGGTTGCTGGGCGAGGTCGATGAGGCGGCCTGGTCGGCGCTGGCCGGCCGATTCCAGTCGCTCACCGGCGACGGTGGTGCCACCTTGGCTGTGGCGCGGCTCGCCGAGACTGTCAGCCGCAGTTCCAGTCAGTTGATCGAAGCGCAGACCCATTCGTGGAGGGCCTTGGAACGGACCGCGGCCACCAACCTGACCAAGGCGCTCGACGAGGCCGGCCGAACGCTCAACGAGTCGCTCTCAGCATCGCTCGACGGCACGCTCGGCCGGTGGAGCGAATCGCTCGTCGAGGCGCACGAGAAGTTGCTGTCGCGACGCGAGGATCGTTGGACGCAGGCGGCCGATTCGCTGGCCGCTGCCGTTCGCGGTCTCGAGCAGCATCATGGCAGCCTCGCCGACCAGACGGTGTTGCTGGGCAAGGTGGTTGACGCCACCCGCGACATCTCTGCGCTCGAACGTTCGCTCGATGCCAATCTCAATACGCTTGCATCCGCCGGGCGGTTTGATGAGACGCTGGCGACGCTCGCCGCGGCCGTGCAACTCCTGGCAGTCCGCGCCGGCGACGTGTCGAGCGACAGTCGTCGTGTCGAGCTTCAGGCCGCCCGCCGCAACGGAAAGGCTGCATGAGCCGCAAAACACCCGTTGCCGGGCCGACGATCTCGCTGTTTCCGTTCCTTGCCGTGCTGCTGTGCACGATGGGGGCGCTGCTGGTCGTGCTGGTCCTCTTCAGCCGATCGGTGCGGCAGAACGAGACCGCCAAGCTCGACCAGGAACAGGAGTCGCTCTCCGAGGAGTTGGAGCTGACACGCGACAGCCTTGCTTGGCGTCGCGAGCAGCTGGAGGGAGTCCGGGAGCGGACGGCCGACGAACTCGCCAAGGCGCGGATGCAGCTGGCGGGCATCGAGGAGAGCACCCGCAGCCTGCAGGATGAGTTTGCCGTACTGGAACGCACGGCGGCGGCGTTGGCTGCCGGAAGCGGATCGATCGTGGCCGACGACGAGACACTCCGTGGCCTCGAGCAGCGGCTCACCAGCGCCCGCGAGTCGCTCGACAAGGCCCGCGCAGGACGCGACACAAAGCCGCCGGCATATGCCGTCGTTCCCTACGAGGGCCGCGGCGGCACGCACCGTCGTCCTCTCTATATCGAGTGCTGTGGCGACGGCGTCTTTCTGCAGCCCGAGGGCATCCGCCTGAGCCCCGGCGATTTTGAAGGTCCGGCAGGCCCCGGTAATCCGCTGGCAAGCGCCCTGCGGGCGGCACGCGAGCATGTCGTCGCGGCGCAGGGTGGCACGAATGATGCGGCTGCCCAGCCCTATCCCCTCCTGCTCGTGCGACCGTCGGGAGTGATGGCCTACTACGCGGCCCGCGAGGCGATCCAGTCGTGGGGCAGCGACTTCGGCTACCAACTCATCGACGAGGACTGGACGCTCACGTTTCCACCCGCTGATCCGACGCTGGCGCAGGTGGAGAAGCGGGCGATCGAGGAATCACGTGCGCGATTGGCCTGGCTGGCGGAAGTGCGGCCGACG
>CAMCQY010000047.1 GCA_945877135.1 Candidatus Kuenenia stuttgartensis
GGCCGTCAGCCACGCCGATCGCCGACACCGTCACTGCTGTTCGCACGACGCACTTGTCTGCCGGAAGCCGTGCCGCGAGCCGCTTGGGCAGGTCGGTCATGCCGCCCATGCCCCGCCAGCGGGCATGGCCATCCGTGGCCGGCGTCACCGTCGCGTCGATCGAGGCCGCCTGGGAAAACCCCTCGCACCAGGTCGCCACTGCTCCCGCCTCATGGGCCGCCGCGACCATGCCGCCAAAGGCCGGCCCCCGCACCGTAAAAAACTGCGCGCCGTGGTCGCAAACTGCTTCTCCCACTCTCCGAGTCGCCATCCGACCGCCGACGCCACGGGATTTTTCGAGCACGACGACCCGCCGCCCGCTCGCGACGAGTTCGGCAGCCGCAGAAAGTCCGGCGATGCCAGCGCCGACGATCACAACGTCGGGCGCGCAGGAGATCGACCAGGCACTGCTGACCGTCATGGATTGACTCCCATATAAGCTTGTATTTCGACATGCACGATCGCGGTATCCGTGAGGGGCTGCCCATGTCCCGAGAGCCGGCGTTGCTGACCAGCGCAGGCAGGATGCCGGAGCGCAGTCAGCATCGAGTGAGCGACAGCCCGGAGGGCGAAAGCGAACGTCCGGCGACGGGGCGTGGGCAGCCCCGAACCGTCGACTCTTACATGCTCCCTAAGGCACCATCAACTGCATGAGGTCGCCCGTGCAGGGAATCCGGCTCGATGCGAGCACTTCCCCTGCCTCGCAGCCGCCCATCATGCCGACGGTGGCGGCCAGCGCCCGCACCCGCGGAAACACGTGGGCCTTCTCGGCGGGAAACTGCGACTTGTAGCAGGCGATTGATTCGAGCTTGCATTCGAGCTGGCTCGAAATATTCACCACCAGCGGCCAATGGCCGTGCGGCACCTGTGGCAGGCCTGCAAACAGAAAGTAGCTGAGCAGGTTCGGCACGGTGTGCACGGGGAGGCCGTCGAACGTGTCGTCCCACTTCGTGAGCCGTGAATAGAAGACGGCCGCCTCGGTGATCGCGACTGCCTGCGCGTGATCGGGAGAGGCCAGGGGCGTCTTGTCGCCGAGTCCAAGCACAAGCCGCGGCCGCCAGCGTCGAAACACCTTCGCCAGCGCCACGCGCACGTCGAATTCGTCAAAGAGCCGCCGGTTCTTGAAGCCGAGCTGCTCGCGGTGCACCACGCCGAGCACCTTCGCGGCAGCAGCAGCCTCGGCGAGCCGCTCTGCCGGCCCGCTCGACCGCGGCGTCGGCTCGCCGTCAGTAAGGTCGACGATGCCGACCCGATAGCCCTGCGCGGCAAGCACCGCGAGCGTGCCGCCGCAACCGATCTCGACGTCGTCGGGATGGGCGCCGACAGCGATCACGTCGAGAGGCTCTGGCAGGTCGTTCATGGGCTCACGCACCCTGACTCCAAGCTGGCGGAACGCTACGCCGCCGGCTTCGTGGCCGCGATCAGGAAGATCGGGTTGAGCGACTCAAACCGAATGCGATCCATTTGCTCGATGCCGCGGGCGATGTTCACCATCCAGTAGGAGGCGTCACCCGAACGGGCCCGCAGCATGGCGTGCACGGCGGCGAGATTTTCGATGCTGTTGCAGGCTGTCACCAGTCGGCCGCCGCACTTGAGCCGCTTCCAGGCCTCTTCCACGAGCATGGAGACATCGCGGCCGCTGCCGCCCACGTAGATCGCGTCGGGATCGGGCAGTCGAGCCCAGGCCTCAGGTGCCTTGCCGAGCACGGCCCGCAGGTTGGTCACCCCGAATCGCTGGGCGTTTTCGAGGATGAGCTGGTGGTCGTCTGAATCCATCTCGATGGCATGCACCGTGCCGTCGCGGGCAATCCGGGCCGCCTCGAGGCCGACCGAGCCGCTGCCCGCGCCGACGTCCCACACCACGCTGTCTGTGCGCAGACCCAACTCAGAGAGCGCCAGTGCCCGCACCTCGGCAGGCGTGAGCAGGCCGCGCTTCGGCCGCGACTGCAGGAAGCAGTCGTCGGGATTGCCAAAGAGCCGCGTGCCGATCTGCCCGGGCTTGTCGGCCACGCGGGCCTTCCGCACGAGAATCATCACGTTGAGACCGCTGAACGACTCCTTCGCGATCTCGGCCAGGCTGCCCTGCGTCACCCGCTCGTCGGGCGAACCGAGGTTTTCGCAGACATAGGCCTGGAAGTAATCGATGCCCTCCTCGAGCAGCGTCTGAGCCACGGCAGAGGGCGGCCACTGCTCGCTGGTGAAGAGACCCACCGTCTCGCTCGTGCGAATCTTGTCGATCACCCGTTCAATCGACTGCCCGGAGAGATTGGCGAGAAACGCCTCCTCCCATGATTCCTTCACGCGGGCAAACGCCAGCTGCATGCTGCTGACGTGCGGCACGACCTCGAAGCGATCCTTGCCGAGCTTCGCGCAGACATACCGGGCGGTGCCGTAGAAGAGCGGGTCGCCCGAGGCGAGCACGACAATCTTCTTCGCGCCCGCCTTCTCGATCCGCTCGACGAGCTCCTCGAGGTTCGCCGCCGTGCTGAGCTTGCCCGCGAGTGCTGCCGGCAGCATCGCCACGCACGACTCGGGCCCGAGCAGCACCTCGGCCGCCTCGACGAGTCGCCGGGCGTGCGCAGTCATCCCATCGACACCATCATCACCGATGCCGACGATGTGCACTTTTTCAACGAGCGGCATCAATGAACGCACATTCTCTGGGGCCACCGACCCTCCTTGGACTGAACACCCGAAAACAGCAGGAAATGAAACCCGCGGGCTCAGGCCTGGAACGATCAGGCCTGGACCATCAAGCCTGGAACGAACTGCCGCATCCGCAACTCTTCTTGGCGTTGGGGTTGTTGAAGGTGAAGCCCCGCTTCTCGATGCTGTCGTGGAAATCGAGCGTGGTGCCGTCGAGGAAGAGGTCGCTCTTCTTGTCAACGACGACGGCAATGCCGTGCTGCTCGCTCTTCGAATCGGCCTTGGGATCCCAGGCGGTGTCGAAGCCAAGTGAATAGCTGAAGCCACTGCAGCCGCCGCCGGCCACGCCAACGCGAAGCACCGTGGCGGGGTCGAGCTTCTGCTCAGCGATGATCTTCTTCACTTCACCGGCGGCTTTTTCCGTGAGCATGACCGACATGGTGTGAAAACTCCTGCAAAACGTGTGTCAAAAAACCATCGAACCCTGTGAAAATTCTATCGCACTCGGCCCGGAAGGCAAAGCCAATTCTGCCGTTGGCTTCACGACAGCGACAGAAGCCTGGCCACGCCGGCTGCTATTCTTTCGGCCGCGATGTCTATCTCCGCCTCCGTTGTGAACCGCGACAGGCCAAACCGCAGGCTGGCCCGGGCCTGATCCTCGTCGAGCCCGAGCGCCAGGAGCACATGGCTGGGCCGTGGAAGCTCCGACGAGCAGGCGCTCCCGGAACTCACCGCCAGTCCCTCGGCCGAGAGCGTGGCCAGGAGCGTCTGGCCATCGACGCCGGGCACGCGGACATTCAGATTGTTGACCAGCCGCACCGGCTGGCCCGCCGCGGCGGCGTCCAGCGGTGGGCCATTGAGCGTGATGCCCGCGACTTCCCTCGTGAGCCTGTCCCAGAGCCGATCCCGTAGCTGCCGCATGCGGACCGTTTCCTCAGGCAGCCCCGCCACCGCCAGCCGCGCCGCCTCGGCCATGCCGACGATGCCGGGCACGTCGAGCGTGCCGCTCCGCATGCCCCGCTCCTGGCCGCCGCCGTAGACGAGCGGCTCGACACGGACCACGCGGCCTCGACGCCTCAGCCAGAGGACGCCCATTCCCTTGGGCCCGTGAAACTTGTGCGCGGAAAAACTCGCGAGGTCGGCACCGAGGGCGTTGATGTCGACGGCCATACGGCCGATCGCCTGGGCGCAGTCGACGTGCAGGAGTGTGCCCTTGCCGCTCGAGTGCACGAGGTCGGCGATCGCGGGGATGTCTTGCACCACGCCGATCTCGTTGTTGGCGAGCATCACAGACACAAGAAACGTGTCGGGCCGCAGCGCAGCCGCAAGGTCATCGAGCCGAATGCGGCCCGGAGTCCTGTTGGCCGAAATCTCAGTGGCGGCCTGCGGCTCGACTGCCAGCCGCGTCACGGCCAACCCCTGCCGTTCCAAATGCTCGATCGGATCGAGGACGGCATCGTGCTCGGTCGCCACGGTGACGACGTGGCCACCGCCGTCACCCGGTTTCGCAAAAGCCTTCCAACGGCGTGCTGAACCGAGCAGCGCGAGATTGTTGCTCTCGGTCGCACCGCCCGTGAACACGATCTCGCTGGCCGTGCCGCCGATCGCGGCGGCAAACATCTCGCGGGCCGCGTCGACCACCACCCGGGCCTCGCGGCCGAGCTCGTGAGTCACGCTGCCAGCGTTGCCGTAGTGGTCAGTCAGCCACGGCAGCATCGCCTCCAAGACCCGCGAATCGAGCCGCGTGGTGGCGTGATTATCGAGATAGATCGACGCTGATGAAGCGGCCATGTCGCAAGTATAAAATGGGGACAGGAGCGATTTCCCGGTCATCGCAACACAACGCGAATCTGGCGGGCTCGAGGGCTGCTCTGGGGAAAGAGTCGCTCCCGTCCCCCTTTTACGCCACCGCGCCGGTAGCGATCGCGTCGAGGGCGATCTGCGACCAGCTCTCAAACCGCTCCCGGTCGGCCAGCAGTTTTTCCAGTGTGTCGAACCCGCACTCCACCAGCTCGCTCTCGCGTGAAGCGACCTCGGGCCGCTCCAGTTCCATGATGTGCACGATGCCAAGGTGGACGCTCCCCACCGGCGTGGCATCGTCATTGATCAGGCCAACGCACCGCGACGTCCACGTGCCGCCGATGGCCACCTCCTCGGCGAGCTCCCGCTTCATGCCCGATTCATACGAAACATCGTCGCCATGCTCGCCGTCGGTGCTGGCGATATGGCCGCCGATGCCCACCGACCGTTTGGCCCGCAGCCGCGCCTCGCTTTGACCGCCGCCGCGGGTGTAGGCGAAGTAGCGCGGCGTGCCATCCTCCGCTCGCCACGAGAGCACGCAGTAGGGGATCAGTTGCTTGAACGACGGGTCTTCCTCGACGCTCGCCCGCGGACGCCACGACGTGTGCCGCGGATCGAGCAGAAGCGGCAGGTAGCTGGCCGTGTCGCCACAGAAGCCCTGAAAGATCCCGGCCTGTTCAAGGAGCGACCGCGGCACGACGAGAACATCTTCCTGTGGAATCGGGCTCATGAGGGCTCTCCGTGGGTGATGTGGAAGCAGTTGTTGTAGAGCCAACCATCGAAACCGAAAAGCGGCGTGGCATTTCCGGTAATGTCTCGCGGATCCCCTCGCTTGCGCTTCGGGCTTGGATGAAGGCGGTTCCCATGCAAGCCCGAAGCGCAAGCGAGAGGAATGCGTTTCGCGGACGTCGATCAGCTGCCCTACTCGATCAGCATCGTGTCGCCGTAGCTCAGGAACCGATACTGCTCCCGGATCGCCTCCTCGTAGGCCGTCGCGATGAGCCCCCGGGATGCGAACGTGCTGACGAGCACCATCAGCGTCGTCCGCGGCATGTGGAAATTCGTCAGCAGGCAGTCAACGGCGCGAAACTCGAAGCCGGGCCTGATGAAGAGATCAGTCGGCCCGGACCAGGCCGCGAGCGCGCCGCCCCGGGCGGCCGTTTCGAGCGTGCGGGCGGCGGTCGTGCCGATGGCCACAACGCGACCTCCGGCGGCTCGCGCCGCGGTGATGGCCGCAACCGTCTCCGGCGGACATTCACACCACTCCGTGTGCATCGGGTGATCTTCGAGCCGCTCCACTGAGATCGGCCTGAAGGTGTCGAGGCCCACGTGCAGCGTGACGCTCGCGCGGCTAATGCCACGGGCGGCCAGTTCCGCGAGCAGCGGCTCGGTGAAGTGGAGTCCGGCCGTGGGGGCAGCGGCCGAACCGGCCTCGCGAGCGAAGACGGTCTGATACCGCGCCCGATCGCCAGGCTGCTCGACACCACCGCGGATGTAGCCCGGCAGCGGCACCCGGCCGACGCGGTTGAGAATGGCTTCAGGGGTTGCCGCCCGTTCTGCGCCATCCGGCATGGCGAGCCATGCGCCGCCGCCAGACCGGCCGACGAGGGTGAGCGTCAGGGCATCAGCATCATCCAGGCCGATGAGCATCACCTGCTCACCGATCTCCGGTCGTCCACGGGTGCTGGCAAGCAGCTCCCATGCCCCGCTCGCCGCATCCACACGGAGAAAGAGCCCTTCCCAGCGGCCCCCCGTTTTCACGCGGCGGCCGATCAGCCGAGCAGGCACGACCCGCGTGTCGTTGACGACGACCAGATCGCCCGGCCGGAGGATCTGCGGCAGATCGCGAACCAGCCAATGCCGCAGGCCGCCGGTCGCACGGTTGACGACGAGCAGTCGCGCTGCAGCGCGATCAGCCAGCGGGTCCTGCGCAATCCGCTCCGGCGGCAATTCGTAGTCGTAGAGATCGGCGTCGGCCATTCGGATATGGTAGCTGGCTTCACGCGAAACATGGCATCCAAGCCCGCCCTCTATCCCCATCCAAGCCCGCAGCGCAAGCACGGGAATGCCGGGAACGTCGCGGAAATGCCGCGCGGATTCCTCTCGCTTGCGCTTCGGGCTGACATGAGAGCAGGGCACGCCCGGCGCGTTGCCCACCCGGCACCAGTGCTATCCCACTGCTACACTCACGAGCATGTCGTCCAGCATCCACACCAGCGTTCTGCCCGTCGAAGTGATGTCGTTCCTTGCCGTGAAGCCCGGCATGCGGGTGATCGACGGCACCCTCGGCGGCGGCGGCCACACGCGGCTCCTGGCCGAGGCGGTCGGCCCCACCGGTCTCGTCATCGCCGTCGACCGAGATCCGGAGGCCATTGAACGTGGCGCCCGCGAACTGGCGGGCATGCCCGTCCGATTCGCCCAGGCCAACTACTGCGACATCCCCGAGGTGCTCGACGCGCTCGCCATCGACACGGTCAACGGCGTGCTGCTCGACGTCGGCCTCTCGAGTGACCAGTTGGCCGATGAGACTCGCGGGTTTTCCTTCGACTCGGATGGGCCGCTCGACCTGCGGTTCGATCCGACCGAAGGGGAGCCCGCGTGGAAGCTGGTCAACCGCATGAAGCCCGACAACCTCGCCGACATCATTTATGAATACGGCGAGGAGCGGTACAGCCGCCGGATCGCGAGACGGATCGCGGCGGTGCGTGAGAAGCAGCCGATCCGTTCGGCACGCGAGTTTGCCGCGGTCGTGCGGTCGGCAATCCCACGGCAGACGCCGCCGCCACGCATCCATCCGGCCACGCGCACCTTTCAAGCCCTGCGGATCGCCGTCAATCAGGAACTCAAGAGTCTGCGAATTGCGTTGGAACGGATTCCCACGCGGTTGGCCCCCGGCGGACGACTGGCTGTGATCTCATTTCACTCTCTCGAAGATCGGCTTGTGAAGCAGGCCTTTCGCAGCCCGCAGATCTGGGACTGCCTGACGCGGTCGCCCGTGGAGGCCTCCGAGGAGGAACTGCTGCAAAATCCCCGCAGCCGCTCGGCAAAACTCCGGGCTGCCCAGCTTGCCCCGCCCGCCAGCGACAGCTGAGCCTGGGCCCGCAGATCCGGCTGCAGACCCGGCCGATCGATCTGGCGTCTTCCAGGCCGATTCACGACACTTCGCTGCCCTCTTGTCCGCAGGCCAACGAACGATTCATGGGACGTGAAACAAAGATTCTGCTGGCCCTGCTTGCCACGCTGGCCGGCGTGTTTCTCGGCGTGCTCTCGATGAAGCTGCTGGTGCCCAGGCCACCGGTGGGCGCCGGACCCGACGTGCACATCGATGGTGCGAGTGCCGAACCGCACGAACTGGTCGATCCGCCCTCGCTTTCGCCCCCTTCTCCCGGCCCTGCGACCGCGGATTCTGGGTTTGCGGCTGCCAATCCTCAGGCACCCGGCCGCTCCGCCGAGGGCCCGTTGAACACCGACTCAGGGGATCTGCTGACGCCTCCGATGCCGCTCGACGCCCCGGCTGCCGCGTCACCGGCGACCATGCCGCAGGCCGCTGCACGCAGCGACGATCAGCCCATGCCCCCGCCGGCCAGTCCAGCCGTACCGCTGCGGCACGATCCGTTCGTAGCTCCGGCCGGGCTTCAGATGCCGATCACCCAGCCAGATGGCATGCAACCATCTGGTATGAAGCCGCCGGTCAACGAGGGCATCCTGCCGGCCGAACCGATGCCGGTGCCGTCGATGGCTGCTTATGTGGCCAATCCCGGCGATTCCTGGTGGGATCTCGCGGAGCGGGCCTACGGTGACGGCCGACTCTACCGGGCGCTCTTTGCCTGGAACCGCGTGATCGATCCACGGGTCTCGCTGACCCCGGGCACACGGCTTGAGATCCCGCCGCGTGCGAGGCTCGAAGCGGCCTGGCCGAAGCTGATGCCGGCGGAGTGAGGGTCTCACGGAAGCCGGGAGGATTCCTCTCGCGAGCGCTTCGGGCTTGCATATGGGAGCGACGCGGCGCGACCACCCGCCATCCCAGCCCGCAGCGTCCCCCGTTCATCCAAGCCCGCAGCGAAAGCAAGGGAATGGAGCGTCGCGAAATTGCCGCCCGGATTCCTCTCGCTTGCGCTTCGGGCTTGCATGGGAGCGACGCGGCGCGACCACCCGCCATCCAAGCCCGCAGCGCAAGCACGGGTCTGCACGGACTACCACCGGGCCCGCGTCCTACTTCGCGCCGAACTTGTACGCCGTGTTCTTCGGGTCGAAGTCGGCGTCGGTGAAGCCGTTGTTGATCTTCACGTTCATGTAGGTGTACTCCTCGAGGAGCACCGGCTGACCGCCCGCTTCCTGGGGCCAGTCGTAGGCCTCGTAGCGGATCGGGACCGTCAACTCGTCATCGATGAAGACGCGGGCGAGATGAAAGCGAAAGTTGCGGCGGGGCACCGGGTGCGAGACCTGCACGCAGGTGCAGATGCGGCCGTTCACCTTCGCGTTGGGATAGAAGTTCACATCGCATTCGCCGAACTGCTTGTCGTGCTCCGCCACTTCGACCAGTCGTTTGGCGAGGTTCTCGACGCCAATCTCGGTGATGGGGTAGCGATTGCCCGTCATTGCCAGCATGCTCTGCGGCTTAAGTGACACGGTGCCCACCATGGCCCGCACACCGCTGCCGGCATGGGCCAGCATGTTGCCGTCATTGTGACCGGCGACGTAGATCACTTCCTGCCCCTTCACGCTGTCGGGTCCAAGAAAGTAGAGATAGACGCTGAACGGCTGCGACCGAATCTTGGCGAACATGTATTCGTGCTCGCCCAGTTTGTGGTCGAGCCGCTCCCGCTTCACGATCGTGCAGGAATAGTCGCGGATGTTGGCGTTGATCTTGGCGAGGCCCTGCTGGGCGAGATCGAGCGCCGGTTGGAGCGGATGCATGCCGGTGGCCGCCTGCGCCACGCCGGCGTTGGCGTTACTCATCGACAGTCCGCCGTTGGGCACGAGGCCCGGTCCGGTCAGGCCAGCGTCGCCAGCGGCAGGTTGGGCCGCGGCAGGTTGGGCCGCGGCAGGCTGCTGGCAGTGGGCGGGGGCACCATGCATGATGGCAAGGATAAGGGCCAGAGCCACCGATGCGGCACGACCGCCCGCGGCCATTGGCCCGACGCTGCAGCGATTCCCTGACCCGGTGCCCGAAGCCGTTTGAACGAATCCAACCATCTCGACCTCCATGAACCTGCGTGCATGAACCAACGCGTTGCCGTCACCTCCCGGCATCCGCACGCCACTGCCGAAGCGACACGAAAACCTGGGAGGCTGGGGCGAGTCTAGCGGCCTGCTGCGGCCGCCACCATGCCATTTCCGCCCGGTTTTTGGCCGGTTCAGACCACTCCCTTGCCCCGGCGACCGGGGAAAACCATCCTCACAGCAGCCTGACAGTACGAGGTTCCCTACCCTGGGGTCGCGATCGGGTGGCTCCTGCCCCCTGCCGGCGGCCCATTCCCAGTCGAGCGGTCTTTACCGTTTTCCATGGCCATCGCTGAACTGCTGCCGACGCATTCCGACATCGTGATCGCCCGCATCGAATCGGCGCCGTTTGGTGAAAACACCTACGTGCTCAGTCGCCGCGGCCGCACGGAATGCCTGGTCCTCGACCCTGGTTTCGAGCCAGGCGGCATCATCGACTGGATCGAGGAGCACGGCCTCACCCCGGTCGCGATCCTGCTCACCCATGGCCACTCCGACCACATCGCCGGCAACGCGGCCCTCCGGGAGCGATGGCCCGCCCTGCCAATCCTGATCGGCCGCGACGACGCCCCGAAACTGACCGATCCGGCTGGCAATCTCTCCGGCGCGTTCGGCCTGGCCTTGCGCAGCCCTCCGGCGGATCGTCTCCTCGACGACGGCGAATCCGTCCAACTCGCCGGCTTTGCCTTCACTGTCGTCGCCATCCCGGGCCACTCGCGTGGGCACGTCGTCTTCCGCACCGACGACACGAGCCCGCAGTTGGTGTTTGGGGGAGACGTGCTGTTTCTGGAGGGCATCGGACGCACCGACTTCCCCGACGGCGATTTCGCAGCCCTGGCAGCCGGCATTCGCGGCGGCCTCTACACGCTTCCCGACGACACCGTCGTGTTTCCAGGCCACGGCGACACGACGACCGTCGGCCATGAGCGGCGGCACAACCCCTTTGTGGCCGATGTCGCCGGGCGAAGCGGCGACGCCGACGTGAACCGCTGATCATTGACTGGATGCCTGCCGCCCGGGGAAGATAGGGCAATGCTCTCGCCAGCCGACCTCACGGAACATGTTGCCTCCAAGGTGCCGCTCGAGTCGGCGTCCGGGCAGAAGGCTGGCCGTTCCGCCTTCTGCCGGGCTGCCGGGCTGTCGCTTGCGGCGTTGGCCCGCCTCCTCGCCGGCGCCAGCGTCCGCTGGATCGCCAGCCAGCCCGACACCTGCCAGCGGATCTATTTCGCAAACCACACCAGCCACTTGGACGCGCTGGTCATCTGGGCCTCGCTGCCGCAGCCGGTGCGGGAGGTGACGCGTCCCGTTGCCGCCAAGGACTACTGGTCGCGCGGCATCGTCCGCCGCTGGCTCGCGCAGGAGGTCTTCGACGCAATCCTGATCGATCGCACCGCCATCAAGGTGCACCAGAGCCCGGTCGATCTCATGCTGCGGGAGGCCGGCACCACCCATTCGCTGATCGTGTTTCCGGAGGGCAGCCGCAGCGTCACCGGCGAGGTCGATGAGTTCAAGAGCGGGCTCTACTACCTCGCCAAGAAGCGTCCCGACATCGAATTGATCCCGGTGCACATCGACAACCTGAACCGCGTGCTGCCGCGCGGCGAATTCCTGCCGGTGCCCATGCTCTCCTGCATCAGTTTCGGCCCGCCGTTGTGGCTGGAACGCGGCGAGGCCAAGCTCGACTTTCTGGCCCGTGCCCGACGGGCGGTCTTGTCGCTGAAGGAATAAGCTCGAGGACCCGCCTCGAGGAGAATAAACTCGAGGACCCGCCTCGAGGACGAGCCAGGAACCAGCCGCGTCCATGAACGACATCCGCACCATCGCTCTGATCACCGGCGTGCTCGCGCTGCTCACGGCCGTCACGGGCGTGGGGCAGTTCCTCAAACGACACCCCGACCGCGGCCTCGACCCTGCGGCCGTCCGCACGTTCAACCTGCGGATCCGCGGCTGGTGGGTGCTCTGCACGGTGCTGGCCGCCGCCTTCTGGCTGGGCACCACCGCCACGGTCGTGCTGTTCGGGCTCGTCTCGTTCTGGGCGCTGCGGGAATTCATCACGCTCACGCCCACGCGGAAGGGCGACCATCGCGCCCTGTTCTGGGTGTTTTTCGCCTTCACGCCGCTCCACTACCTGCTCGTGGGCCTCAACCGCTACGACATTTTCAGCGTCTTCCTGCCCGTCTACGCGACGCTGTTCGTGCTGGCCCGCGTCGCCTTCGCCGGCGACTACAAGCGGTTTCTGGAACGCACCGCGAAGATTCAGGCCGGCCTGGTCGTCTGCGTCTACTGCCTGTCGTTTGCCCCTGCGCTCCTGCAGATTCCAATCGAAGGTGCAGCCGGCGGCGGCCGCAGCGCGAACTTCCGCCTCCTCTTCTTCCTCATCCTGCTCGTGCAGTTCGCCGACTGCATGCAGTATGTCTGGAGCCGGATGCTCGGCCGGCGACTGGTGGCCGCACACGTCAGTTCCAACCGCACCTGGGAGGGTCTGCTCGGGAGCGCCACCAGCACGGCGCTGCTCGCCGCGGCACTCTGGTGGGCAGCGCCCCCTTTTCAACCCTGGCAGGCGGCGCTCGCTGGCCTCGTGGTGGCGACGATGGGTTTCGCCGGCGGCATGACGATGTCGGCGATCAAGCGGGACCGCGGCGTGAAGGACTACGGCACACTCGTGGTGGGCCATGGCGGCGTGCTCGACCGCATCGATTCGATCTGTTTCGCCGCGCCGGTCTTCTATCACATCACGCTGCTGGTGACGGGTGCACGGCTCTAGGGCCGTCCCGGCGGCTTGAACGCGCGAAGGGACCCGCTCACCGCACCGGCTGGCTGCTGCCGGGTTCGGCGATGCGACGGGCCTGCGACGCGTAGATCGAACGGCGGCCGGCTGTGGTTGCCAGTGCCGCGGGGGTCGCAGCCACCGGCGCTGCCGGAACAGGGTCGGGGCTCTGGCCTCGCGGTGTCCGCGACCAGTCATTCGGCTGGACCTGCGTGACGGCGACCGCCACCGCGGCTGGCGGCGCCGGGCAGCCCAGCTTCACCCACTCCAGCCATTGATGCTGCAGCTGCGGCACGCTCCCCACGCCGTAATGCTTGGTGAGGGATCCCGACCAGTCGTCGGACGTGAGGCCGTCGCCGACGAACGCCACATATTTGTGTCGGCCGCCCCGTTCGATGAGGTATCTGGCCAGCGAGTAGCCCTGCGAGTAGAGCGGCAGCACGTCGGCCGGATACTCCCGCATGGCGAACATCTGCGGAAAGGCGATGCCGCGGCCGGTCGTGAGAAATTCGATCAGCAGCCGATGCTGCCGGGCCCGCTCCACGGGATGTTCCACCGTCGTGCAGGCCCCCTCGTCGGCCCACCGCGGCAGCGGCCGGCGGAAATGGCTGGCGAAGACGGTGTGGGTGATCTCGTGCGGCAGCACGGAGTCGAGGATGCGCTGTTCGCTGCCTTGGATCGTCATCGTCCAGTTGAACACCTCACCGTTGTCGAAAACGAAGCTCGTCGCGCCGCCGGCACCCAGATTGGGGGCGACCTGCGCCTGGATCGGACAGGGGCGGCTCCACCGCGGCAGCGGGCTGCCGGTCCACTCGATCGCCAGATCCTGACGATACTGTTCGGCGGCGTCGCCGATCTTCCTGGCGAGCGCTTCGGTCGGGGCGTCCACCACGAAGTTGGCGGTGCGGTAGCCCGCGGCCACCACGGCCGTGGCATGCCACGCACCGCAGAGAACCACCAGCGCCATGCTCGTTGAAAACCGACGGCCCGGGGTCCGTCCACCGACACTGCGTCCGACCTGCATGCCCATCAGCCTCCGTGAAAATCGTCTCGCCTCCGGCGGGTTCGTTCCCGGCGGTTTCGGCTCATGCCCGGCAGATTCCCCCCGGAATGCCGTGCGAACGGGCCATCGCGGCCCACGAGCGAGACGGACACTAGCGGCGGCCGCCCCCCGGGAGCCAGACCGTTTTTCCGCTTCCCTGCATTGCCTGTTTTGCCGTGAACACGCCGGACGGGGTCCCCGAACACGCTTCGGGCTTGTGTGGAAACTCCCCCTCATCCAAGCCCGCCGCGCAAGCAAGGGAATGCGGCCGGCTGCACCTCACCGCCAACGCAACGCGTATTCCTCTCGCTTGCGCGTCGGGCTTGGATGGAACGGCAGAGGGCGGGGAGCCTGACTGGCGGGTGCTACCGCTGTGGCCGGTAGATGGTTGTCGCCTCGGCGATGTCCGGTGCAACTGCCGGTGCAGCAGCGGTCTGCCGCGACGAGAGCCATGTGCGGATCGCCGCCGCTGCGGCCCACGCCACGAGCAGGAGGCCGGGCCACGCCGGCACGAGCAGCGCGGCCCACGCGAGCCCTGCGGTCAGGGCGAGCAGCGGTGTCAGTCCTGGCACCATCGGCAGCCGCCAAGACCAGTGTCTCCGCGCGGCGATCCACGCGAGGCCGCCACATGCGAGCAACGACAGCGTCGCGAGGCCGCGGCCCCGGGTCGTGGGATCTCGCTGCCGTACCGCTCGGATGGTGAGCCGACCGGCAACGGCCCCATCCACCCCGTCCGCCGCCACCAGGAACAGCGGCGACGGCAACGGATCACCCAGCGTCGTCAACGCCCGTGCCAAGGCCTGATCCGCAACGGGCATCGCACCGGCACGACGCGATGCGAGGAATGTTCGCACGCGATCCTGCTCCCAGCCGCTGCTCATCTCGATGGCCTGCTGAAACTCGGCCTCGAGTCGCTGCTGGGCCGCCTGCCGCTCCGCCTGCAGAGCGTCAGCCGCGACGATCCTCGCCGGCGCCGCCACACGCAGTGATATGTCTGCGGGCACCTGCACCGTCCAGATCACCTGCCGACAGGGCAGGCCGACGATCGTCGGAGGAGCAAGCGCGAGGGGTTCGCCATCGAGCAGCCGACGTCCCGCATCGCCGACGAACAGATCTCCCGCAAACAACGCGACGATGGAGCGTGGCCGGTCTCCATCCAGCAGCCGTATCTCCCAGACGTTGTCGGAGACAGCCGTCGTCGGCACGACGCAGTCTGCTGAGCGACCGTCAACGACCGCATCGAAGAGCCGCCACGATCGGGGCAGTTGCACGCGCACCACCTGCTCGGTTGACACCAGTTCAAACGCTGCCAGCCCCCACGCCCGACCCCGCTCATCCACCGTCAGTCGAATGTCTGCCAGCTCAACGCGGCCTGCACCAACGTTGGCCCGTTCGGCTGTCGTCGCGGCGGCGGCTGGTTCGGCCTCGGTCTGCGGCGCTTCGGGAGACGCCTGCAGCGTGTAGCGGGGAGGCTGATCTCCGCTGACACGTTCGAACTGCCCCGCCTGGGACGTGATCGCCGCGGCCTTGGCCCCTGCACGCTCGTCCGACGCCGGTTCGAGTGTTGCCAGCAGACCATCCTCGGCCCGCCATTCGACGAGCGACCGCGAGCCATCGGCCAGTTCAACCCGCAGGCTGGGCACGGGGCCGCGGGGAACCGGACGCCCTGGAATGCGGGCATCGACCTCCAGACGGTAGCGGCCGGCCCTCGGCCGTTGCACGACCACTGCCACGCTGGTGTCGGTGACGCGAGTCCACCGCAGGTCGATGGCACCGCGTCCCGCCGTTTCGGGATGGAGAACATCGTCCTCGAACAGTTCGACGCTATCGACGACACATCCAGCCGGCACATCCAAAGGGATGGTGACGAGCGCGGTTGAACTGGCATCGAGCCGGGCATCGAGGTGGATCCGCACCTGTTCCCCCCCAAAGACGACCGCCTCACGCTGCGAGCCGCGAATCTCCTGACGACGCCGCTCGGACGTCAGCCGTGGCCGCGGTGCGGAGGGGACGACCGGGCCGGCCGCGGCATCGACGGTCATGGCCCGCTTCACCTCTCCCTGCCAGAATCTCGTATCGAACGATGCTTCGCCCTCCGGAGTGGCCGTGTGCGTGAGTCCGGGAGGCAGGTCGATCCGCACGGCGAGGCTGGGGCTCGCCACAAACCGCACGCTCCTCGTCTCCACGAGGGCATCCTCAACCCACGCCTCCGGAACCTCAAAGACGCCGACCGCATCGGCCAGCGGCATCCGAAAAGGCACTTCGAACCGAAACGGGCCTCGCTCCGGCCGCCGCCGCTCGACGAGATACCGGCGGCCGCCCAGCGGTCGGATCGCCACGCCATCGGCGGAATCACCATCACCGGGCAACGGCTCCCCCCGCTGCCCGGAAGGCGCGATCCACTCGAGCCCGGCATCCGCCCTCACCACGCACGACCGCACGATCGTGTCACCGGCCGCGATCTCGTAGACGCCATTCAGCCGGCACTCGTCGAGGTTCCAGAAAATGTCGTTGCGGCTCACGGCTGTCGGCGGCAGTGCGGCAAGCGACACCCCTGTCGCCGCAGACCGTGCCAGCCGCACCTCGATGGAACGCGACACATCAAAGATGGCGGAGGCCGAGTCGTCCACCCGCTGCGATGCTGCCGAGAAAAAGCCCGGCATGGCCGCCCGTTCGCAGACCACTCCAACCGCAGCCGACGACGGCAGCACCTGGAGCGAGGCCAACGGCGCCAGTGGCACCGTGATCGTCGCCGTTTCCACCTCGCCGCTCCGCCGACCGGCCGCCTCGACATCCACACTGAACGCGTGCCGTCCCGCATCCGGGATGACGACGCGGAGCAGGCTGTCCTCGCCCTCGAGCCGCGCCGTGGCGATCGCGTCATCGACCCGCAGCGTGCCCGGGCGGAACCGCCCGCCGCTGGTGGACTGATCGAGCACGAGAATGGCCCCGGCGTCTGCGTCTACATCGACCTCCAATCGCCACGCTGTCCAAGGACCATCGCCCCCCGGCGACACCGTCGCGATCGCACGCACCGCCAACACCCGCGCCGCCGCCGCGGCACCGCCGTCCTCACCGCGCACGAGCGTGCGAAACAGTTCTTCGGGCACGAGCACCGTGGCTTCACCCTGGCGGGCAGTCTCCCTACCCCCGTCGATTGGCGTGATGAAAACCTGCAGCGGCGGGCTGGTGGCAGTGCTGGCGGAGGATGGTTCACCGGCGGCCGCAGCGCCGTCTTCCGCGGCCAGGCTCGGTGTGGCCGCCAGAGTCAAGCCAACGAGCAACACGGCCACGGAGCCTTGCCCCCACGCGGCCTCTGCAGTCCTGCCGCCACGTCGCAGACTCGGGAGCCACCCCGATGCGGCCAGTCCCACCGCAGCCAGAGCCGCCCACCAGGCCGCCCTGGCGATACCGTCGAACGGCGCGACGACCCAGACCGCTGCCACGCCGGCGAGCAGGCAGATGAGCACGGCCCGCCGCAGACCGGCACGTGCCACCAGCAGAGTGCCGAAGCCTGCCGCCAGACCGGCGAGCACGGCCGCCGCCGACAGGACGCGGCCATGCACCAGCACGACACCGGCACCGGAGCTGGCATCGCCGGTCGGCACGAGCAGGAAACGTCGGAAGCCCTGGGCGTCTTCGCTGGTGGATTGCGTGACGGCAGCGGGTGGCTGGTATTTGCCACGGACAGCGAACAACCTCGCGGCCCAATCCCGCCTCCCCGCCTCCCCGACGATGCGGTTCGAGGCCCCCACCGAGGCGATCTCCAACTCTGGCGGCACGAGCAACTGCCACTCCCGCTGCAGTACTGGAATATCGAGTTTCGCCGCAGCGCCATCGACCCGCCAGGCAGACCACCGCCCGCCGCCCAGCCGGCTGCCGACGCCCGTGCCGTCGGCGATCGTTCGCACCAGCAGCGTTACCAGTGGCCTGCCGGCCGGCAGTTCGATCGGCACCTGCCCACCTGCGGCCGCCCGTTCTCCCAGCGGTAACCGCACGCCATCGATGAGGATCCCCTGCACGCGACGGCCGGTCGGAAGACTCAGCGACAGGCTGGTGCGGCCACGGTTGTCGATGTCGAAAAGCGTTTCGTATTCGGTCGCGCCCGAGGCGTGGCACCAGGACGTCGTGACCTCTCGCCACACCCATGCCCGCCCTTCGAGGCCACCCGGCGTCAGTTCCGCTGCAGCGCCCTCAGCGGGGTCGAAGGCAGCAGCCGGTTCGAAGGAAAACTCCGCCACCGTGACCGGGCCAGCGTCGGCCGTCCCGGATTCGGGAGGCACTTCGCGGAGTCGTCGATTGACAAGTCGAGGCGGAATGCGGCCGACATTTCGCACGATGCAGTGTCCCAGAGACGACGTGGCGCCATCCACCCAGGCCAGCAGCACCGGGGTGGCGCGCGTAAACGGAATCGTGCGAGAGGCACGAATCATTACCGTCTCACGGGCCGGCGGATTCAATTCCACGAGCCATCGTTCGCCACTCCCCGCGGCACCGCCTCCGGGACCGATTCGCCGGTCGGATGTCTCGAGCCGCCGCGCCGAGACAGTGCCGACCGCGGGCGGCAGCAGCGACCACTCCAGCGGATCATCCACCGGCTCGGAGAACTGCACCACGATCGAATCGAGATCAGAGGCCGCAGGGTGGCACTCAAATGTCACCGCCTCGGTGAGGCGATCGTCGCGGACGGTCAGCCGCACCTGGGTTCGCGCATCGAGCGGTGGCCGACGCCGCGCCAGTCTTGCGATCCGCGACCCCGCGCGAAAGCCGGCCCACATCCGCGCTCGTGCGGCCCCCTCTTCCATCAGCACCGCCAGCCGACCGTCCGGCCCCACGGCTTGGAAATCGGCCTGCGTGGGATCGACCACCGGGGGCCGGTCCTGGAGGGATGCGAGTTCGTGCGTGAATTCCACAGTCGTCTCCGGACTGGTCCGCAAGTCGAGGAGTGCCGATCGATCGGACTCGCCGTCGAGACGCACCATGTCGAGTTCCGCCGTCGAAAAATCCTCCCCCAGCGCAATGCCGCCACGATGCCCAGTGATCCGCAGGCCGAAGCCGCGGGCGGGATTGACAGCGGCAATCAGCTCGATTCGCAGCACATCGCCGCGGGTGTCGCGGAGCACCTTCCAATCCAACGCCGTAGCAGGCTCATCCGCGTTGCGAAGCCGCAACGCATCGGCCGATTCAGCCGGTGTGGAGAGCGTGATGGCCTCGACCGAATCGATGAACCAACCGGGCGTGATGCGGGCCGTCAGGTCGAAAGCCTCCCCGCGTCGCACACGCACATCACATGCCGCGCGGCCTACCACCACCACCGGCGAGAGGTCGATCGTGGTGACCCGCATGACATCGAGGTCCGCAATCCGCGGCAGCAACGAGAGCGTCACCGTTGCACCCGCTGTCTGCTCCTCGATGAACAGCCGCGACGACAAGACACCAGGCGCTCCGCCGCCCTGCTCGTGACCTCCCTGATCGTGCCCGGCATGCTCTTGATCGGCCACGTCTTGACCAGCGGGTAGCGGCCACCGCGAGGCCACCTCGGGAGGCACGACGAGGCACTGCTCGAGGTTGATGGACGACAGCGTCAGCGACGGTGCGATCTGCACGGCAATGCCACCGCCGGCCCAGGCCTCGGCAGGCGCCCGCAGCAGCGGCAGCGGTGCCTTGGCACCGACGACCGGCGCCAGGGCCTTGATCAAGAGGGGTGCGAGGCCTCCGATGCGTCGGGGAGGCAGGCTGACGACAACCGCAGTGCCTCCATCGACGACCTTCCACGATGTCTCGTCTTCTGTGTCTTCCTCGTCCTGCGGGCCACCGGCAGTCACCCGCGTGACCAACACCGCGGCATCCTTTTCAATCCGGATCGTTCCGGCCGTCCATGGTGTCATCGGCCGCACCTGCACGTGCAACGATGCCTGCCGTCCGTGAATGCCGACGGCGGTCCAGAGTGAGAGCATGGGGGGCGGAGCGTCGTCCGCGACGAGCGACAATTCCAGCGTCTGTCGCGGTCCGGTCTCGATCTGCCAGGCGACCGCCACTGGTGGCTGCTGGACGGACGTTTCGCTCGACGCTGCCTCCGGCCCGAAGCCCACCTGCCTGGCCCGCAGATCGCCGCCGACAACGGGCTGAACGCCCGGCGGGAGTTGCAGCGTGATCGACGACGACAGTGCCGGCACCAGCGCGAGCGAAAACCGCGGCGTGTCATCCGCTCCGGGGACGGCAGCGCAGCGGAAGTCGCAGGTGTAGGTGCCGGCGTCAGGCGTGGCCATGGCAAGCGTGCCGTCGCGACGGCCGAAGACAACCGCCTCGCCCATGCCCGCCCCCGTCCGCATCGATCCCGACCGCACCTCGAGGCTACCAAGCGGCATCTCCCGGGCAACGCCAAACCGCGGAAACCGATTTCCGCCCGACGCTTCGGCGAACCCACCGACGTCGAACGACACGGTGCCCACGAGGCTGCCATCCTCGGCCCGCGACATCCGGTAGCGTGCGGAGTCGGCCAGCGGCTGCGGGGCCGGCTCGACGGTCCCGCGCCGCCCGTTCTGCCCGCCAGCCGAGAGTCTGGCGATCCCTTCCTCGAACTCCTGGGCCGACATCGGCACATACCGCGACGTTCCCAGTTGGATGTCCGACAGCCTGCCGACGGGCACATGCACCCGTGTGAACTCGATCGGCGCGTGCTCAGCATCGCGATCTGCCGGCAGAGGAGCGAGCGGTTCCTCTGCGAGCGTCGTCGCCATCGTGATGCCCAGACACGCGACACAGACGTGCGCGATCAACACGGCCGAGGCTGGAGAGGCGTTCATGGCAGGTCCCGGCCGGCGGCGGTCGGTCCTTCGGCCTGGGAATGCGACAGTGGCTTGATGATGAGGGACGGCTGCGGTGCGACCTGCGTCAGCGAACTTGCCGAAACGACCGCTGCCGGACCCCGCGTCGGCGTCGGCAACGGCGTGGGGGATCTCGGATCGAGCACAAACCGCAGGGCTGCAGCCAGGACCGCCAAGGCTGCCCCGGGCACGGCCGACTGCACCACGAGCGGAGCCAATTCCGGAAAGGCCGCTGCCGCGAGGATCGTGACCACTGCCAGGCCGAGTACAACGGGCACCGTCCGCAGCCGCGGCAGATACACGCCCAGCAATCCCAGCGCGAGCACCGGGCCCGATGCCGCCAGCACGAGGAGCCATGTCGGCACCACCCAGATGCGGCCCGCGCCGGGCGGACCCACACCTGAGAAGACGGCACGCGAACCCGCGCCGGGCACATCCACGGCCAGCCGCGGCGACGAAGGCGAATTGCCGGGATTGCCTCCCGGGTCGGACACCAACTGCGCTGCGCCGCAGCTGGAGTTCAGCCATGCTGCCAGCACGTCCCGCGACACGACCGGAGTCCGTTGGAGGCCCAGCGGCCCCCATCCCCACCGCTGCTGCGAGGTCCACCCACCAGGATGACCAATGGCGTGATCGTGCGGCTCCAGCAAGAGTTCCCAGTAAAAACGTCGTTGGAGCGTGCCCGCGGGAAACAGCGGCGCGTGCAGGGAAACGACGGTCGGCATGCCGCTCGTTCCTGCGAGCAGGCTCGACGCTCCCCGCTTCCGTCGGGCGACCAATTCCACCAGCCACGCGGTATTGCCGGCGCGCCGCGGCAGTTCGATGACGACCGTGCCATCGGCGCGAGCAGCCCCCGCGACTGGCTGCCCATTCAGCAGCACCTCGACGGCCGGGGCCTGCGTCGCATCGTCGGCATCGCTGACCGATTCCACGGGCGAGGCATCGTCTTCAGCAGCCGTGAATCCGGTCGGCAACGAGAGCGTGATCAGTTCAGCCGAACTGATCACGGCATACCGATAGATGTCTTCCCGTCGGTCACCGAACAGCCTCGTCTGCAGCCAGGCCGCATCGACCACCGTGTCGCCCTGCGGTGAACGCTTGCGGGCCGAAATCGCCAGCGGCACGATCTCCTGCGACCGGGCGGTTGTCCAGGTTCGGCTGGCGATCGACCCCAGCGAGGCGACGTCTCGTTTCCAGGAGTCGCCGCGAACGTCGATCGACAAGGTCTCCGGCACGGTCAGCGCGATCGACTGTCGGCCGATCCTCGTGGCAGCGGGCAACACCAGCGGCAGATCCTCGGCCACGGTGGACTCCGGCGCGACGGTGGGCGTCGGCAGTTCGTACTCCACGGTCACGTCCCCCGCCCCCAGCAGGGGCATGGCCAGCATGGCCCGCAGCTGCACCATCGGCGGCGACGGCTGGCCGGCGGCAGCGTCGGACGCCGTGGCTGCGGCATCAGACTCGTCGTCATTCCGTCCATCACGCGATCGGCCATCGGTATCCTCGCTGGGGTTGAGCAGCAGTCCGTTCTGCCGCACCTCGAGCGTGCCGGTGCGCATCACGGCCTCGGGCACGGCCAGCGTGACGAACTCCAGTGGCACGTGCGCAACGTCGAAGCGGATCGTCTCCCGCACGATCGTGTCCGACTCGTCGATGTCGGCCTGAGCTGCGACGGAGGCATCGACCCGTCGGGGCAGGAACCGTCGCGTTGCATCGAAGATGCCGTCCGTGCCGTCGAGCCGGTAGGCCAGCGCCACCCTTTCGGCATCGGACCGCATGGTGGTCGGCGTCAGTTGGCGCACGAGTCCGCGGATGCCGCCGGCGTCGGGCAGGAGTTCGATGTCGCTCTGCGAGGTGATGATGATCGAGGCGGGGCCGACGAGATCGGCCTGCGGCGCCGGAATCCGCCAGCCGACGCGGCTGCTGTCGTGGTCGAGCAACCTTCCGCAGCGGATGTCCACGACGGCGTCGCCAGACAGCGGCTGCACGAAGGGGACCACCAGTCGCCCACCCTCCGACGAGACCGCCGCGGAGTCAACGACGCTGGCGGGGCCCACCTCATCGACGTCCCAGCCGTCGAGCCCCACCACGATACGCGACACCGGCGCTCCGCGGACCGAGATCCGCAGCCGCGCGTCGAGGGCCACGCGGGTCGCAGAGACGTCGTAGCGGTATTCGGGTTCGATCACCACGCGGCTGCCGCGGGGCAGCACGCGAAGCGGCAGCCGTGCGGGCTGGGCGTCGTAGGCGAAGGCGGCGACAAAGCCCGGCCGACGTGCAGCCAGCGGCGGGTCGATCCGCCGCTTCCCTTCGGCGTTTTCCCACTCCACCTGCCAATCCCCTTCCACGACAATGCTCGCCCGTCCCCACTGTCGCCAGGTTGGAATCTTCTCCACGGCAAACCCGAGTGGTTCGAACGGCTCGCGGCCGGAAGGATCGATGGGCCGTTCGCACTCCAGTTCCACGACGCCACGGCCATCGGCGCCGCGGTCGATGCGAATCACCGCCTCTGGCTGCGCCTCCGTGCCTTCGAGCGCCACGAGCGCCGAGGGGCTGCGGATGCTCCGCAGCGTGACCCGCGGCGGGAGGGCCACTCGGATTGTCGCGGCCTCAGGGGGGAGATTGTCGAGGCGGATGCTGGCCTCCGTGATGGCGACGCGGCCATCGATCCTCACCAGGCTTTCCACCATCGCCTTCGGTATGGCGGCCCTGTTCATGTCGGTGCCGATCGCCTCGGTGCCGGCCTCGTTCCGCCCGGCACCGAATCGGATCTTTGCCGTCCCGGCCAGCCCGACGAGCGTCACCGTGCTCCCGGCGGCGCCAGCCTGGGACTCGACCCGTGGCGGCAACGAGGGCGGGCGGACCGACACCTCCGGTTCGATGCGTGGTGTCTTCAGTTCCACGAGCGATGCCGTGGCCCGAGGCATGTCGAGCGTGATCAATTCATGGGTGGGCGACGCCTCGATCGCGATGTTGCCCGTGAGGATGACGGAATGCCGCAGGTCCTCGCCCGCGCCCTCCGCCGGACCGGTCATCCAGAGCCGATAGCCACCCGACTTGGGCCGGGCCGCCACGGTGGCCCCGGCATCAGTCGACGCGTCGGCTGCGAGCAGCATCCGCCCCGGCCCCTCGTGGCGAGGAGCCGCGGTGAGCAGGAGTCCGTCGAGCGCCAGCGGCAGGCTCACCCATCCGCTGCGGGACTGACGCACCGTGAGCTCAACCGTAACCGCGCAGGTCGCCGGCCTCGCGGCGCCGGCCTCGGTGCCATCGGCAGCACCGGCAGAAGGAACCGCCGCCCGCAGCACGACGTTTTCAAGCACGGCCGCCGGAGGCTCAGGCAAGCCGGGCAGCCCCTCCTTGATCCGCAAGAGATCGACGAAGTCGCGGTAGCGAAAGCCGGGCACGGGCACGAGCCGGCCCGCGTCGTCCTGCATGTAGTAGATCTCGGGCGCAGACTCCCGCACCGCCGGCGGGACAGTGGTATCGGCTCCAATTGTCACGGCGGCCGACAACGCGATCGCTGCCACGAGCAGAAGTGCCCGCAACACCGATTCGTCACGGTGAAAAAAACGTCGTCGCGGCATCAAGGCCGGAGTGCTCCGGAATCAGCTTATTACGAGTACGGGGCAAGGCTTCGGCAGCAGGCACGGGCTGATGGCGGGCCTGTTACTGGCAAGAAGTACCGATTGCGCAAGCGCGCACGGCCTCCTCTACCCTACCTTGCAGCCTACCCGCCGGCGGCCGATTTCGTCGCGAATTTGCCGCCGGAAGGCCGCATAACCGGCCCGTTCAGCACAATCACGACCCGTGATCGCTCGGAATATGGTTTCCTCTCGCTTGCGCTTCGGGTTTGTATGGGAATGAACCGCGTCCGCCCTCTCCATCCAAGCCCGCAGCGCAAGCAAGGGAATCCGTCCGGCCCTTTACCCCAGCCGCGTCCGCAACTCCGCCAGAACCTCCGGCGTGCAGGCGGCGACGAACGACGGCTGATCGAGCGACACCCACTCGAGCGCCGCGGGCCCCTCCGCAAACCCACTGAGGCAGCCCCCGGCTTCGCGGAAGATGAGCAGCCCGGCAGCCACGTCCCAGCAGGCGATCTTTCTCACCCAGAAGGCATCGAGCCGACCGCAGGCGAGCCAGGCGAGGTTGAGCGCCGTGGAGCCGGTGCGACGGGCGGAATGCACGTGTGGCACGACGGCGAGGAAGTCGGCGACCGCCACCGATTCGGTGTTCACATGCGGAGGAAAGCTGAGTGCAACGAGCGCGTCTGACAATAGCACGCAGTCACTCACGGCGATGGGCTGGCGATTCAGCCAGGCGCCGGCGCCAAGTTGCGCCGTGAAGCATTCATCCCGCACCGGATCGTAGACCGTGCCCACGAGGATCTGATCGCCCCGGGCCAGAGCAATGGAGACGCACCAGGCGGGAAAGCCGTGCACATAGTTGCTCGTGCCATCGAGCGGATCGACCATCCACCGTAGCGGCGGCCCGCCCGCTGCATGGTGGCTTCCGGGCTGACCATCGGCCGCATGCTCCGGCAGCGACTCCTCGCCGATGAAACCATGATCGGGAAATGCCCCCAGCACGATCTGGCGAATCTCCCGCTGCGACGCGACATCGGCCTCGGTGACGAGGTCGCGTGGTCCCTTGTTCGACACGCCAAACCTGCCGACCCAGTCGAGGAGCACGCGGCCGCCCGCGCGGGCAGCGGCCTCACAGATCTGGAGGGCGTCGGCGGGAATCGACGGCTGCATGGCGGGCTCGCGAGGGAGATATTCTGGTGAGCAGATCCGCAGCAGTGTAGTGGCCGCGACAGGAAAAGTGGCCAAGAGTGTGTCAGGGCCCTGTAGAATCCCGGATGCCTTGTCCGCATGAGCATCAGCATCACAGGACTCAGACATCCATGCCATCCCCTGCCCATCTGCAGTCTTCGCCCGCACCGTCCTCATCCGCCACCGCTGCCTGGCTCGCTATCGGTCGGCGCATGACCGACGCTGGATCGCGCATCGCCGCCGCCATCGACCTCGATCGGCCACGGCAGGGCATCACGCTCGCAGGCCACGGCCAGTCTTCAGCGAACTCGCTGCTCGGGCTCGATCTGCGATCCGAGTGCCTGCTCACCGACCACTGGCTGCGGGGGGATGACGTCACGGCCGTCTATGAGTCGGCCGACGCCCGCCATCTTCGCACCACCGCGATGTGGCGACTGCACCCATCGGACGGTGCCACGCGGGCCTGGGAACTCATCGCATCGGCACAGACATCTCTCCTGCAAAGCGATTCTGTGCTGGCGGTCGTATCGGAGATCGACGCCACCGACCTCCTCTGGGGCACGTGCGATACCAACGGCGTGCACTGGCACACGGATCCATCACCCGATGCGACCTGCGTGCTTCTCAGGCGTGGCAAGGCGGCCGGTTCCGACAGCACGAGCGTGCTCGTGGCCGCGCACCCGGGCGACGCCCGGCAGCTGACGATCCGCAGAGACGGCACGCGAATTGTCGTCGAATGCTGGCTCTTCTCAACCGTGCTTGAAAAAGGAGTGCTCCTTCGCAGCCGGGTGCTGGCGGCAGTCGGCCCCGCGGCCGATGCCACCGGCTGGGCCGGAGATCTTGCGGCGAAGTTCGCCGCCTCGCCTCCGATGCTGACGACGTGATCCCCGATGCTGAGGAGCCGGTCGGAGGCACGCGCAGGAGTCGGTGAATTCTGCGACTCACGAACGATCCAAGATTCGTCCAAGAGCCTC
>CAMCQY010000048.1 GCA_945877135.1 Candidatus Kuenenia stuttgartensis
ATGCGGAGATAGACCCGTGCCGGCGTCGCCCGATCGGGCTGCCAGCGGTATTCCCCCTGATTCTCAACGGCGGTGGCGATCGTGGCCCACGGCCCTTCGGCGTTCGGGGAGAAGAGTAGGCGGGCCGTTTTTGGTGCGGGGAGTTGATCACGCGAGGTGTAGCGGATCACGATGCCGCTGGTGTCGCTCTCGGAAAGCCGCGCCGCACCGAGGAACTCGACGTGGGGTGGATCCTCGTCGATTCCGATCCAGCTCTCGGCGGCATCGCCCGGCCGAGGACCTGCACTCGCGTCGGGTACGTCGGGCATGATCTCCAGGCGGAAGCCGTAGAGGCCCGCCGCGGGGAGCACCACGTTGATGGGGCTCACGACGTCGTCGTCCACGGCGGCCTTCTGCCAGGAGAGTCCGCCGTCCCGCGTGCTCCAGAGTTCAACCCGCAGCCGGGTCGCGTTCGGACGTTCGGCCGGCATCTCGTAATCCCAGGCGAAGCGACGGGACCGGGAAAGCTGCAGCGGCTTGCCACGGTATTCCAGTGGCTGAGGACCGCTCGACTGGCTGGGCATCTGCGCCGGGACTCCCGCGGACGTCGAGGCCAGCAGGCCGCGGACGCCAGTCGGGTTGTCGGGGGCCATCGCAGAACCTCCCGTGCGGCTGACCAGCACGCTCTGCTGTTCGCCGACACGATCGGCCTGCGTCGCGGGAACGCGGGGCTGCTCTGCCGACCAAGCCGCGGCGGTTTCCGCTGTCCATCCGCCGGCGGGGCGGGCTCCGTCGGTTGGCGTGGAGGCCCGGGTGACCGACCCAGCCGCGACCGCATCCTGCGGAACCGATTGCGAAGGCAGGCCGGGGGCACCCAGTTCCTGGGCGAGCGCCGCTTGGTCAACGTTGGGGTCGGTGGGTTCCATCGTGAACTGTCGCACGGTCTGGTTGCCGGCGGAGTCGGCCACGGTGATTCGCGCCGTCAGCGACTCGACCTTTTCGCCCGCCCACCAGATCTCTTCGCCGACGAGGTGTGCCGGAGATTCGCGGGAGAGCACCCCTTCCGCAGCGATGGGCTTCCATCCCTGGGCGTCGGCGGTGCGATATTCGAGCTTCAGGGATTCCATCCGGATCGAGTCGTCAATCGCAGCGTAGCGGCAGAGGATTTCGCCATCGGCGCCCTTCCAAACCCGGGCCGCGAGCCGAGGGCCAGCCGCATCAACGAGCACCCGCATGTCGGGGCCTTCACCACCACGGGCCCGCCCCTTGCGGTCAACAGCCCGCAGGCGAAACCAATATTCGCCGTCCGCTCCCGCCTGATACGTGAAGGTGCCGGCCGACGGCGCAACGTCGCCCGCGGATTCCCACGTGCCGCCCAGATCTTTCGACACGCTCATTACGACCCGCTGCGGCGTGGCGTCGGCATCGTTGGAGGTGGGGAGACGGAACGGGATCGAAAACGTCCTGTGCTTGGTCCGCACCAACTCTGGCAGGCGGGGCTGCTCAGCGGGGCCCTCCGCCAGGATTGGGAGAGGAGTCAGGATGCCGAGGCCTGCCACCAAGAGGACCGCCGCGGCGGTCGCGAGTCCACGCAGCAGGTGGCTGGACGAGGCTGGCGGTGATTGTAGTTGTGAGGAATGCACCATATCGAGGGAAATCGGCCATCCAGCGCGGAAAGTCGCGTTTTTTCGTCACAAGCGGGAAAATCGGCCCGAATTTGAGGCTGTCGACTTTGCCATTGCCACAGCCTGTGGAGCCTGCGAAAAGTGGGGGGATCTTTCTGGACCCAGCGTGGACATAGCGGCCATAATGAAGCCGCCTGAGAGTGTCGCGTCGGCGTTTGGAGACCGATCGTAGGCAAAGAACCTCCTTTCAGGCGACGAACCTCCGTAAACGGGGCTGTTTCCGGTGCAAGCGTTTCTGATCAGTGCCGTGCTGCTCGGGCTCCTCGTGGCCATCGGGATCGCTGCGATCGTTGCAGTCCGGTCGTGGTGGCTCCAGTCGGGTAGCGATCATGGCGATTGGGAAAGCTCGCTTGTCGGCTACAAAAATCTCCGCGACAAGGGTGTGCTTAGCGAAGAGGAATACCGAAAAATATCTACGCTCGTCGAACCGCACGTGCGGCGCGATGCGAAAGAGCCAGACCGCCTCCAACGGCCGGGCCTGTCGTAGGGCAGCAAGTGGCGGTCTGTGGTGAACGGGCGGGGAACGATTTCTCGAGGAACTGAAGCATGCCATCAGGGAAAGACGTCGGTGGGCTCGGACGCCGTGGTGCCGGCGGGACGACGAAGAAGAACGCCTTCTGTTCGTTCTGTCGCAAGAGCTACCGCGACGTGGGGCCGCTGGTCGAAGGGCCGGGCGACGTCTACATCTGTGGCGAGTGCATCGACCTCTGCCAGTCGATTCTCGATCAGGAGAAGCGGCGGCGCGGCACCAGCAAGCAACTCTTCACGACCATCCCGTCGCCCCGGGAGATCGTTGGCCATCTCGATCAATACGTGATCGGCCAGCAGCACGCCAAGCGCGTGCTCGCCGTCGCGGTCCACAGCCACTACAAGCGGCTCAACCTCGGCAGCGAGGGGGGCGATGTCGAAGTGGACAAGTCCAACATTCTGATGCTCGGCCCCACCGGTTCGGGCAAGACGCTACTGGCCCGAACGCTGGCAAAGATCCTGGACGTGCCGTTTGCCATCGGCGACGCCACCACGCTCACCGAAGCGGGCTACGTGGGCGAGGACGTTGAGAACCTGCTCCTCAAACTGCTCAACGCCGCTGATTTCGATATCGAGGCAGCCCAGCGGGGCGTGCTCTATATCGACGAGATCGACAAGATCGGCAAGACCAGCCAGAACGTCTCGATCACCCGTGACGTCTCCGGCGAAGGTGTGCAGCAGGCACTCCTCAAGATGCTCGAAGGCACCGTAGCCAACGTGCCGCCACAGGGCGGCCGCAAGCACCCCGAGCAGCAGTACATCCAGATCGACACGTCGAACATCCTCTTCATCTGCGGCGGCACGTTCGTCGGTATCGACAAGATCATCGCCCGGCGGCTCGGCAAGCGGACGATCGGCTTCGGGCAGCCCAGTGGCTACCGCGGCGACGCCGATCTCTCCGAACTGCTGCCGCAGGTCGATTCGGATGACATCCTCGAGTTTGGCCTGATCCCCGAGTTGGTCGGTCGTCTGCCGGTGATCTCCTCCCTGCAACCGCTCGACGAAGGGGCGCTGGTCAAGGTGCTCCGTGAGCCGAAGAACGCGCTGGTAAAGCAGTATCAGAGGCTGTTTGGTGTGGAGAACTGCAAGCTCGAGTTCACCGACGAGGCGCTCGCCGCGATCGCCCGCAAGGCAATGCGGAAGGAGACCGGAGCCCGTGGGCTGCGGTCGATCATGGAGGACGTGATGCTCGACATCATGTTCGACCTGCCGGAAAACAACGGCAGCACCTACGTGATCAACGATCGCAACGTCGCTGGCACGGAGCCGGTGGTGCCTGTCCGCGAGGCCGCCCGACACAAGAGCGCGTAGCAGCGCCGTCAAACGCCAGGCCCGGAGGGCCGGGTAAGCACCAGCCGACGGAGTCGGCCAAGCGACGGTCGGCAGGATGCCGAGCCGTCGCGTGAAGTCAGAAAATGCCGAGCTGATCGCGGGCGGCGTCGGTCATGCGGTCGGGCGTCCAGGGCGGGTCCATTACGATCCGCACCTCGACAGCCGCGATCGACTCGCGGCTGCCCACCGCACGCTTCGTGTCGGCGATCAGCTGCGGGCCGGCCGGGCAGGCGGGGCTCGTCATCGTCATGTCGATCGATACGTGCTGCTTGCCGGGGGCATCGGCCGATGGCGAGAGCGTGACGCCGTAGATCAGCCCCAGGTCAACGATGTTGACGAACAGCTCGGGATCCTTGACCTCCTTGAGCCACTCGCGGACAGCCTCTTCGCTGGGAGCGCCGTCCGTCGCAGCCGCCGTTGCGGCACCTGTTGCTGGCATCCCTGCCGCCACCACCGGTGAGCCGGCTGATGCTGGTGGCGCCGGAGAGACCTCGGCCGCGGCGGCGGTGTTGGTCGGAGCATAGCTGCGGAAGTCGGCAGCCTGGTTGTTGGGGCCGGGCGTTGACCCCGGGCCGGAACCCAGTGCCACCCACACGCCGCCGTTCTCAACCTTCACGGCATGTGCCCGCGTCGGTCGTACGGCGGGCATCGAGAGGGCGGCACCGCTGCGGATGTCGAACTTCGCCCCATGCCGCGGACAGGCGATCTTGTAGCCGTTGAGTTCGCCATCGACGAGCGGGCCGCCGTCGTGCGTGCAGACGTCGTCGATCGCGTAGAAGCGACCTTCTACGTGGAAAAGCGCGACCACCTCGCCCTCCACTTCGACCAGAAGTTTGCCCGGATCGGAGACTTCCGACACGTCGGCTACGCGTGTGAACTCAGGCATGATGGTCCCTCAGGAAATACGGCGAATGCGGCTGCCGATCGCCCGGGCCAGGGCCTCGCGGACCGGAAGAATCGTGATTCGATCGAAGACCTGCTGGAAGAACCCGGCCACCACGAGTCGGGCCGCCTCGTCGGCGGAGAGTCCGCGGGCCTGAGCGTAGAAGATCTGCTCCTCGTCCACGCGGCCACTGGTGGCACCGTGAGTGCAGCGGACGTCGTCGGCCTCGATCTCGAGCCCCGGGATCGAGTCGGCCCGGGCCTCACGCGAGAGCATCAGGTTGTCGTTTCGCTGATAGCCGTCGGTCTTCTGCGCGGCCTTGTCCACCTTGATCATGCCACGCCACACGAGCCGGGAGCGGTCCTGCAGGCCACCCTTGTAGAGCAGGTCGCTCTTGCAGCCCGGGGCCTCGTGATGCTGGAGCGTATTGTAGACGAGTTGCTGTCGCCCTTCGGTGAACATGACGCCGTTGACCTGGGCCGATGCGCCACGGCCCGCGAGCGCGACATCCTGGGCCACCTGGGAAAGCCGGCTACCGAGCGCCCCGAGCGTCCATTGCAGGCGGCCCTGCTCATGCACGACTGCCTTCTGCCGGGCGAAATGCCAGACACCCGTGTTCCAGTTTTGCAGATTGACCATCCGCAGGAAGGCGTTGCGGCCGACAACGATCTCGGTGCCACCGCAATGGAAGCCCGAACCGGCTCCGCTGGCACTGCCGCCACCTGCCGTCTCCGTGAGCACGGTCGCCTCCGCCCCGTCGCCGAGCACGACGAGCACGTGCGAGGTGTCGATGCCGCCCTCACCCAGGCCCGACAGCACATGCAGCGGCTCGGCAATTCGCACGCCGGGTGGGACATAGAGCACGGTGCTGGCTGTGTGAAACGCTGCGTGCAACGCGGCGAACCAGTCGCACTGGGAGTCGATCACGGAGAACCAATGCCGCTCGAAGACGTCACCATGCGAAGCGAGCAGCCGATCGGCCGAGCCGAACAGCACGCCTCGGCTGGCGAGTGCCGGATCGAGCTGTTCGTGGAGCACATGGCCGTCGAGCGAAAGCAGGCGTCCTGCCAGTTGCGTGCTGGTGCCGCTTGGTCGCGGTGCCTCGTCGAAAAACGACTCACCGCCAGAGGAGTCGCCCGCCAGAAAATCGGCAAGCAGGCCGGTGGGCACCGGAGCCTCGGGGCCTGGGCGCCGCCGCGGTCCCCACGCCTTCGGCTTGAACAGGCGGATGTCGGTCCGCATCCAGTTCTCATCGCGACGATCGGGGAGAGCGAATGTCTCGAGCCGCTCGAAGGCCGCGCGACGGCTGTCGTTCGCCCATGCGGGGACCGCCCGGCCCGAATGCTGATCGGTGAGCAGACGGTCCAGCGACGCGCGGTCGAACGTATTGGAGAGGGCGGGGGCTGCGGGAGTGGTCATGGGTGCGGAGGTCATCGGAATCGGATCACCCCACCGAGCCTTCCATTTGCAGCTCGATGAGCCGGTTCATCTCCACGGCATACTCCATCGGCAGTTCCTTCACGAGCGGCTCGATGAAGCCGCCCACGATCATCGTGCTCGCCTCGGCCTCCGAGAGGCCGCGGCTGGTGAGATAGAAGAGTTGCTCCTCGCCGATCTTCGAGACGCTCGCCTCGTGGCCGATCGAAACATCCTGCTCCTCGATCTCGATGTAGGGATAGGTGTCGCTACGGCTCTTGTCGTCGAGAATCAGGGCGTCGCAGACGACACTCGAGCGGCTCTTCCGGGCACCCGGCTCCACGCGGACGAGGCCGCGGTAGCTGGCCCGGCCGCCGTTCTTGGAGATGCTCTTGGAAACGATCCGGCCCGACGTGTTGGGGGCGGCGTGCACGAGTTTCGCACCGGCGTCCTGATGCTGGCCCGCCGAGGCGAAGGCGATCGAGAGGATCTCGCCGCGGGCGCCAGGCTCCATCATGTAGACGGCCGGGTATTTCATCGTCAGATGGCTGCCGAGGTTGCCGTCGATCCATTCCATCATCGCGCCCTCATAGGCCATCGCCCGTTTGGTAACAAGGTTGTAGATGTTGTTGGCCCAGTTCTGGATCGTGGTGTAGCGGCAGCGGCCATGCTTCTTCACGACGATCTCGACCACTGCCGAGTGGAGGCTCTCCGTGGAATACATCGGCGCGGTGCAGCCCTCGACGTAGTGCACCTGAGCGCCCTCGTCGACGATGATCAGCGTCCGCTCGAATTGCCCCATGCTCTCGGCGTTGATGCGGAAGTAGGCCTGCAGCGGAAACTCGATCTTCACGCCCTTGGGCACATAGATGAACGAACCACCCGACCAGACGGCCGAGTTGAGGGCCGCGAACTTGTTGTCGGTGGGCGGGATGATTCGTCCGAAATACTCACGAAGCAGGTCGGGATGCTCGCGGACGGCGGTGTCGGTGTCGGTGAAGATGACGCCCTGCTTCGAAAGGTCTTCCTGCAGCGAGCCGTAGACCACCTCACTCTCGAATTGCGCCTTCACGCCCGAGAGAAACTTCCGCTCAGCCTCGGGAATGCCGAGACGGTCGAAGGTCTTCTTGATGGCATCGGGAACTTCTTCCCAGGTCTTGCCCTGCTGCTCGGCGGGCTTCAGGTAGTAGAAGATGTCCTGAAAATCGACGGCGATGTCGCCGCCCCAGTGAGGCATCGGCTTGGAGTTGAAGATCTCGAGCGACTTGAGCCGGAAGTCACGCATCCAGGCTGGTTCCCGTTTCATCTCCGAGATCTGCGAGACGATGTCGGCATCGATGCCGCGGCGGGCCTTGAAGACAGCCGGCGAGTCGGTGCGAAAGTCATACTTGTTGATCTCGCCGATGGCGTCGCCCGTGCCGATCGCGATCGTGCTGGAATCGATCGCAGATTGATTGAAACCGGTGGCCATGAGTTGGTTCCTTCAGATGACGGTCTGGTGGTGGCAGTCTGGTGGAGTTAGGCGGTGACGGGCTGGGCGGTTTCGTTGCCGAGGGCATCTTGCATCGACTGCTCAGCCGCGGCCGCCTCGGGATAGGCCGCACGGATCCGTTCGTAGCCCCTCTTGTGCAGTTCGGCGGCCAGTTCCGGGCCACCCGATTCGACAATCCGGCCGCCGAGCATCACGTGCGTCCGCAGCGGGATGTTGTGCTCGAGCAATTGCTCGTGGTGCGTGATGATGAGGATGCCCATCTCAGCGCCGCCGATCCTCGCGATGCTCTGGCTGGCGAGACGGACGGCGTCGGCATCGAGGCCGCTGTCGGTCTCGTCGAGGATCGCAAACTTGGGGCGAAGCATCGCGAGTTGGAGGATCTCGGCCCGCTTCATCTCGCCGCCGGAAAATCCATCGTTGACGTACCGCCTGGCAAATTCCGTGTCGATCGACAGGTCGGCCATCTTTGCCTTGAGTTCGCTGCGAAAATCCCGCATCGGCATCAATTCCTGGCCCTCCTTGCGGTCAGGATTGCGGACGTTGGTCACCGCATGCCGCAGGAAGTCAGCGAGTCGCACGCCGGGGATCGACATCGGCCGTTGAAAGGCCAGAAAGACACCGGCGCGGGCCCGCTGATCGGGCTCCATGGCGAGCAGGTCGTGCCGCGTGCCATCGGCCTCTACCAGCTCGATCGAGCCGGCCGTCACTTCATAGGACGGGTGGCCCATGATGCAGTAGCCCAGTGTGCTCTTGCCGGAGCCGTTGGGACCCATCAACGCGTGAATCTCTCCTCGGCCAATCTCCAGATCGACCCCTTTGAGGATCTCCTGGCCCTCCACGGCGGCATGGAGCCCGGAGATGACGAGTTTTTCCTGCGGTTGGGTGGTCATGAGTGTTCCTTTTCGAGTGCTTCTGGGTGGCTGCCGTTCAGGACTGCACCTTCTGGTGGTCGAACACAAGGCTGCCGTCGGCAACTGGCGACACGACATAGCCGGAGTGGTGGGGCACCGGGAGTTCGTCATCGACCTTGCCGGCGCTGCCGACCCGCTTGGCGATCCGCTGACCCTGGATCTTATCCTGGATCCGCATCAGACCTTCGAGCAGGCTTTCCGGACGAGGCGGACAGCCGGGCACGTAGACATCGACCGGCACCACGAGGTCTACGCCCTTCACGACATGGTAGCCCCATTTGAAGTAGGGGCCGCCGCCGGTCGTGCAGGCGCCCATGGCGATCACATATTTCGGATCGGGCATGAGGTTGTAGAGGCGGCGGACGCGGCTGGCCATTTTGTAGGTGACGGTACCGGCCACGATCATGAGATCTGCTTGACGGGGCGTGGCCCGGAAGGCACCGGCTCCGAAACGGTCGAGGTCGTAGCGACTGGCGCCGGCGGCCATCATCTCGATGGCACAGCAGGCGAGACCGAAGGTCATCGGCCAGATGCTCGACTGCCGGGCCCAGTTAATGGCCTGCTCGACGGTGGTGAGGACCATGTTTTCCTCGAACCGACCCTCGATCCAGGGCGTTGGGTTGACCAGTGGCTGCGTCATTGGAGGCTCCGCGTTTGAACGGTTCGTGTGGTGATGGGGGGCGTGGTAGGAAAACTTTTCGGCATTCGATTCTTCAACCCGGTTTGATGCAAGTGGCACCGGTCTCTGGCTGCGATCCTTTCTCACTCTTGGCAGCATCATCGTCGCTGCCCACGGTGAATCGGCAGCAGGGATCGCCGTCCAGCCGGCACTCGGTCAGTTGCACGGCCGAGCCCACGAGATCCTGGATCATCAGTCGTTCTGCCGCACAGATACCTCGATCCTGCTCGGCCAGATCGGGGTAGGGGCAGGCATAGCTCGTGAGCACGGGGAGTCCACCGTTCGCGGAACCAGACGCCGGTTCGACGCCGCAGGAAATACGGCGATCCTGGAGGATTTTAGCGGTGCTTTCCAGCCGCTGCCGGGGCGTGCCGCCCGAAACCTCCTCGCGATACATGCTGGCCATGGCGGTGGCGATCCGCGAGAGCAGTCCCTGGCGGACGGCCGGTTCGCGGACAGTGCGAATTTCCCGCCACAGCACCAGTGCGAGATCGCGAAAATTGTCGCCGCCGGTCCGTCGGCCCTTTTCGGTCAGGCTGTAGACATGCGATGGCCGGCCCCGCAGGCGGTTCGTGCCAGGCTCTCCAGTGTTGGAAAGCCCTCCGGAAACGGTGGTGCGGCCGACCAGACCCGCCCGCATCAGCCTGTCGAGACGCTGGCGGACCGCGGTTGCCGTCACGCCCAGTCGCTTGGCAAGGTCGCCGACACCAAGCCTGTCGTCCACCCTGAGCAACTCAATGACGGCTGCGTCGGAGGCGCGGTGTTCGACTGGGGCGGGGTGACTGTCCATACCTCTACTTTAGGCGTTTGCTGATTTTTAACAAGTCAGCCTGCGAATAATCGCCGTGTTCCGGGCGTCAGTCAGAAGGCTGCCTCGGGAAGCTCGTTGCCATGGCGTCGAGAAACTCTTCCCGGGTGGTCACCCGCGACACCTTCCCGCGGAAGTCGCGGGCGCCCGGCAGCCCTTGCGCGTACGCGCAGGCGAATTTTCGCATCAGCAGTGTGCCCCGCTCGACGCCAAACCGTTGGCAGACGAGGTCGTAATGATGGAGCACCAGTTCCCGCTGCTCATCGAGGGTGGGATCGGGCGGCATCGGCTCGCCCCGCAGGAGCGCCGCCACCTGGGCGAAGATCCACGGCCTCGCGAGTGCCTCGCGGGCGATCATCACGCCATCGACACCGCTCTCGTGGAGCCGGGCGACGGCGGTCTCGGCGGAGTCGATGTCGCCGTTCCCCACGACCGGCATTCGCGACACGCTCCGCTTCACCTCGGCGATCGCCTCCCAATCGGCCCTACCGGTGAAGAACTGCGACGCCACGCGGCCGTGCACCGTCAGGCAGGAGGCTCCGGCTTCCTCGATCCGCTGCGCCACCTCGATGGCGGTGCGGCAGGTGTCGGCGCAGCCGAGGCGGATCTTCGCCGTGACAGGCACGCCGTCGCACGCCTCAACGACCCGTCGCACGATCGTGCCAACGCGGTCGGGATCCCGCAGCAGCCACGACCCGCTGTGGGCCTTCTCCGTGACCTGGCGAACAGGGCAGCCGAAATTGAGGTCAACGACGCTGACACAAAAATCCTTGGCGAGACGGCGGCCGACCTGCGCAAGGTTATCGGGATCGTTATCCCACATCTGCACCGCCAGCGGCCGCGGTTCCTCCCGCACGCCCCAGAGCCGGTCGGGATGCTCGCCGCGGTGCGTTTCCATCCAGCTGGCACTGCGTGCGGCGATCATCTCGGTGGCCAGCAGACCCGCCCCGCCGCATTCGCGGACCACCTGTCGGTAGGCGAAGTTCGTGTAGCCCGCCATCGGCGCCTGCAGCACCGGTGGATCGACGACCACTGGACCGATGGCGAGTGGCGCGACGGTTGTGCGGGGGCCTGCGGGGGCAGCAGTGGTGGCTGGCATGGCGTGGCACTGAGGAGGCGATCACGCGGGAGACGACCCGCGCACGAAGCACTTCAGCTTACTCGCTGCCGCCCGGCCGACACGGAGCGGCTGCTCGACGCCGTGAAAAGAGATGAGCACCTCGTTCCGGCATGGCGACGTAATCGCCCGGAGTTTTGCAATTTGAATCAGATGGGAGCGGCCGATTCGCACGAATTCCCGCTCTGGCAGCAACGCGGCCCACTCGTAAAGCCGCGAAAAACGCAGCGTCGTGGCATCTGCCCACGTCCACCCGATCGAGTCCACCCGATCGAGTCCACCCGATCGAGGCGTTAGTTGGCCGTCGGTGCGGGTGGGGGCGGAGTAGGGGGCGCCTGCTGCGGAGCGGGTGGAGGCTGGGGACGCCACTGAATCGGCGTGCCGATGAGCATCGAGACGAAGCGGTCGTCGGGCACCGACAGATCGGCGACGGCCATCGCGTATTCGGCGATGTCGAGGTTGTAGGCCCGCATCACCTTCACGAATTCCCGCTGCTGACCGGTGACCGCAGCGTGGGCGGCGGTCACGGCCTCGATCGGACGCTGCCCTTTGGCATGATCGGCCTCCGCCATCTGCATCGCCTTCTGTGCGGCCGCCACGGCGGCGGCGCGGGCTTCGAGCGCCTCGTGCTTGGAGGGGAGCATCCGCACGATCGCCCGGATGCGGCCCGTGGCCGGGCGATTCGCGAAGATGGTTTCAAAGTGCGTCTGGTATGGGCCCGCCAGGGGCCGGTCAACGGGCCACGGTAGCGGGTCGCCTGCGGGCAGACGGACGAGATCGACCAGTTCCTGTTGGGCAGCGACGAGTTCCGCGCGGGCGTCGGCCAGGTCGGCCCGCGCGGCGGCCAGTGCCACATCGAGCACCGCCCGATCATGGGGATCACCACCGGGGGCGATCAGCTCCAGCCGCTCCAGCGCTTCGGTGCTCCAACGGAGCATCGCGAATCCCGCCGACACCTTCCAGTAGGCCTGCGAAATCCAGAGCCGGCGTGAACGGTCGCCCGACCGCTCGAGCGCCTCCACCAGCGGCAAGGGACGCGCATACACCGCCGCCTGAGGCCCCGCCGCTGCACCGGCATGACCACCGGTATCGAGCGGTTCGAGCGCCTTGGAAAGCACGTCGGTCGCCATGCTGGTGGCGGCCTGCTCACCGCGGCCGCCCGCGGGCGGTGCCACCACGACGGAGACCGTTCCATCGGCGGCCGGCTCACGGGCAGCGGCCGGTTCGCGGACGGCGGAATCCTCGCCGCGGACGACGGGCAGGGTCGCAAGCAGGACGGCGAGGGATGGAATGAAGAACCATGGGTGTGAACGCATGGCAGCATCATACCGAGAGGATAGGGCTGGAGGATGCGAGGTGCTGTGGTGCAAGGTCACGAAGCAGCGTCAAGATACGGGTCCTGGCTCATCTGGATATGGGCCTCCGCACGCTGCCGCTCGACGTATTCAAGCAGGCGACGCTGCCGCACGTGCCGGGCTTCAACCCGTTGCTGCGCCCGTCGAAACACTGCCAGCAGCCGTTCGGCATCGCCACCCAGACGATCGGCGAGTCGCGCCACCGTGCGGCGGGCACGGGCTGGTCCATAGCCCTGGACCAGAATATCGTCGTCGAGCGACACGTACTGCCGCCAGGTGCCGGGGTCACCCTGTCGGCCGCAGCGGCCGACGAGCTGCCGGTCGATCCGCGCCGATTCGTGGAGTTCGGTGCAGATCACGTGCAGTCCGCCGAGGTCGTTCACTCCCTCGCCCAGTTTGATGTCGGTGCCGCGGCCGGCCATGTTCGTCGAGACCGTGATCTGGCCGAGTTGGCCAGCCTGCGCCACGATCTCGGCTTCTTTTTCGATGTGACGGGCGTTGAGCACGGTGTGTTGCAGTCCGGCTCCTTCCAGCAGCCGCGACAGTTCCTCCGACTTGTCGATCGACCGCGTGCCGATGAGCACGGGCCTGCCGAGGGCGTGCATCTCTTTCGTCTCGGTGACGATCCGCGCGAATTTCTCGGCCTGATTCACGCAGACCACCGGCGAGAGCCGCTGGCGGATCGCGGGCCGGTTGGTGGGGACCACGGCCACCGCCACGTCGTAGGTCCGCGCGAGTTCTGCGGCGCTCGTCGCGATCGTGCCGGTCATCCCCGCGAGGTGCGGCCAGCGGGCAAAGAGGTTTTGGAGGGTGACTCTTGCCGCGTGCCCGGATGGCACCGTGATTTCGATCTGTTCCTGGGCTTCGACGGCCTGATGCAGGCCATCCCGCCAGTTGCGGCCTTCGGCAGCGCGTCCGGTCGATTCGTCGATGATGACGACCTTGCCATCGCGGACGACATACTGCCGGTCGCGGATGAAGAACCGCCGCGCCCGCGCCGCCCGTTCGACGGCATCGTAGATCGCCAGCAGGCTCGTTGATTCGATCGCATCGGGACGTTTCATCGCCCGCACGCGGCTGCGGCCCCGGCCGAGGAGTTCGCAGGTCTGCTTCTGAGGCTCGACCTCGAAATCCTCGTCGGCCTGCAATTGCAGGGCTGCCTGCGCGGCGAAGCGAAAGAGCGCCTGCTCGGCGGCCTGGGCCTCGCCGGGGGGCGATGCGATGATCAGCGGCGTCCTTGCGTCATCGATGAGGACGTTGTCAGCCTCGTCCACCAGCGCAAACCAATACGGCCGCTGCAGCAGCTTGGCGGCGCTGCCGGGGGTTTTGCCTGTGAGCATGCCCCCCAGATCGCCGCGGCCTTCGGTGATCTCCCGGTTCATCAGTCGGTCTTTGAGGAAGTCGAAGCCAAACTCTCCCGCCGTGCCGTAGGTGACGTCGCAGGCGTAGGCCTTGCGCCGCACGTCGAAATCCTGTTGGGACTGGATGATGCCCACGCTGAGGCCGAGCGCCTCGTAGATCGGCGTCATCCATTCGGCGTCGCGCTTGGCGAGGTAGTCGTTGACCGTGGCGAGATTGGCCCCGCGGCCGGAGAGCGCGTAGAGCACAAGCGGCAGCGTGGCAACGAGCGTTTTCCCTTCGCCCGTTTGCATCTCGACGATGGCACCGTGCACCAGCGCGATGCCTGCCAGCAGCTGCACGTCGTAATGCCGCATGCCGAGCCGCCGTCGGCCGGCTTCGCGGGTGGCGGCGAAGCTCTCGATGAGGAGCGAATCGGCGGCTTCGCCCGCGCGGGCCCGGTAGGAGAGCGATCGGCCCAGCCGCTTGAGGGCCAGATCGTTGAGGGACTCCATCTTGGGGGCAAGGGCCTCGATGCGGGAGACCATCCGCCAAGTGGAGGCATTGATGGCAGGGCGTGTGCCGATGCCGAACCGCGGGGCTATGCCGTCGAGCCAGTCAAACATGAATCGCCGCGCTTTCACCGAATGTCTGCCGCCCACGAGGACGTAGATGCAAGTATCCACGGCACCCCCGAGAGGGGCAAGGCTTCAGTGGGCCGCGGATTCCCCTGCTTGCGCATCGGGCTTGGATGAGGGCAGCGGGGGCATTCATCCGGTAGGGGAGCGGCGGGCCGGCACGATGCAAAAGGCTAATATCGAGCCGGTTGCACCGGGACGGCGCGGGCCGGCGGCATGCCGCTGGTATTGGAGAAGGGCCACCAGTTTCCATTGGCGGTCTGCTGCTGAGGTCCGGCGGGCATCTGCGGCATGGCCTGCTGAAGCTGGTTGGTTGCCCCCTGCATGCTCTGCTGAAACTGGTTGTTCAACTGTTGGGCCTGATTGTTGAAGCCTTGCTGGTATTGGTTCACCGTATTCTGCATCTGGTTGGTGAGCTGTTGCTGCTGCGCGTTCAACGACTGCTGAGCCTGATTGGCGAATTGCTGCGGCTGCGCCTGGAGCTGATTCGCGTACTGCTGCGCCTGGTTCGTCATGCTCTGTTGGTACTGATTCGCCTGATTGGCCAGCTGGTTGCCATATTGCTGCATGTTCGCCGGCTGCTGGATGGCGGGGGGCGTCGCGGCATTGCCCGACTGCGCCCAACTCCACGTGTTGTTGGCCGGAGCGGCCGGCTGGGCAACGCTCTGCCAGCTCGTGGCTGGCCCTGGCATCGGTGCCGCGCCCGGGGCGGCGGGGTAGGAAACGGCCGGCGGTGTCGTCGCGTAGCTGCCGTAGGCGGCAGGCTGGCCGACCATGCCGGTGCCTGGTGGTGCGACCGTGCTGCCATAGACTGGCGCGGCCGTCTGCGGCGGGGTCTGGCAGCCGGCAAGACTGAGCAGAACGACAGCCGCGAGCGCCGCTGTGGCGAGGCAGAGATAGGATCCATGGTCGCGGAGTCGGGGCATGCCGTCCCGGGGGTCGACATCAGGCCGGTGCCGAGCGGGAAGCTCGGGACGGCAGCGGGAAAATTGCAACACGGCTCATACTCCGCAGGCTGGCGGTTGAAAAACAGGCCGTCGGGCTGGACATGACGAATCGGTATGCACAATCTTGGCCTGGAAAGACGCTGATGGGCCGGGAGGATAGCGAGTGGCCCACACGCGTCCAGACCAGTTCGCCGCCGGTGTCCGTGGAACTCCCCCAGAGCAGCCTGGGCATCCTCGCAGTCCGCGGCGGCGTGCATTCCGCTGTCTCCCCAGTTGCCCCGACCTGCCACCAGCCCGCCGTACAGCATCGACATGGAATCCCCCAACGATCTCGCCGCTGCAGACCTGGCTGGCAGTGGCCAGATCAGCCGTCCGTTGGACAGCCGTCTGCTTCTGGACGAGCTGCGGCGGGAGTCGGTCCGGGTGGGCTTTTCGCGTTTGGGAATCGCCCCGGCTGGGCCGCCACCTCGGCAGGAACTCGTCCGTCGCTGGCTCGATCAGGGGTTTGCGGGTGTGCTGCGGGAATGGTTCGAGAGGCAGGAGCCGTTGCGTGCCGATCCAGCCACTCTGCTTCCGGGTGTGCGGAGCATGATCATGCTCGCCACCGACCATGCGATTGCCGCCGCCGACACTCCTGCAGACGACCGGCCAGGGCAGGGGAGAGGCCGCGTGGCTCGCTATGCGTGGGGCGACGACTATCACGACCTGCTCCGCAGCCGGGTGAACATGCTGGGGGCCTGGCTGGAGGCCCGCGTGCCGGGCTGCCGCACCCGCGGCGTGGTCGATTCGGCGCCGCTGGCTGAGCGGGAGTTTGCCTGGCTGGCCGGCCTTGGCTGGTTCGGCAAGAACACGATGCTGATCGACCCTCGCGCAGGCAGTTTCTTTTTTCTGACGGCACTGCTGACCGACCTTGAACTTCCCGCCGACACGCCGATCGAGGTGGACCACTGTGGCACCTGCACGGCCTGCCTCGACGCCTGTCCGACCGCCGCCTTCGTGGAGCCTCGCGTGCTCGACGCCAGCCGCTGCATCAGCGGGCTATCGATCGAAGACCACGGGCCGATCGCCGCTGACCTCAGGCCTGGCATGCAGGACTGGATCTTCGGCTGTGACATCTGCCAGGAGGTCTGTCCTTGGAACCGTCATGCGCCGGGCTCAACGGAGCCGACGTTTCAACCCCGCGACGGTCTGCCGACACCGTCGCTCGCCGAAATTCTCGCACTCGATGCCGAAGCCTTTCGGCGGCGGTTCAAGGGCTCGCCGCTGCGACGGGCCAAGCGACGTGGTCTGCTGCGGTCGGCGGCGATCGCCCTGGGCAATCGGCCACATGCCCCGTCGTTCGACGCGTTGGCCGCGGTGCTTGCCGATGAGGAACCGGTGGTGCGTGGCGCGGCCGCCTGGGCGCTGGGGCGATGGCGGCACGCGGCTGTCATGGCGGAGCGGGCCCGTGCGATGCTCGTCAGGCGGATGGAGATCGAGACCGACGCCGACGTGCGGGCGGAGATTGAACGGGCGCTGGCGTAGTGGCGGTTCGGGGCTGCCCATGTCCCGTCGCCGGACGTTCGCTTCGGCATCCTGCCTCCGCTCACTCGATGCTGACTGCGCTTGCCAGATCGCCTCCGCTTCGGCATCCTGCCTGCGCTGGTCAGCAACGCCGGCTCTCGGGACATGGACAGCCCCTCACGGATGATGCCGATTCCCATGCAAGCCCGAAGCGTGAGCGAGGGAAAACGTGTTGCGTTGCTTGAAGCCGTCGCCCGCCCGCGTCGAAGATTGCTTCGCAGGACGCGAACCGCAGGACCAGCAAACTGCGTTTGCCAAGAAAAAACGACACGAAGTCGTGTTTTTCGTGAACCCAGCCGCTAGCACTCGGTCGTTTCGTCGATGTCGGCGGCGGGGTCGCGGCCGGGACCATCTTCGCCGTAGAACCGCGCGAGCACATCAGACCAGTTGGCGTTCACCTTCACATCGACGAAGGCGGTGCGGACCGGCAGATACTCCGGGTGCAGCCGGGCATACTTGATGGCAAACTTCCGCATCAGCCGGCCGGCCAGTTCGGCGCCGTGCAGTTCCTCGGACAGCTCGAAGTGTTCGCGGAGCATCTCGGCCTGCTCGTGGATCGTGGGGGGGGGCGGCGGTGCCTCACCGGCGAGCAGTGCGAGCGTCTGCCGGAAGATCCACGGGTTGCCAATTGCTCCCCTCGCAATGCTCACGCCATCGACGCCGGTCTGCCGCAGCATGGCGACACAGGCTTCGGCGGAGAAAAGATCGCCCGAGCCGATCACAGTGCGGCGGCCCGCATGCCGCTTCACGGACGCGAGAAACTCCCAGTTGCTTGGGCCGACATATTTCTGCTGCACGGTGCGGCCATGGACGGTGATCGCGGCGACGCCCCGCGCAAAGGCTCCGTCGAAGATCGTCCAGAATCGGTCGGCGCTTTCCGGCGAATCGTCGATACCCCGCCGCATCTTGAGCGTGACAGGCACCTGCGGCGGCACCGCCTCGCGGACCCGCGACACGATCTCGAGCGCTGTCTCCGGCACGCTGAGCAGATAGCCGCCGCGGCAGCGGCCGAGCACCTTCTTCACCGGGCAGCCGAAGTTGATGTCGATGACGTCAAAGCCCTCCGCCACCAGCCGGCGGGCAGCAGGGGGGAAGTCGTCGGGGTTCGAGCCCATCAGCTGGCCGCCGACCGGATGCTCCTCGGGCGAGACGGCGATCCGGGCGAGGTTGCGTTTGTTGCGGCCGACCACGGCGACGAATGTGTCGAGCAGCACCTCGCCGAGCGAGTAGGCCGCCCCATGCCGCCGCGCGAGCACCCGCATCGCGCGGTCGCTGTAGCCCGAGAGCGCAGCCTGCACCACGGGAGAGGCGAGCGTGATGCCGCCGATCGAGAGCGTGGGGGCTTGGAATGGGGCCAGCATGACGCGATTCATCGTAGCAGCGCTGGGCCAGCCGTTGTCGAGCCAGTCGGCTTCAGGTCAGAACGGGGCAGGTGTCGAACCAGGTGCGGCCCTGGGCCGCCATCCAGTCAACGCTCGCCAAGGGGCCCCATTCGCCTGCGTTGTAGGGATCGATCGGCGGCATGTCCACCGAACTCCATGCCCGGATGAACGGATCGATGATCTCCCACGACTTCTCCACCTCGTCGGCCCGGGCGAAGAGGCTGGCGTCGCCAGTCATCACGTCGAGCAGCAGCGGCTCATAGGCCTCTGGCAGCCGGCCCATGAACTGGCGGGAGTAGCTGAACTCGAGATCGGTGAGCCGCAGCTTCATGCCGCCACCTGGGACCTTTGTGTGGAAGTGGAGTTGGATGCCCTCGGCGGGTTGGATCTGGATCACGAGCCGGTTGCCCTCGCGGACGCTCCTGTGCTTGCCGTCCGCAAACAGCTCCAGTGGCGGCTGCCTGAAAGCAATAACGATCTGGGTGGTGCGGCAGCTCATCACCTTGCCACTTCGCAGGTAGAACGGCACGCCCTGCCACCGCCAGTTGTCCACCTCCAAGCGGATCGCCCCGAAGGTCGCGGTCTGGCTGGTGGGCGGCACCCCCGGCTCGTCGAGATAGCCGCGGTACTGCCCGCGAATCCCCGCCGCCGCCACCTCGCTGAGGTCGAGCGGACGGATCGCCTCGAGCACCTTCACCTTCTCATTCCGGACGGCGCTCGAGTTGAATCGCACCGGCGCCTCCATGGCGGTCACCATCAAAAGTTGCAGCAGGTGGTTTTGGAACATGTCGCGGAGCACGCCTGCGGTGTCGTAGTAGCTGCCGCGGCGGCCCACCGCCACCTCCTCGGCCACGGTGATCTGCACGTGGTCGATGTAGCGGCGGTTCCAGACCGGTTCGAAGATCGTGTTGGCAAATCGCAGTGCCAGGATGTTTTGCACCGACTCCTTGCCGAGGTAGTGGTCGATGCGAAACACCTGGCGTTCGTGGAACACGCTGTGCAGATGCTCGTTGAGGGCCCGGGCGGTGGCGAGGTCGGTGCCGAACGGCTTCTCCACGACGATGCGGCGGGGGCCGTTCGTTTCGACCGCCATGCCGTGGCTGCCAAGCGCCGCGACGACCGGCTCGTAAAACTGCGGCGCTGTGGCGAGGTAGTAGACCCGTGTCGTCTCTGCGGATCCTTCGAGCGAGTGCAGACGGTCAGCAAGGCCCTGGAAGTCTTCCGACCGGCCGATGTCGCCCGGCTGGTAGTGGATGGTCTTGGCGAACTCCCGCCAGGAGGCATCGTCGAGTGGGGCGCCCTCGGCATGCTTGGCGGTGGACTCGCGGAGTGTCGCCCGCCACTCTTCGTCGGTCATTGGCGTCCGTGAGAACCCCACGATCCGCGTGTCGGCCGGCAGGAGGCCATTGCGCTTGAGGTTGTAAAGCGCAGGCACGAGTTTTCGACTGGTGAGGTCGCCTGACGCGCCGAAGATCACGATCGTGTGGGGCATGGCTACAGCCTCATGCCCGTAAAGCCGCCGTCAACGTAGAGATCGGTGCCGGTGATGAAACTGCCTGCCACTGGGGCACAGAGCAGAATGGCGGCACCGACGAGTTCCTCCGGATTGCCGAACCGGTTCATCGGCGTCTGCCCCATGATCGAGGCGGTTCGTTCCGGCGAGAGGATCTTGCGGTTCTGCTCGGCCGGAAAGAAGCCGGGGCAGAGCACGTTGACACGGACACCCTTGGGGGCCAGTTCGCGTGCGACGTTCTGCGTGTAGTTGACGACCGCCGCCTTCGAGGCCGAATAGGCAAACACCTTCGAAAGCGGCTTGTCGGCCGAGACGCTGCCGATATTCAGGATCGCCCCGCCGCCGGCTGCCGCCATGTGGCTGCCGAAGATCTGGCAGCCGATGTGGGTGCTCTTGAGGTTGGTGTCGAGCACCTTGGTGAAGTCGTCGTCGGCAATGTCGAAGTAGGGCACCGATGAATTCACGCCGGCACAGTTGACCAGGATGTCGGCCCGTCCGCGGGCGTGGATCACAGCATCGAGAAGCGCCGTCACGCTCGCCCGGTCAACCGCATCGACCGACACGAACATGCCGTTGCCGCCCGCGGCCTTGATCGCATCGACGCGGGCCTCGCCCCGATCGGCACCCCGGCCAGCCACGACGACAAAGGCACCAGCCCGCGCCAGGCCCTCGGCGAGGGCACCGCCAAGCACGCCCGTACCGCCGACGACGACGGCCGTGCGGCCCGAGAGCCCGAACAGGTTTTCGAGATAGGATTCAGCCATGAAAGTCGCTCCTGCTGGATGATGGCAACCGCTCAGCTCACAGGCCGACGGAGGTCGAGCCACTCGGTATGGAACGTGCCCGGCTTGTCGGTGCGTTCGTAGGTATGGGCGCCGAAGTAATCCCGCTGGGCCTGCAGCAGGTTCGCCGGCAGCTGCTCATGGCGGTAGCCGTCGTAGTAGGCCAGCGCCGCCATGAAGCCGGGCACCGGCACGCCGATCGTGGCCGCCGTCGCGACCACGTGCCGCCAGGCCGACTGGCTATCGGCGAGTGCCTTCTGGAAGTAGGGCGCCAGCATGAGGTTTTCCAGGTTCGGCTCGGCATCGTAGGCCTCGGCGATCCGTTCCAGGAATTGGGCGCGGATGATGCAGCCGCCCCGCCAGAGCATCGCGATCGACCGGTAGTCGAGCTGCCATTCATTCTCTTTCGCAGCGGCCGCGAGCTGCACGAAGCCCTGGGCGTAGCTGGCGATCTTGGAGGCATAGAGCGCCTGTCGCACCTGCTCGACGAACGTCTGCGTGTCGTCGTGGCAGGTCAGGTCGGGGCCCTTGAGCAGGCGACTGGCCCGGACGCGCTGTTCCTTCATGGCGGAGAGGCAGCGGGCGTAGACTGCCTCGGTGACGAGCGTGCTGGGCACGCCCATGTCGAGAGCCAGCTGGCTCATCCACTTGCCGGTGCCCTTGGCGCCGGCCTTGTCGAGGATCTTGTCGACTACGAAGTCGTTGGTCTCGGGATCGCGGGCGGTGAAGATGTCGCGGGTGATTTCGATCAGATAGCTGTCGAGTTCGCCGCGGTTCCAGGTGTCGAACACCTTGGCGAGTTGGTCGTTCGAGAGGCCGGCCGCCTGCTTGAGGAGCCAATAGGCTTCGCAGATCAGCTGCATGTCGCCGTATTCGATGCCGTTGTGAACCATCTTCACATAGTTGCCGGCGCCGCGCGGGCCGACCCAGTCGCAGCAGGGAATATCGCCCTTGGGGCCGACCTTGGCAGCGATAGCCTGGAAGATCGGCTGGACGAGCGGCCAGGCGGCCTTGGAGCCGCCCGGCATGAGGCTCGGGCCCTTGAGCGCGCCCTCTTCGCCGCCGGAGACGCCGGTGCCGATGTAGAGCAGCCCCGAGGCTTCGACCTCCTTGGTGCGACGGTCGGTGTCGGAGGGAAGCGTGTTGCCGCCGTCGATGATGACGTCGCCCTTGGAGAGCAGGGGGGTGAGCGTGGCGATCAGCTGGTCCACGGCCGGGCCGGCCTTGACCATCATCATCACCTTTCGCGGGGCCTTGAGCGACGCAACCAGGTCTTCGAGCGTATGGCAGCCGACCACGTTCGGCTGCTTGCCGCGGCTGGCCGTGAACGCGTCGGTGACGCTGGTCGTGCGGTTGTAGACAGCGATCGAATAGCCGCGGCTGGCGATGTTGAGGGCGAGGTTCTCGCCCATGACGGCCAGTCCGATGAGTCCGATGTCGCACGACGCCTGCTGTGTCATCCGCGAAGCTCCTTAGAACAGTTGTTTCGTTCAGTGATGGTGCGGGTGGGGTGATTCGGAAAGACGAGACTATATCGGTCTTTTTGGGTCGAAGCCAAAGTCTGCCGATTCTGCCCGGGTTTGGCGATTATGGGGAGTCTGAGCGGCCCCCGTGCGGAGGGCTATTCGGAACAGATTGAAGGAACCGGGGCCCGGCAGCCGATTTCCAAGACATGATCGGAACAGCCGTGTTTGTCGGCAGCTCCGGCCATGTCAGCCCAACAGGAACAGCTTGACCAAAAGCCCTAATCTGCCGTAGCGTGTCAGAGTCCAGTGGCTGATTGACTGTGAGATTGATACGGCTCCGTAGCCAAGTGGCTAAGGCAGCGGATTGCAAATCCGCCATCGTCGGTTCGACTCCGACCGGAGCCTCTGCTTCTGAAACCCCTGCGATGTGCCGACAACAGCGGCCTTCGCAGGGGTTTTTTGGTGCGCGAGGGTCGAACCCACTCACGTCAATGGACGAGGATATTGCGGAATTGCCACGGATCGGTCTGATCGACGTCGTCCGGAAACAGCCCGGGCCGGCCGTCGAGCGGCGTCCAGTCGGTGTAGTGGCCCGTCACCGGCCCGAGGTAGGGCGTCTGCACCTCCAGGCAGCGGCGGTAGTCCATCTCGTCGGCCTCGACGATACCGGCGGCCGGGTTCTCCAGCGCCCACACCATCCCAGCGAGCACGGCCGACGTGACCTGCAGGCCGGTGGCATTCTGGTAGGGGGCGAGGTCGCGGGCCTCGTCGATCGAGAGCTGGGAGCCGTACCAGTAGGCATTCTTCTCGTGGCCGTAGAGCAGCACCCCCAGTTCGTCGATACCGTCGACGATCTCCTCCTCGCCGAGGATGTGGATCTGCTCCTGTCGGGTGCCGCCGCGGCCGAACAGTTCGTGCAGCGACAGAACGGCGTCATCGGCCGGATGATAGGCGTAGTGGCAGGTGGGACGATAGACGACCCGGTCGCCGTCGCGGAGCGTGAAATAATCGGCGATCGAGATCGACTCGTTGTGCGTGACGAGAAAGCCGTACTGCGGCCCCGGGGTCGGGCACCACGAACGAACACGTGTGTTGGCCCCGGGCTGGAGGAGATAGGCGCCCGCCTTCGAACCGATCGTCTGCAGCCGGCCGTTCTCCGGGAGCCACCGCTCGTGCGTGCCCCAGCCGAGTTCGGCGGGCTGCATCCCCTCCGAGAGAAACCCCTCCACCGACCATGTGTTGACGAACACGTTCATCGGCTTTGGCTGCTTCGCTCGCTGCGTGTCACGCTCGGCGATGTGGATGCCCTTCACGCCCAGGTCGCGCATCAGGGTCGCCCAGCCGACCTGGTCATCGGCCGCAGGCTCCGCCCGGCCGTGTCCGCTGTCGCGGGCGAGATTCACGAGCGCCTGTTTGGCAAACCACGAAACCATCCCCGGATTCGCGCCGCAGCAGGAGACGGCCGTCACGCCGCCGGGCTGCCGCGCCTTCTCCTCGCGGACGCTGTGCCGCAGCGCGTTGTTCGTGCGAGCCTCAGGGCCAACGCTGCGATCGAAGTAGAAGCCGGGCCAGGGTTCGACGACCGTGTCGATGTACAGCGTGCCGAGCTCGCGGCACAACCGCATGATGTCGAGCGACGACGTGTCGACCGACAGGTTCACACAAAACCCCCGGCCGCCGCCGGCCGTGAGCAGCGGCTCGAGCAGGTGCCGGTAGCGGTCGCGGGTGACCGCTTGATGGATGAACCGAATGCCGTGCCGCTCGAGAATCTCGCGATCACGGTCGTCCGGGTCGATGACCACGAACCGCGACCGGTCGAACCTGAAGTGCCGCTCGATGAGCGGCAGCGTGCCGCGGCCGATGGAGCCAAAGCCGATCATCACGATCGGTCCGTCGATCTCTCCGTACACGGGGAACTGCGACATGCTCGACTCCTGGGAAAGGCACGAGGGCCACTTGCGCACCGCTCACACGCGACTCGCATGGCGGCATCAAGAACGCGGCCAATGTATACCCTGCCGCCGTCGATTCCCCAATGCTTCGAACGGAAACTGATCGGCGCAGCCGATCGCTGGGGTGCCCTGCGATGTCCCGACAACAGCGGCTGTCGCAACGGTTTTTCGTTTTCAGCCGCGATTCCAACTCAGCGTTGGATCCTGCGGGTCACCGACTGATCGCGTGGATCACGTCTGCCGGTAGCGAAGCCTTCAGTCCGGGGTGGGCCTCGATCAGCCGGGCGATGTCGCCCAAGTCCTTGATCGCCTTGCTCGGCCGCCGCTCCGGCGTTCTCCAGGCCTTGATCTTTGCGAAATCGAACGGGAAACGGTGCCAGCCACGAGGAATGGCTCACGGACTCCTCTCGCTCGCGCTTCGGGCTTGCATGGGAAACCCTCGTCATCCAAGCCCGCAGCGCAAGCAAGGGGGTACGGGCCGCAGTCACATCCCTTGCCGAACAGGATTGGGATGCAGTTCTTTGGGCGTTCCAGTGCGGTGCTGCGATCTGCACGGGCCCGTTGCAGAATGCGGCAGTTGCCGCCGGCGCCGGTTGGACCGGGCTTTCTGAGACCGCGCGAATTGCCCGAATCTCCGGGTTTGCACGAATGTGGTGGTTTGGCACGGCGTGTGCGGTGTCTCCAGGCCTCAGCTCCTTTCGGCTCCGGAGAACGACACCATGGTTGCCACGGCCTGCCTGCCTCTTGAACGCGGCAGCGGCGATACCTGGGGGGCCGATGAGGCCTCCGACGAGGACCTGATCCTTCGGGCCCGCCGGGGCGACGGCGGCTCGGCGTTTGAGTCGCTCCTGCACCGATACGAACACGACCTGTTCCGCTACCTCCGCCGGTATCTCGGCAGCGCCGAGATGGCCGAAGACGTCTTTCAATTGACTTTTTTACAAGTCCACCTGAAGCGCGACTGCTTCGAGGACGGCCGCCGCTTTCGGCCCTGGCTCTACGCCATCGCCACCAACCAGGCGATCGACGCGCAACGGCGCAACCGCCGCCACCGCATGGTGAGCCTCGACCATCCCATCGGCCATGATGCCGACTCGGGCTCGCTGCGGCAGGTTATTGCCGGGGATGATGACTCTGCCGACAGCCCCTCGGAAGGTCGCGAGGCCGCGGAGTGGGTGCGGGCGGCTGTCGATGCACTGCCGGCGCCGCAGAAGGCAGTGCTGCTGCTCGTCTATCACCAGGGGCTCAAGTATCGGGAGGCTGCTGACTCGCTCGGGCTCCCCGTGGGAACCGTGAAGAGCCGCCTGCATGCGGCGATCCGCAGCCTCACGCGGTCCTGGCAGCTCCAGCAGACACCTGCCGGGTGAGTATGCCCGGAGTCCCCCGGCTTCCGCCGAGGGCTTTATTGAAAGGGCATGCAGGGGGTTTTTACTGCCTGCGGGCCTGGCGATACCAGCGAATGAGCGAATTGGTCGAGCTGTCGTGGGCCAGCGATGGCTCTGCCTGCGACTCGAGTTCGGGAATGATCCGGTTGGCGAGCACCTTGCCAAGTTCCACGCCCCACTGGTCGAACGGGTTGACGCCCCAGATGCAGCCCTGCGTGAAGACGCTGTGCTCGTAGAGGGCCACGAGGCTGCCGAGCACACGGGGCGTGAGCCGCTCGGCCAGGATCGTGGTGCTCGGGCGGTTGCCCGGAAACGTCTTGTGCGGCACGAGCGCCTCCGCGACGCCCTCGGCCCGCACCTCGTCGGCCGTCTTGCCGAAGGCAAGCGCCTCCGCCTGCGCGAAAACGTTTGACATCAGCAGGTCGTGGTGCCGGCCAATGGGATTGTCCGACTTCGCGAAGCCGATGAAGTCGCAGGGGATCGTCCGCGTGCCCTGATGGATCAACTGATAGAAGGAGTGCTGCCCGTTGGTGCCGGGCTCACCCCAGAAGATCGGGCTGGTCTGGTAGTCGTCGATCACCCGGCCGTCGAGCGTCACCCGCTTGCCGTTGGACTCCATCGTAAGCTGCTGGAGATAGGCGGGGAACCGCTTCAGATACTGGTCGTAGGGGAGCACCGCGATCGTGTGAGCGCCGAGGAACGTCGTGTTCCAGACGGCGAGCAGGCCGTGCAGCACCGGCAGGTTGCGGGCGAATGGGGCGGTGCGGAAGTGCGTGTCCATGGCATGGAAGCCGGCCAGCAAGTCGGTGAACGCCTCCGGCCCGATGGCGAGCATCGTGGAGAG
>CAMCQY010000049.1 GCA_945877135.1 Candidatus Kuenenia stuttgartensis
ATCTGCGAGGCCGTGAGTGGTGTCTTCTTTGCCCGCGGCGGAGGCATGACCTCGTCGACATCGTGCGACAGGATTCGCTTCAGGATCTCGCTCTCGTCGGGCTTGCCCGGTACGATCGCGGCATAGCCGCCACGGTCGGCGACCGCATCGTCCCGGACGTCGAGACGCAGATCGCCGCCACGATCATCCTCGTCGGGGCCGTGGCAGGCAAAGCAGTTGTCGGAAAGGATCGGCCGAATATCCCGGTTGAAGCGGACGGCTGACGTCGGCGCGGGCTCGGCCACGGCCGCAGCGGCGCATTCGCAGAACCAGCACGCCAAGCACGCGTAAGCCGAGAGAATGGCTGCTCGCAACATGAACGTCTCGCTCTGAACCGCGGGAGGCGCGAGGGCCAGGATCCATGGATTATAGTCGTCATTTCGAGGAATGATACTTTTGCATCCAAGCCCGTAGCGCCAGCAAGGGAATACGGTCGGGCGGCGTGAGCCACGGATCCATCGCGTGCGTGTCGACAACGCACGCTCGGTGATGCCGCGCCGGCACCTCAGACACATTGACAAAGACTGAACTTCCGTATACGTGTCAAGAGACTGGGTGCTTCTTCGGAGGCGTAGCCGAGGCGACTGCACAGGGCTGCCGCGCCTCGGGAGCCGGGGGGCGATACCCAAGGGCACTGTGCGGTCGGACAGTGTTGTAGTGCTGCCGCCACCGCTCGATGAGCACCTTGGCCTCGAGCAGCGTGTCGAACGCTTCCCGCGCCAGCAGCTCGTCCCGGAGTGGTGGTGCCGTTTAAGGGGGGCAAGTCATTTTCCCTTGCTTGCGCTGCGGGCTTGGATGGAGCGGCGGATTCTCTTGTGAGTCCGGTTCTCCAGCCAGGAAAAAATTCGCAAGAGCCGAGTCCACACCAGGAGACACAGCATGTTCACATCCGCTTCGCGTCGTCGATTCCTCAGGTCCACCACAGGCCTGCTTGCGTTGCCGGCCCTCGAATCGTTCGGGTTTCGCCGGTTCGCCCGTGCGACCGAGCCGCCGCGGCCGCCGAAGCGGATGGTCTTTCTTGGCATCGGCTTCGGCGTGACGCAGGAGACCTGGCTTCCCAAGACGGATGACGTGGGCGCGGCGTACACGCTCCCTGAGGGCCTCGCACCGCTGGCCCGCCACAAGGCCGATTTCACGCTCGTGCAAAACTGCATGCACCGGTTCGCGAGCGATCCCCACGGCGGCAGCACGTTCTGGCTCACCGGTGCCAATCCCTTCGGGGCGGCCGACAAGAGCTTTCACAACTCGATTTCGGTCGATCAGGTGGCGGCCGCCAAGTGGGGCCGCGAGACGCGTTTCACCTCGATCCAGTTGAATGGCAGCGAGCCGAATCTCGCCGGGCCGGGGCACGGCCAGGGCCTGTCGCTGGCCTGGGATGCCCGCGGCAAGCCGGTGGCGGGCTGGAACAGTCCTGTGGTCGCGTTTCACAGGCTCTTCTCGGCGGAAGAGGTGCCTCACGCTGCTCAAAGGCAGCGGCATCGACGTCGAGCGTTTCGGCGACAGTACCGGCGTGGTCACCGAACTTCAAGGCGGATAGGCACTGCTTCCCGGAGTTTCCTGTGCCAGACGAGCTTTCATTCAGGCGAACGTTGTCTGCCGGTCGAACTCGATGCGGCAGCCGTCGGCTCCCAAGGCCAGCCACGCGATCGTCTTCGCGACCGGATCGACGATGAGATAATGAAGCACGCCGGTCGACTCATACAGGGCGCGCTTGACCGTCAGGTCCTTGTCGGCCGTGGCATCGCTCAATACCTCCACTGCGAGCGATGGCGGTCGTTCCAGGTGCCGACCCGGCTGGCTGCCGCAGACGACCATGACGTCGGGACGGACAACCGTGTCGTCCTGCACGACCCAGTCGAGTCCGGCATAGGTCGCACACGGGCAGGCTTGCCGCTGCAGCGATGATTCGATCTGGAACACGAGTTTGGCCACAGCCCGTTCGTGAGGGCCCAGCGGCGATGGACTCATCGATACCGCCGTGCCATTCCACAATTCCCACTCCCCCTCCCACTGACAATAGTCGGAGAACGTGTAGCGCGGCTGATAGCGGGGAGCTGAAGGCATAATGGGAAGTGTACAAAACACCACTTTTCGGGCAAGGAGCCACCGCCCTTGCGCCCTTGCCGGCGGTCCGTATGCTCGTGCTTGCGCTGCGGGCTTGTATGAAACCGGCTAGGTGCCGCGGCGTTTGGGCCGGTAGCCCACGCTCTTCCGCTGGCGGGATTCTTTACGGGATCCCGCGGCGGGCCTGCCTCGGATGTGGTCGCCGGAGGTGTTCTCCGTGAACGCCCGCGTCGCCTCGCTCCGCTTGCGGTCGAGCGCCTCCTTCGGCGCGCGGTCCGCAATCAGGCAGTCGCAGCCTGAGCCGATGAGATCCTGACGGCCGGCCTCCTCGAGCGCCCGCCGCACCTCGAAGTAGTTCTCCGGCTTGAAGAACTGGAGCAGGGCCCGCTGCATCCGCCGGTCGCGGAGGCCCTTCGTCACCTTCACCGGCTGCTTTGTCATCGGATCGAGGCCGGTGTAGTACATGCAGGCGGCGATGTCGAAGGGACTCGGGATGAAATCCTGCACCTGATCGGGCTGGTAGCTGTTGCGCTTGAGGAAGAGAGCTAGTTCGATCATCTCCTCGACGCCACTTCCCGGGTGGCTGGCGATGAAGTAGGGGACGGTGTACTGCTTCTTGCCGACGCGGCGGCTGGCGGCCTTGAAGGCCTTGTCAAACTCCACAAAGTCGTCGGCCGACGGCTTCTTCATCAGGTCGAGCACCTCGCGATCGACGTGCTCAGGCGCCACCTTCAAGTGGCCGCCGACATGATGTTCGGCCAGTTCACGGAGATACTCGGGGTCTTTGCGGGCGAGGTCCATGCGCACGCCCGAGGCCACGAGCACCCGCTTGACGCCCTCGACGCTCCGCGCCTCCTTCATCACCGCCTTCAGTGGGCCGTGATCGGTGCCCAGCAGTTTGCAGACGGTGGGGTGCACGCAGGAGAGCCGGCGGCACTTCGCCTCCACCTCGGGCCGCGAGCACCGCATCTGATACATGTTGGCGGTCGGGCCGCCGATGTCGGAGACCGTGCCCTTGAAGCCGGGCTGAGAGGCCAGGAGCTTGATCTCGGTGATGATCGAATCCTGTGAGCGGCTCTGGATGATCCGCCCCTCATGGGCTGTGATCGAGCAGAACGTGCAGCCGCCGAAGCAGCCCCGCATGATCTGCACGCTCGTTTCGACGACCTCGAATGCCGGGATGCGGGCGCTGCCATAACAGGGATGCGGTCGACGGGTGAACGGCAGCCCGTAGACCTCGTCCATCTCGTCCTGCTCCAAGGGCAGGGCAGGGGGATTCACGACCACTGCCTCACGGCCATAGCGCTGCACCAGCCGCTTCGCGTTGTGTGGGTTGGTCTCGAGGTGTGAGATCCGCGTCATCTCGCAGAAGGCGAGCTTATCGCTGACCACCGCGTCGTAGTCGGGCAGGGCGAGGGTGTCGGGGCCCGAGGGCGGCGGTTCGCTGGCGCCGAGACGGTAGGCCACGCCACGACGGTCGCGGAGGGCTTTCACCATCGCGGTCGTGGCGAGGCCGTCGGCGGTCTGATCGGCCGATGCGGCGAGTCCACGGGCGATGTCGAGCACCGTCCGCTCCCCCATCCCGAAGACGATCAGATCGGCCTTCGAGTCGAGGATGATTGAACGGCGGACCGTGTCGCTCCAGTAGTCGTAGTGGGCGATCCGACGGAGGCTCGCCTCGACGCCGCCGGCGACCACCGGCACTCCCGGAAACGCCTCCCGCGACCGTTGGCAATAGGCGAGCGTGGCCCGGTCGGGCCGTCGGCCGATGGCACCACCGGGCGAATAGGCGTCGTCGTTACGGACCTTTCGGTTGGCGGTGTAGTGATTGATCATCGAGTCCATGTTGCCGGCCGAGATGCCGAAGAACAGCCTGGGACGGCCGAACTGCCGCCAGGCGTCGCAGGTGCTCCAGTCGGGCTGGGCGAGCACCGCCACCCGGAAACCCGCCGCCTCCAAGAGCCGCGCAAGCAGGCCGTTGGCAAAACTCGGGTGATCGACGTAGGCATCGCCACTGACGAATACCACATCGACCGACTCCCAGCCCCGCGCGAGCATCTCGGCCCGGGTCGTCGGCAGCGGTGGCCGCGGGGTGCGGTCGGTGGCGATAGAGAGGGACATGGCGGACGACTCGGGCGGGGAACGGCGGGCTCTCGTGCGACGCGGTAAGTGTACCCCGGGGAATTCCGCCCCGAGACGAATCTGGATGGGGATGCTGTTCCGATCGTTCTCTGGGAAAAACGGGTATATTTGCGATATGACCACCCCAGTTTTTCCCCTCGCACTCCGCGCTCGACATGCCTGGCTGCTCCTGCCGGCGGTGATCGCTGCTGGAATGGCTGTGGCAGAGGAGCCGGCGGCTCCGCCCGACCCCGGCCAGATCAGCGGCTGGATCGACCAGTTGGCGGCTGAACAGTTTGCCCAGCGGGAGGCGGCGACTCGCAGCCTCGCTGCGGCCGGCCAGCCTGCAATTGAGCCCCTGCAACAGGCGATCCGCCGGGGTGACCTCGAGGTGAGCAGCCGGGCGGTCGAAATCCTGCGGGAGATGCTGGCCGCCGAGGATGCCGATCTGGCAGCCGCCGCGGAGCGCACGCTCGAGAACGTTGCCGAGGGGTCCGATGCCGCCGTTGCCGGCCTGGCCGAGGCAACGCTCGACTTTCACACCGTAGGGCTGGCCGAGGCGGCCCGCGGCAGGCTCGAGGCGCTGGGGGCGATTATTACAGAGGGATTCCTGCCCAGCGGGCACCGCGGCCTGCATGCGCTCTTCAACGCGACGTGGACCGGCACCAGCGAGGACCTGCGGCTGCTGACCCGTCTGCGCCGCGTAGCGCAGGTGGGCGTGCACGGCGTGCGGCTCGACGAGGCGAGTCTGGCGGTGCTCGGCCGACTGCGAGGCCTCGAACAGTTGCAACTCTATGGAACAGGCGCCAGTGACGCGGCGTTGGCGGCCATCGCTGCGAAGCTCCCCGACACCAAGATCGATGTGCGGAAGGGGGGCAAGCTGGGCGTGGCAGGCCAGTCGATGATCGGCCCCTGCATGATCACGCATGTGCAGGAGGGGTCGGCGGCAGCAGATTCAGGCGTCCAGATCGGTGACATCGTCCTCCACATCGACGGCCAGCCGGTGGCCAACTTCGAGTCGCTTACCGATTTGGTGGGCCGTCGCGGACCGGGTGACACGATCGAACTCGAGATCGAACGTGGCGGAGCCAATCCGGGTGACGAGCCGCAGCGGTTCAAGCGGACGGTCAAGCTGGGCGGCTGGGAGTGATCCGGCCAGGCGACGTGTGCAGGAATGGTGTGCAAAGAGAGGGTGGTCCGATGACAAAGACCGAATCGCAGGCGAACCACGGCATGGGCGAAACGGTCGATGTCCGTTGGCACGCCCACGCAGTCAGCCGCGACGAACGCGAGCAGGCCGCCGGCCACCGCGGCTGCGTACTCTGGTTCACCGGACTCTCGGGCTGCGGCAAGAGCACGCTGGCCAACCTCGTCGATCACCGTCTGCACGGGCGTGGTGTGAGGAGTTTTGTGCTCGACGGCGACAACGTGCGGCTGGGCTTGAACGCGGCGCCCGCCCTGCTCAAGGAGCGGCATGGCGAGGAGTTCGCCAAGCGGTTTGGGCTCGGATTCGCCGCCCAAGACCGTGAGGAGAATATCCGCCGGATTGGCTCTGTGGCCGAACTCTTCGCCCAGGCCGGCATCGTCACGCTTACCGCCTTCATCAGCCCCTATCGCAGAGACCGCGACGCCGTGCGGGCGATGCTCACGCCGGGGGACTTCGTGGAGATCCACGTCCGGGCACCGCTCGAGGTCTGCGAAAGCCGGGATCCCAAGGGGCTCTACAAAAAGGCCCGCGCCGGCGAGATCAGGGGCTTTACCGGGATCGACGATCCCTACGAGGAGCCGCTCGCGGCCGAGCTTGTCGTCGATTCAGCTGCCACGCCGGCCGAACGATTGGCCGATCAGGTGATCGCCTGGCTCGAGCAGGCCGGCAAGATCCCGCGACGGTAGAACGGCCGCGTTACCGTCCCCGCTCCCATCCAAGCCCGAAGCGCAAGCGAGGGAATCCGCGCGGCCCGACGAGTCACTTCCGCGGGCCAAGCAGCTCGACGATATTGCCGTCGGGATCGCGAACACAGGTGAGATGCATGCCTGGCGCAAGCGATTCAGGCAACGCCATGGGCGTCTTCGCCAGCGGCTTCACGCCCAGCTTCTCGAGCCGCTCGACCGCCGCACCGGTGTCGTCCACCATGATCGTCAGATAGCGAAAGCCGGTGTGGGAGTGGATGAACTCGGTGTCGCCCGTGCGTGGCGACGTGCCGGCCACCTGCATGAGCTTGAGCTTCGTGGCCTCGGGGCCCTCGCCCAGCACGAGCACGCGGATCGAGAGCGGCTTGGAGTCGGTGAGACCGGCGGCCGCGGCGAGGTCGGCCGACACGTCGAAGCCCTTGAGCTCACGAAACCCGATGCCTTCGGTATAGAAACGGACGCTTTTCTCGAGATCGGTCACGACCGTGCCAAGATCGATCGTCGTCCGCGGGAAGGCGATCGGCTCCGCGGCAGGAACCACTCCCGCGCCGGCGAACATGGGGATGGCGAGCAAGGCGAACAGCATTCGACGCATGGAGAGTCTCCTCATAACGAGCCATGAAAGCCCTGAGCGTAAGCGACGGGATCAGTATGACGGAAATCTGCAACGGTGCATCAAGAGTACAGCCAGGAAACTTTCTCGTCATTGCGGAGCAGCCGGCAGGTCTCGCAGTTCCACAACCCGCAGCATCGACGGCTCCGGCCACGGCTTGTCCCGCGGCTTATCGCGGTTGGCAGGCAGTGTTTCCCAGCGAAGGATGAATCGCTGCCGCGGTATGGGCGAAGGCTCGGCGTCAGTGGCCGTGCGGATCTGCATGCCGGGGAACTTTGACTCGAGCTTCCAGAGGCTGCGAGGGACGGTCAGCGGCGCGGGTTCCGTCCGCAGCACTCCGAGCGAGTCCTCGTCGATCACCCACTCACCCGAGCCGAACTTCACATGGCCGAATCTGAGTCGCAGTTCGCCGGGGCTCGCGGGCCGCACTGCGTCGAGGTTGATCTCATATCGCTCCAGCGTGCCGCCGCCGGAAAACTCGTGGCGGTGGTTCCACGTCGTGAGCGGCGCGATCCGCCAACGGCCTTCCTCGAAACGGGCGAGGTAGGCCTGGGAGTTTCCATCGGCGTCGTATTTGGGATAGGCGATCATGGGCCGCTGCTTCGAGTCGAAGCCAACACGGCCGGTGCCGTTCAAGATGCCTCCTTTCACCGGCACCGGATCGACCGTGACGCCCGGCGTCGCGAGCGTGAGCGGCAGGCTCAGCAGTGCGCCGGACACCGTCTCCCAGTGGATGAAGTCGCGGGTGCGGGCATGGCAGAGATCGTGGTTCGTGCTGCAGTCAGCTGTCTCGCGCCAGACCCAGGAGAGGTGGTAGAAGCCGTCGGGGCCTTGCACCGGAGTGAGGGGATAGGCGCTTTGCTTCCCCTGACCGTCGAAGAGCAGCGTGTCAACGTGCCGCCGCCAGGTCTGCGTAGCCGTGTCGTACACGTTCGTGATCCAGTCACCATTACCGCTTTGGCCGGAACGGTAGCGGAACAACAGCGTCCCGTCGGCAAGCGACAGAAAGAGCGGGTAGGTGCAGCGATCCTCGTCGCGGCCGGTCATCGCGACGACCTGTTCGAACGTCGAGATCGCGCCGGGTGTGCAGGTGCGATAGTAGGTCAGACCGTTGTTGTGCATGTTGCCCGCCACATGAAGTTGCCCCTCCGTGTCGACCGCCATCACGATCGAGTTGTGGCTGTCCCAGCCGAGCACGGCTGAGGTCTGCTTTGGCCCCCGCGGAGGATCCGGCTGCGCCGACGGTAGCCGGAAGGTTTCCCACCGCGTCTGCGTCAGCAACCGCGCGGCAACGGTCATGTGTCGGTCGGCATCGAAGAAGGCGACATACTGCCAATCCTTCACGGTCAGCAGGGCGAAGCTGACCGGATGGCCGGCCCAGACCGGGGCGACGTCGATCGTAGTGACCACCTCGGGTTCTGGGGCAGCGGCGACAGCGAGCGCACGCCCAGTGACCAGCAGCACGCCCAAGAACTGCGGCAGGAACAAGGTCTTGACCAGTAACTTGGCTAACAACGCAAGAGACATCATGGAAGTTCGCGGCAAACCGCCGCTGCAGCCTTCGTTTTGAGATGAGATCATCGACAACGCAGGTGGGTGAGAAACAGGCCCGTGGTCACCATGCTAGCCGACGCGACGCACATGCCCTCTGGGTGCGATACGATCTTCACTCGGGTCGCCAGATGGGAAAATTTCGAGGGTTTGTTTCCGAGAGCTTGTGTCAATTATCCCGAGGGGATCTTTTCATGCTCGATCCAGCAACGCAGCGTGTCGCACAGCTTTTCGTACGTCACCAACCGGCGGTGCGGTCGTTTGCAATCGCGCTGACGGGCGATTTCGTGGCCGCCGACGATGTCGTGCAGGAGACTTTTCTCACGATCACCTCCAAGGCCGCCGAGTATGACACCAGCCGGGATTTCACGGCCTGGGCCTGCGGCATCGCCCGGCTCAAAGTGCTGGAAAACCGCCGTGCCGCCCGTCGGTTTTCGCCGGCCGTGGTCGAGTCACTGGCGGCGTCGGTGTCGATCGAGGAGCTTGGTGAAGAGCGGCTGCCGCTCCTGCTCGAATGTCTGGAAAAACTCCCGCCGAAGGCACGCGAACTGGTTAACCTCCGGTATTTTTCGGAGCACGGTCCGGGGGAGATCGCCCACCTGCTCGGCCGGACTGTCGCGGGCGTCAACGCGGCCCTCCTCAAGGCCCGCGAGGCGCTCCGCGAATGCGTCGCCCGCAGACAGGCTGCGGAAATGGGGGTGATGTCATGACTTCAACGCGCACTCACCTGCTCGTGGAGGCCTGGCTCGACGGTGGGATCGATGATGCCGAACTCGTCGAATTGGAGGCGGCGCTCCTGGAGTCGGCCGAGATGCGGCGGGAGTTTTGGCGACGCGCCTCGCTCCACGGGCTGATTCGTGAGGCGGTCAAGATCGCCGGCGCGCCGCCGCAGGTCGCTGGCGGGGCCAGTATCCTCGCTCAGCGGAGTTCATGGCTCCACGGGAGCCTTGCGGCCAGAGTGGCGGTCTTGCTGCTGGGCGGCTGCGGCATCGGCTCGGTGGTGACATCGATGGCCTTTGCCTATGCAGGGCTCCGCGGATGGGACGCGCGTTCGGTGGTCATTCACGACGAGGGATTTGAGCAGCCCCCCGCGCCTCGGCAGGACTTCATTCCGCAACGGCCTGATGTCTGGAGTGGCGACGAGACGGAGGTGGTGGGCGTCCACCGCAATGTCTTTCCGCGAACCGGAGGCCACATGCTGCGGTTTGTCAGCGGTCACCCCCAGGGGGCTGTCTACGAAGGCAAGGGGGCTGAGATCTGGCGGATCATCGACGTCGAGGCGGCCCGCACCGCCGCGGGATCGCGGGACGTGCGGATCGACTTTTCGGCCGCTTTCAACGGCGTTGACGACCGTGTCGATCCGGGGAGAGAGCCGCTGCAGTTCTGGGTGACGGCGGTCGCGACCGACGCCCCGCCGGCCGAACTGTTCGGACTGTGGAACGACCGGTTTCTTTACGATGACATCAGCCCCACAAGTCTTTCGGCCGCGCAGTCCCGCGATGCAATCGACGCCGATCCGGCGACTTGGGAGCGGATCGCGACATCCCTTGCCATCCCGGCGCGGGCGCGGTTCGTGGTGCTGCACTGCGCTGCCGCGTTACCCGCTGCGGCGGTCGGAGCCGACCAGCTACCCGGCTACTACGTCGATGATATCAGCGTCGTGGTGACGCCCGTCGCACCGGTTGAAGATGATCGCGTTACAGATCCACGGCGACGTGCTGTACGATAAAAAGTGAAAAAGAAGGGGAGGAAAGAATCATGACGAAGACTCACCAGCCCAACACCACGGTCATCGATCGGCACGGCCGTGCCGCTTTTACGCTTGTCGAACTTCTGGTGGTGATCGCGATCATCGGCACTCTCGTGGGACTGCTGCTGCCCGCCGTGCAGGCGGCGCGAGAGAGCGCCCGGCAGAGTTCGTGCAAAAATAACCTCAAGCAGATCGCCATCGCGATGCACAACCACCTCGACGCAAAAAAGTGTTTTCCGTCGGGCGTGGTTTTCAGTAGCGCCGTCATTGCCGACGCTCGCGCGACGAATACCCCTGACGGAGATATTGCGAACTGGCGTTTCTGCACGAATCCCCCAGCGTGGGGTGCGATGATCCTGCCCTACATGGAGCAGACTGACGTATACAGCCGACTGCCGTTTGCTCAGACCTCGTGGACGAGCAACTCGAGCGTCACGGCCACGACCACCACGATCACCCTATCGTCGACGGCCGTAAGTGTGAATCCGCTGGCGGTCTATTCCTGCCCATCCGACGTGCTCAAGCGGACGGGGCCCGCAGGCAATATGGGCCCATCGAACTACGCCGGTAACTACGGTGTGCCGGCGACAGGCAACTGGGTCGGTATCAAAGGCCAACTCACCGGCAGGCCCATCAACAACGTTTCAGGCGTGCTCTACCACGGCTCGACCATCAGCACGAAGGACATCACCGACGGCATGAGCAAGACGTTCCTCGTGGGCGAAATTAGCACGCAGCAGAGGGCGTGGTCTTTTTCAAACCTAGGAGCACTGGCCCAAGGCGCTGGGGTCTGGTCTGCATTGTCGGATGTCAAAGCCGATGACCTCGTGCTGCGGCAGTGCGATGCCGGCCATCCTCTCAACAGTCAGTTTCCGGATGCCCAGATCACCAGCGGCAATTCGGGCAACGGTGATTGCGACGGCTTCGGCAGCCGCCACCCGGGCGGAGCGAACTTCGTGATGTGCGACGCGTCAGTCCGTTTCATCAGCGAAAACATCGACTCGGCGACATCGCCGTTGGGGACATACCAGCGGCTCAGCCACCGGGCCGACGGCCTGTCGATTACCACCGACTATTGATGGCCGGTGATCGGCAGAATCACCGCAACACGAGGATCGTTTACGAGCGACCACCGGGGGCTGTATGAGGCGAGCTACGAAGATTCACCGGCGAGTATGCGAGCAGGGCCCGCGTCGGTGGATCGCTGCGCTGCTCTTGGTCGTCGCGGCACTCTCCGGCTGTGGCCCCCGCGGACCGCAGAGGTTTCAACTCGAGGGGAAGGTCACGTTCGGCGGAAAGCCTGTGCCCAGCGGTGCGATCCGGTTCGAGCCCGATTCCACGAAGGGCAACACTGGGCCGGTCGGCTATACGCCCATTAAGGACGGCCGCTACACGACCGCGATGGAGGGGAGCAAGGGTTCGCTCAAGGGGCCGATCGTGGCCTTCCTGACCGGCGGACCGGCCCCCGACCCAAAGGTTGAGTTTCCCAAAATGTGGTTTATCGACTATAGGACGACGCTCACGGTCGAGCAGAAGTCGGGCGTGACAACGTTCGATTTCGATGTGCCAAAGGAAGCCCCGAAGCCGAAGTGAGCCGCCCTCACGCGAGGCGAAATCCGCCCCCGTCCCCGATTTTCTCACGGTACACTTTTGGTGCACGCCCAGGTGGCGTCGCCACTCTTCTGAGGAGAGACCGGTATGAGCATCGTCTACCGCCCGTTTCCCGAGTCCGCCGCTCCACCAGCCGGGTTTCCGCGGCAGGCCTCGATCACGCTCGCGATGTACGACCGGATGATCGCCGCCGGCGTGTTCGACCCGGCCGAGGCGCATCGGGTTGAACTCATCGGAGGAGAACTGCACATGATGTCGCCGATCGGAGATCGCCATGCCGACGCGGTTGCATTCCTGACCCGCTGGAGCAGCCAGCAGGCTGATCCCTCCCGCATGCTCGTATGGGTGCAAAACCCGCTGTCGATTCCTGGTTCGGAGAGCGCGCCGCAGCCCGACATCGCCTGGGTGACCCTCCGCCGCTACGCCGACCGCCGGCCGCTTCCAGAGGAGGTATCGCTCTTGGTCGAGGTGGCCGACACGAGCCTCGAGTTCGACACGACGGCGAAGGCGTCGCTCTACGCCGCCGCCGGCATCGCCGACTACTGGGTGGTCGATCTGGTCAGCCGGGCCGTGATCGTGTTTCGCGAGCCCCGGTCGGGTGGCTACGAGAGCCGGTCCACACACCGTGGCGACCAGATCGTGCGGCCGCTGGCCCAGCCAGACGCCGCCCTCTCTCCGGCGGAGCTTTTCCTACCGGGTTGAGGAAGAACCTAACATGACAGTTTTCGCTTTCATTGTCCTGCAGAGCCGTTGGCTTCAGCCAGCCTATCGGCTGCTTGCATGCCTTCTTCTTGTCGGGGCGGCGATCGACGCCCGCTGCGAGGAGCCTGGGCCGATCCGCGTCGTCGTCTGGGACGAGCGGCAGCCGGAGCAGAAGCAGGCCTACGACAACTTCCTGGGCAACGCGATCGCCGACGGCCTCGCCCGCCGTGACGGGATTGAGGTGCGGTCGGTCGGTCTCGACGACGCCGACGCGGGCCTCTCGCCCGAGATGCTCGACTGGGCCGAGGTGCTCGTCTGGTGGAGCCATAAGCGAAACAAGGATGTGCCGCTTGAGAAGGCCCAGGCGATCGTCGACAAGGTCAAGAATGGCCGTCTCATGTTCGTCGGCGTGCACTCGGCCCACTGGGCACGGCCGTTCACGATGCTCATGGACGAGCGGGCCCGGGAGGATGTCCGTCGGCAGTTCGCCGACGTGCCCGCCGACAAACTCCTGATCACGGAGGTTCCCGGGATGCGGACGGTGCCCGCCCGCGATGCAAGGTTCACGCCCGCCACCGACGTCGAGCGGAAGCCCGACGGCACGGTGGCCGTCACGCTCCACCTGCCAGGCTGCATCTTTCCTGCCTATCGAAACGACGGCAAACCGAGCACGGTGAAGGTGCTCGACCGGGAGCATCCGCTCGCCGCGGGCCTGCCCGACGTGTTCACGCTCGATCGCACCGAGATGTACGACGAGCCGTACCACGTGCCCGAACCCGACGCGGTTGTCTGCGAGGAGACGTGGGAGGCGGGGGAACGGTTTCGCAGCGTGATGGTCTGGCACGTGGGCGAGGGCCGAGTGGTCTACATTCGCCCCGGCCACGAGACGTTTCCAATCTGGAAGGACGACCACATGCTCCGGCTCCTCGAAAACGCCGTACGGTGGCGGCGGCAGGGACCCTGACGCCAGGCGAACCGGATTCGGCACATCAAAGGAGACGCCAGGGAAGGCGACGCGATCAGGTGGCGAGCGAGGTGCGTGTCAGGTGGCGTGGGGTGGTGCCGAGCCAGCCCGATTCCCTTGCTTGCGCTGCGGGCTTGGATGGGGATCGCTGCGGGCTTGGATGAGGAGCGAGCGGGCGCGGATGAGGAGCGAGCGGGCGCGGATGGGGACCGCTCACAGGGCCATGATGGATGGCCCTGTGAGCGAGACTTTGAGCGCGAAACTTCTTTGCCGCGAACCTGTGAACGCTTAAAAACTAGTCCAGAAAGCCGGAGAGTTCCTCGCTGCGAGCCGGGGCCTGCAGCTTGCGAACCGCCTTGGCCTCGATCTGCCGGATCCGCTCACGCGTCACCTTGAAGATGTGGCCCACCTCCTCCAGCGTGTAGCTGTAGCCGTCGCCCAGGCCGTACCGCAGCTTGATGATCTCCCGCTCCCGGTAGGAAAGCGACTTGAGCACCTTCGCGATCCGGTTGCGGAGCATCTCCTGCGCCGCACCCACAGCCGGGTTCTCGGCGCCGGTGTCGGGAAGCAGGTCACCGAAGTGGCTGTCTTCACTGTTGCCAACGGGGCGGTCGAGGCTGATCGGGTAGCGGCTCATCGCCGTCACGCGACGCGTCTCGTCGACCGGCGTGCCAGCCCGGGCGGCGATCTCCTCGATTGTCGGCTCCCGGCCGTACTCCTGGAGCAGCTGACGGGCGACGTTCCGCACGCGGGACATCGTCTCCACCATGTGCACCGGGATACGGATCGTGCGGCTCTGGTCGGCCACCGCGCGGGTGATCGCCTGCCTGATCCACCAGGTGGCATAGGTGCAGAACTTGAAGCCGCGGCGGTATTCGAACTTGTCCACCGCCCGCATCAGGCCGGCATTGCCCTCCTGGATGAGATCCAGGAACGACAGACCGCGGTTGCGGTACTTCTTGGCGATCGAGACGACGAGCCGCAGGTTGCCCTCAGACAATCCCCGCTTCGCCTTCTGGTAGCGGGCGTAGATCTCGCGGATCTCGTCCATCCGTCGCTTCAGGCTGCGGGGGGTCTCCTGGCAGGCCTTGAGGATGGCACGGTATTCGTCAACGAGCTTCTGGCGGCCCGAGGGCGGCTGCTTGGTTCGGCGGTGGGCGTCGATCTTGCTCCGCAGTTCCTTGAGCCGCAGCACGAAGTTGTCGAGCGTGGGGATCATGGTCTCGATCCGCTGGGTCCGCAGGCCCAGCTCTTCGATCAGACGCACGCAGCGGCGACGGCGGTGGCCCAGTCGGGCCCACGCCTCGCGACGCTCCGCCATCTTCCGCTTCTTCGAGAGGGAGATCCGATAGTCAGCACGGTTCTGCCGCAGCAGCACCTCGAGCGTCCGTAGGTTGTGCGGCAGCCGGCCGAGAATCTGTTCCTTCTCAAGACGATCGGTGACCGACACCTGCACGGTGCGGTCGAACGGAAGTTCGCCACGATGCACGCGGGAGAGCACCTTGAACGCCTGCTGGCAGACGTATTCGCATTCGAGGAGTTTGGCGCGGAACTGGGCCCGCGTGGTCTCGATCTGCCTGGCCAGATAGATCTCTTGCGCGCGGGTCAGCAGCGGGATCTCGCCCATCTGGGTCAGGTACATCCGCACCGGATCGTCCGACCAGTTTTCAACCTGCTCGATGAGGACGTCATCCCCTTCGCCGCTTGCTTCGATCTCCGAATCCGACTCCGCTTCGATCTCGGCGTCGGGAATCACAGTCACGTCGTTGTCGTCAGCGAGCAGGTCGGCATCTGCCTCCTCGGCATCGACGACCTTGTCGGCGAGCTCCTCGACCTCTTGGGGATTGGAGACAACGTCGTCCTCGAGTTCATCCAGCAGCGAGTCGTACAAGGCAAAGCTCCTTCGTGGATCGATCTTCTCTCTTCAAGTCTTCAAGCCAATAGCCGCCAGCAGACAGAAACGTGTTGACAAATCGCCCGATGCATCATTCGGAGTGTGGCGAGTGTGATTCAAGTGCCGCGGAAATCCAGCAACTGGAATTCCGTTTCCGACCAGCCCGCCATCGCCCACACTCTGCCCACATTCCCGTCATCCCAACCCCTACCAAGGAGGCGAACCGCGGCCACCACACATCTGCCGTAAAGATAGGCTGAATGGGGTGATATTCCGGGGCCTGTAGTGGGGTGCTTTCTCATGGGCGGGATCGTCCGGCGGGCTTAAGATTATGCCCCTGTCCGATGAGAAAAGCCAGCAAATTTTTCGGGGAAAATGGCCAGGGTTCAGGCCGGAGGCCCTGAAATGGTAAAAGAATCGGGCGGGAGAAGCTCTGCGTGCATGGGCGGAGCCGGCCCCGCTTTGGAAACACGATCATGAACGCCGCGACCAAAATCTTTCTCTTGCCGTGCTCGGCGTGTGCGTGCGAGATCAACGTGGTCTCGGGCCAGGCTGGCGGAGAGGTGGAATGTCCATCCTGCGGCCGGCTCAACGAGGTGCCAAAGTTCCGGGATCTCGACCAGCTGCGAATCAAACCCCAGATGGCCGTCGGAAAGTCGCGGCATTGGGGGCTGACGCAGGCGGTGACTATGGCTGGTGTCGCATGTGCGTTGCTGGCGTGGGGCATAGCCGCGCTGGTCGGGGCAACACCCAAGGCGGCGCTCGATCCGGCGATGATCCGCGCCAACATCGAGGCCGGCGATGATGCAGCGCTCTATCGCTCGCTGCAGGAATTGGCCCAGTCTTCGGTGAACCGCGGCCCGCTGCAGGGCGAGGTCGATCTCCAGCGGCGGACCCGTTTTGCTCAGGGCGTCTCCCGGGCGCTGTATGTGGTCGGAGGCCTGGGAGCACTGGCGGCCGCGGTCGCTGGATGTGCCGCGCTGGCGTCTGCCAAGCGACCCTGACGGCATGGCCGAAGGGAAGGATGCGGTGCCAATCGCTGCCGCGCACGGCGGTCTGAAGCATGCATGAAAGCCGCATGCATCACGCGAAACGGCGCATCCGACGCGATCCACGTCGCGGCCCGTCAGGGGACACCGTCATCGAGTCGTGAGCGGTCTGGCCTGCACGGCGGCGGGAGATTGACTCTCCGCCGGTTGACTGCCACGAATTCGCCCCTCGATGGCATCGATCCCAGCGGAGAGATTCGGAAACATCGTCGATCCCAGTCGGGGCTGCGGCGTGGTGTTCGCAGGCGTTCCGGGGTTGGCAGACTGAGCCTGGCGACCTTGTCGCTGGGGCGTGCGGCCCTGCGGTGGACTCCCCTGGGTCCGCGACTGGAGGCCACGATCGGCTGCCGTGGTCGCTGGCAGCGGCTTGACGGCGTTCGACCCAACTCGCGACGCAGTCTGCGGCGTGGGGGAGTTTCTGGGATCGGTCGGCTGCTGAGGAGCCGGGGTCCGTGCGGCAAACGAGGCGTCTGCCTGCACGGCGATGTTCTCAGGCACCACGAGATACCGCGAGTGGGTCGGCCTTTGCCGCGGTGCCGGAGTGGGCGGCGTCGGTGGCGCCACGGCGATCGGAGTGGCCGCGATCGACGGGCTGGGCAGCGCGGCGAACGGCTCCGGAATGTCGCCGACGGTTGCTGCCTCTGCGGGTGGGCCGATGTCGCTGGACGGAGTGACAGTCGGTAGAGCGGCTGTTTGCTCGGGCGCGGTGACCGGTTCCGACGCGGGCTGCGCCGCCGGGGCGACAAGGTCTGATGCCTGATCGGTGACCGGAACGGTCGTTGTCGCTGGGGCAGGGGCCGTGACCGGATCGGCCACCACGGCCTCAGCCGCGGACGCGGGAGTTTGCTCGACGGCTGCCGTCTCCTCTGGCGTGTCTGGCGTGGTCGTGATGTCGGTCGTGATGTCGGTCGTGATGTCGGTCGTGATGTCGGTCGTGATGGGCGTGGTCGTGATCTCAGCGGTGCTCGTGTGCTGCGGCAGCACGGTGTTCTGCGACGCCGCCGATGCCGCATCCTGAGAAGCGGTCAGGGGAGGCGATGGCTGCACGGGAGCCGCGGCCTGGGCCGTGACCGGCGCAGCCGGCGCCCACAGATCGCCCTCAGAAACAGGCACCACCGGCGTGGCGGACTGGGTGTAGGCTGCCGGCGGCGGGAAGACCGTCGGTTCAGCAGTTGGCTGGACGCTCTGTTCGGACGGCACAAGCTGAATAGACAAAAGTGGCTGCCCCTCGCGGAGCGGATGTTTCAGCACGTGGCCGCTGAACGTGTCGCTCGCCCGCAGGGCCGTGGCGGGCATCATCGCCTTCGGCCAATCCCTCAGGGCCACATCCCAGACCGTCACGGGCGAGCCCTGTGGCAACGATCGCAGCGCCACGAAGATCGCCTCGCTCTCCACTCTCGGCTTCGACTGTGCCATCCGGACGTCGAGGGTGCGATTGACACCCACTGCCGCTGCCGCACCGGCGACAAACGCAGCAGCGAAGACGGTGATGGCCCGCGGCCTGTGAGACCGTGTCGGAGGAGTCTGTTTGGGCAGGGCGGTGCGCATGATGTCTTCTTTCGTCGATGCCGACTCGAGGGCTGCATCCTGAGACTGCATCCTGGAGCCTGCGTCGGGATGGTGACGCTTTTCATCCAGTGCCATCGACACCTCTGGCAGGGTACGTAAAGCCTGCGGTGCCGAGGGATTGCCGCTTGCCAGAACACCGCAGACTCACGGTCGAGACAGGCCACCGCCGTCTCGCCGGCTTTTGCAGACTGCCTGATTTGACACGCAGGGAGGGGGCACTGTCCCTTGCTTGCGCTGCGGGCTTGGATGGGGAGGGCGGGCTTGGATGGGAATGGAACCCCATCCAAGCCCGAGGCGCAAGCGAGAGGAATCGGCGTCGCGAATGCCACCTCGTCGCCGCTACCGTTCTTCGCCTTCGGCCGCCGCGACGGGCGCGAACATCGGATCGAGGCTCTGCTCGTGCGGCACCGGTCGAATCGCCAACAGCCGCTGTCCGGCCCTTGCGCCGGCACGGTCGCGGAACAACGCGTCGCCTGCGGTCGAGGCCGGCTCGCCGACGCAGCCGACGATGATCATGGAACCCGTCGGCACCGTGGCCTCACACGAGAGTCCTGCCAGTGCATCGCGGCGCTGGCCGGCCTCCAGTCGAAACATGCCCTCTTCGCCAACCCAGGATCGCTCCACCGGTCCGTGTTTGATCGTTGGCGACAGGCTCAGTCGCACCCTGCCGTCTGCCGCGGGCCAGGCCCGCAACGCCACCAGCGTGCTCGCGTCGCGGTAGGTCTTCCCTCGGACACCGTCGCCATCATGTTCAAGGAGCACGAGTTCCTCGAGGCCCGTCGCCGCCATCACATCGCTGGAACGTCCGGGCAGCAGGCGGAGCACGTGCCGGACGAGGGCCGGATTGTCCGGCAGCGCTGCCGGCAGGGTTTCCCCCGGGGAAACGGATGGCGGGAGAAAACGGTCGGCGAGATGAGGGGGCAACTGCGCCGTGATGACGCCGGCCCGGAGGCCATTGGCCCGCAGTCGCCTCCGCAGCGATTCATCGAATACCTGCTCGTCGGCGAGGTTCCAGAGTTCGTCACGGAGCACGGGATCGTGCTCCTCGTGGCGGACAAAGACGAGTTCCAAAGGAATCGTTTTGGGCGCGGCTCGCGGGCGATCGGCCGCCACGGTCGCAGTCGGCTCGTGTGCCGTGTCGGACCACAGTCCAGCACGACACCCGCCTGCGGCAAGCAGGGCGAGACAGACGGCGGCGGCGTTCCGTATCGCGCGGTCGAGCATGACGCCGGTGATGGCAAAGGAGGCTGGCGAGGTGGGGAAGGTAGGGAGACCAGCCCAGTGCGTCAACGGCGGGTGGGGACGGCATTCCCCCGCGGGCTTGGATACCGCTGCGCGTCCCATGACGGCCACCCAAGCCCGAAGCACAAGCGAGAGGAATCCGCGACGGGGTGAGGGAGGGCTTGCCGTATTCCCTTGCCCGCGCTGCGGGCCTGGAGGGGAGCCGGCGGGCTTGCGATCTCTTACGACACCGCCCTGACGGCGTTCGTAAAGAAGGGAAAACCAGCCCCGGCGGCGGCGGGATCGAGGCGGCCGTTCCACGCCGGATGCTGCACGGCGTCGATGAACCGCTCGGGGTGGGGCATCAGGCCGAGGATGTGTCCCGTCTCATCGCAGACGCCCGCCACATCCCCCATCGCGCCGTTGGGGTTCGACGATGTGCCCGACGCGTCGGCCGCGTACCGCAGCACGAGTTGGCCCGCGGCGTCGAATGCCGCAAAGTCTTCAGGCGATCGCGTCACGAACCGGCCCTCGCCGTGCGCGACCGGCAGTTCAAACCGATCCATGCCCTGCAGAAACACGCAGCGGCCCGGCACCGCCCGCAGATGCACCCAGCGGTCGAGGAACATGCCGGACGTGTTGTGAGCGAGGCTTGCGCGGGCTGCACCTGAGGTCGGGTCGGCGAGCAACAGACCGGTCTGCAGGAGCACCTGAAAGCCGTTGCAGATGCCGAGGATGAGCCCGCCACGGTCGCGGAACTTCGCCAGGCTGTCGGCGAGCCGCGACTTCAGTTCGAGCGCAAAGATCCGGCCACTGGCGATGTCGTCGCCGTAGGAGAATCCGCCGGGGATGCAGAGGATCTGAAAGTCGTCGGCAAGCGACGGCTTCTGAGCCAACGCGTGCACGTGCACGCGGCGGGCGATCGCACCGGCCCGCTCGAAGGCGTGTGCCGTCTCGTGGTCGCAGTTGGTGCCCGGTGCCCGCAGGATCATCGCCCGTGGTGACAGCATGCTCACGCTCCTCCCCGCCAGGCCCGGGCGAGGCTCGCCACCGGCACCGTCGTGGCCGAACCGGCGGTGGAGACGATCTCCAACTGGTCGCCGGCGACGACTTCGCCGATCCAGGCCCACGGCACTGCATTGGTCTTGCTGATCTCAACCGCAAACCGGTCGGCGACCTCGGCAGGCACTTCGCAGACGAAGCGGCCCGGTGTTTCGGTGAAGGCGATCGCGAGATCGCGATCCAGGGCGGAGCCATTCCCGGCAGAGCCGTCGGCCTCCATCGGCACGTCGGCGAGTGTGATCCGCGCGGCTGCGCTGCCGGCGATCGCCATTTCAGCCACCGCGGTCAGGAGCCCGCCGTCGGAGCAGTCGTGGCAGGCGGCGACGAGCCCCGCCCGCTGGGCGGCTGCCACTGCCGCAAACACTTCACGGCAGGCCGCCGCATCGACCTGCGGCACCCGTCCGCCGTGGACGCGGCCCACGAGTGCGAGTTGGCTGCCGGCCAGTTCACCCCGCGAGAGGCCGACGATCGCCAGCCGGTTGCCCGCCTGCTTGAGGTCGGGGGTGATCGCGCGGTGCACATTCTCCACCTGCCCCATCGCCGTCGCGAGCAGCGTGGGCGGAATCGACCGTTCATGGTGCGTGCCGGCCGCATCGGTCCAGGCGAAGACGTTGTTGAGGCTGTCCTTGCCGCTCACGAACGGGGCGGCGAATGCGACCGCCATGTCGTGGCAGGCACGGCAGGCTTCTACGAGCGTGCCGAGTGATTCCTCGCGGCGACAGTCGCCCCAGCAGAAATTATCGAGCAGGGCGATCCGAGCGGGATCGGCGCCGACGGCGATCGCGTTGGCGATCGCTTCGACGATGCCGCCGGCTGCCATCTGGTAGGGATCGAGAGGGCCCAGTCGGTGGCGGAGTCCGACGCCGAGCACGATGCCTCGGTCGCGACCGAGCACGCCGCGAACGACGGTGCCATCGGCGGGACCGGCGCCCGGCCCGAGCAGCGGCTTGACGATGCTGCAGCCCTGCACCTCGTGGTCGTACTGTCGGACGATCCATTCCTTGCTCGCCACGTCTGGTGCCGCGAGCACATCGAGCAGGCTGGCGGCGAGCGAGTCGTCGGCGTGGAGCGTCCACGCAGTCGGTTGCACGGCCGGTGGCACGTAGCGCGACGCGAGCCTCCGCCGTGGCCTGCCCTCGTGGAGGAAGTGGCAGTCGAGTTCACCGGCTGTCCGACCCTGCCAACGGAGCACGAGTCTGCCCGCACCGGTGAAGGTGCCGATGGCCGTGGCCTCCACCCCCTCGTCGGCCGCGATCTTGGAGAGCTTATCCCAGTCGGCCGGCGCGACGGCAAGGACCATCCGCTCCTGTGCCTCCGAGATCCAGGCCTCTGTGGCGGAGAGGCCGTCATATTTCAGCGGCACGCGATCGAGGTCGACCTCCGCGCCGAGCGTGGCGGCCATCTCGCCCACAGCGCTCGAGAGCCCGCCGGCGCCGCAGTCGGTGATGGCATTGAAGAGCTTCTGCCGCGACGCCTCCAGCACGAAGTCGGTGAGCATCTTCTCGTGGATGGCATGGCCGATCTGCACCGAGCCGCCTGACTGGCTCTCGCTGTCGCTCGACAGCTCGACGCTTGAAAAGGTGGCGCCGTGGATGCCGTCGCGGCCGGTCCGTCCGCCAGCCACAACCACCAGATCACCCACCTGCACCGCTGCGTCGGCCGAGTTGCGGGGCATGATTCCCACCGTGCCGCAGAAGACCAGCGGGTTGCCGATGTAGCCAGGATCGTAGGCAACGGCGCCGGCGATCGTGGGGATGCCCATGCGGTTGCCATAGTCGCGGACGCCCGCCACCACGCCCGCCAGCAGACGGCGGGGATGGATCACGCCCGGAGGCAGGTCGGCGGCGGGCGTGTCGGGCCGGCCGACACAGAAGACGTCGAGGTTGGCGATCGGCTTGGCGCCGAGGCCGGTGCCGAGCACGTCGCGGATCACTCCGCCGAGCCCGGTGGCCGCGCCGCCGTAGGGCTCGATCGCCGAGGGATGGTTGTGCGTTTCAACCTTCACGCAGATGTCGTGGTCGCCATCGAACCGCACCACGCCCGAGTTGTCGCGGAACACGCTCACGCACCAGTCATTGGGGCCGAGTTGCTCCCGCACCTTCCGGGTGGATGCAAACACCGTCTCCTTGAGGAGATTGTCGTACCGCACGCTGCCTGACGGGCCGACATGGTCGATCGGACTGCCGAGCGTCTTGTGGCAGCAGTGTTCGCTCCAGGTCTGCGCGATGGTCTCCAACTCGATCTCGAGGGGGTCGCGGCCAAGGCTCTGGAAGTGGTCGCGGACCGCGTGGAGTTCGGCGGCCGAGAGGGCGAGGCACCGTTCGCGGCTGAGCCTGTCGAGCGACGCGTCGTCGAGGCCCGTGAGGTGGACCGTCTCCTGCGAGAACGTCCACGGCCGGCCGCCGGCCAGCGTGCGGTGAGGCAGCGGGCCGATCACGACATCGTGGATCGCCTCGCTGGCCAGGAGTTTCCAGGCCAGCCGATCGGCATCCGCCGCGTCGAGCGCGGGCAGCCAGTATTTCCGCACGCTGCGGACGGCCGACGGCCGCAGGCCCAGCAGGCCGCAGGCTTCGAGGGCGGTTTCGGCCGCTGGATCGGTGACGCCTGCGCGTGGCAGCACATGAAGCACGGTCGGCAGACCGGCGGCGGCTGTGGTCAGCACCGCGTCGCCCGCCTCCGCCACGGTAAAGGTTTCGGTGACCGGATCGGCGAGCACCGCGGCGGCGAGCCGCTCGATGTCGGCCCGCGACAGATCGCCCTCGATCAGCCAGCCGGTCGCGGTCGTGGCACGCGTGCAGCCCGCGATGCCCAGTTCGGCCGCACCGGCGACGACCGCCCGCGCGGCGTGGTCGCCGGCAGCGTCACGGAGATGGATGTCAACTTCCCACAGCATCGCGGTCTTCCTTGGCACGCGTGAGCAAAGACACGAGTCGGCGACGGTCACACGATTGAAGCGCGTCGAGAATCTTTTCCGTCACACCGGCGATCCGCGACAGCGCCTTGGCCACCGGCGCCGCATTGTCGAGGAGGATGTCGGCCCAGAGTTCGGGATCCCCCGCGGCGATCCGGGTGGTGTCACGCCAGCCGCCGGCTGTGAACTGCCGCGCCTCGGCCGGCGTGGCCGCTGCGATGGCGGCGGCCATCACGTGCGGCGCGTGGCTCGTCATGGCGAGGACGCGGTCGTGGTCGCGAGGGGGCATCGTGTAGACGGTGGAGCCGAGGGCCGACCAGAAGCCGCAGACTTCTTCGACATCGGCTGCCGGCGTGGCTGCTGCGGGCGTGACGATCGTCACCCTTCCGCTAAAGAGGTTTGGATCGGCGGCGGTTGGCCCGCGGCGGTGGCTGCCTGCCACGGGATGGGCTCCGACAAAGCGGCCGCGGCGTGCACGGCGACGCTTCTCCCAGGCGGTGACGATGCGGGCCTTCGTGCTGCCCGCGTCTGTCAGCGGCGTGCCAGGTCGCACGGCGGCATCGACCTCGTCGAGAATCCAGGGGATCGACGCTACACCGGTCGCTACCACGACCAGATCGGCGGCTTCGACCGCGGAGCCGATGTCGGTGGCGGCTTCGTCGATCGCGTGGACCCGTTTCGCCTCGGACAGCGACGTGGCCGACCTGCCCACGCCGATCACGCGGCCGACGAGTTTCCTCGCCCTCAGGGCCAGCCCGATCGAGCCCCCGATCATGCCCACGCCCACGATGGCGACCGTCGGCCAGTGTGCTTTTGGGGCTTTCATGGGGCGTGAGGGGCGGCGAGAAAGGAGGCCGAACGGGACGCAGAACGACTTTTTAGCAGATGCGGGAGACGGGGCCAGCCACCAGCCCCGTAGCGGCCGGAAGCGGGGCATGCTGAGGCGTAGCCGTGGGCTCCCGGGCCGCGGCCCCGTTTCCATGCAAGCCCGCGGCGCAAGCGAGAGGAATCCGCGTTCTGGCTCGTAAGGCGACCCGCATTCCCTTGCTTGCGCTGCGGGCTTGAATGAAGGTTCCCGTTTCCATGCAAGCCCGAAGCGCAAGCGAGAGGAATCCGCGTTCTGGCTCGTAAGGCGACCCGCATTCCCTTGCTTGCGCTGCGGGCTTGAATGAAGAGCCGGGTGGGATGGGGCAGGGAATCCCGACTCGCTTCGTTGTCTCGTGTTTTTCGCGAAGCCAGAACGGTAAACTTCCTCGGATGTTCACACGCCGTGAGATGCCGCGGGCGATGGTTGCTGACATGCTCGGCCGACTCGCCGTTGCGCTCGGGGCGGGGATCGACATGCGGCGGGCGTGGCAGATGGAGGTGGCCCGCATTCCCGCCACGTGGCGGCCGCAGATGGAGCAGGTGGCGAAGGCGATTGCCGAGGGGAATCCGCTGGCCGAATCGCTCGCTGCCGCCGGCGACACATTTTCGCCGCTCGTCCGCGGCATGGTGGCTGTCGGCGACCGCACCGGCCACGAGGCGGAGACGCTTCGCGAACTCGCAAGCGTGCTCGAGCGCGGCGTGCGCACGACCCGTGAACTCCGCCGCAGCCTGGCGGGCCCGGCATTCCAACTCGCCGTGGCGATCGTGGTCGTCGGGTTTCTCATCTTCATGGCGGGCATGATGTCGCACGACATCCTGCGGATCGGTCTCCGCGGCACGCGCGGCCTGATCATCTACCTTGCGTCTGTGGCCGGCGTGGCTCTTGTCGGCCGGCTGTTTCTTGGGCAGGCGGTGGACAATTGGCGGCGGCATGGCATCGTGCGGCTGATCGTTGATCGCATCCCTGTGATCGGGCCGGCATCCCGCGCCGCCGAGGCGGCCACCTGGTGTCGCGCGGCCTCACTGGCAAGCGGCGTGGGCCTCGACGCCGGCCGGCTGCTCACGCTGGCATCGAGCGTGGCGCCGGGGCTTGCGGTCGATGCGGCTGCGGTCGAGGAGCGGCTGCGGACGGGGGCAACGCTGGCGCTGGCGCTCGACCAGACGCGGCGGTTTCCCCTGCGGGTTCTCGAAGTGATCGCCGTGGGCGAGGCCACGGGCAACACCTCCGAGGTGCTCGACCGACTTGCGGGTCAGTTCGACGACGAGGCTCGGGATGGCTTCGAGGCCGCCGCCAAGGGGGCCGGCTTTCTCGTCTGGGCTACCGTGGCAGGTCTGATCGTCGTGATCGTGTTTCGCATTTTTTCCTCCTACCTCGGTGCGATCCAGAACGCCACCGGCAGGCTGTGATGCGGGATTGAACGCGGATTCCTCTCGCTGGCGCTTCGGGCTTGGATGGGAATCGTGCGCCAGACCAAGCCCCCACATCCATCCAAGCCCGCAGCGCCAGCAAGGGAATACGGGTGGCCCGCACATCCCGCGCCGAACGCTCTTGTGGCTGTCGGCTTTTTTCCGGCGACCTGCTCGGCCGATAGACTTCTCTGGAGAGGCATTCTTCAGCAGGTTATGCCATGCGAGTTCATTCCCGAATCATCGCCGCGGTGCT
>CAMCQY010000050.1 GCA_945877135.1 Candidatus Kuenenia stuttgartensis
GGCATCTGGCCGCGAGCCCCGCGCTGCCACTCCTCGATGAAGAACTGGCAGTTGAGGCCGCCGAACAGGATGAGCGATTCACCGGCGAGCTTTGCCACGGTCGACACCTTCGACGGCGTGGGGGGCGCCTCGATCTTCACGTATTCGACCCGCTCGATCTCCTTGCCCATGCGGGCCAAGAGTGCTGGGGGCATCATCACCTGGGTCATCAGCGGCGCGTCCTGCACCATGATCGGGATGGTGACCGCGTTTGAAATTGCCTGGAAGTAGTGCATCAGGCCATCGCCATCGGTCTTCAGATAGTAAGGGGGCAGCACCATCAGGCAGTCGGCACCAAGCCCCTCCAACTCTTTGCTCAGTTCGACGGCGGCGTCGGTGCCAGTATGGCCACTGGAGGCTACCAGCGGCACGCGCCCGTTCACCCGCTTGGCGATCCGGCGCATGAGCTCGATCCGTTCGGCGGAGGAGAGCGTGTAGCCCTCGCTGGCATTGCCGAAGAGGCCGAGTCCATGCGCGCCCTGGTCCAGCAGATGGTCGATGAGCCGGTCTTGGCTGGCGTAGTCGACGGAGCCGTCCGGGTGAAAGGGCGTGTTGGCGATCGGGTAGACGCCGGTCAGGGAAGCAGCCACGGGTATTCACCGACACAAGGAAAAAGGCCTGCGGCGGTACGAACGCCGGCAGGAATATCACCCGTCTACTGTAGGCCAGTACAAGAGACATCCCTACGCCGCAATTGCGGCAACTTCCTGTAAAAATGCGACGCGACCCGCATTCCCTTGCTTGCGCTGCGGGCTTGGATGGAGCGGGGTTTCCCTTGCTTGCGCTGCGGGCTTGGATGGAGCGGGGTTTCCCATGCTTTCTAGGGGTTTCTGACGCCGAGGCCGCTTGACGCGTCGCCTGACGACGCTACGCTGTATTTGGTTTCCGAATGATGCAAGGCGGCATCATCTGATTTCGTGATTGGATGGGTGTCAGGGAGGGCAAGGACCGTTTGTTGATCATTTCCGGCTGTTTTCTGGGCATCCCGTGAATATCAAGTCCCTCAAAATCTTCTGCGACATCGTTGCTCGCCGCAGCTTTTCCCGTGCGGCCGAGGACAATGGCATTTCGCAGTCTGGGGCCAGTCAGGTCGTGAGTCAGCTGGAAAACAGGCTCGGGGTGCAGTTGATCGAGCGGTCGAAGCGGCCGCTCGTGCTCACACGCGAGGGGCAGGTCTTTTTCGACGGCTGCCGGAAGATCATCGACCGCTACGACGCCCTGGAGGACGAGGTGCGGTCGCTCCACGAGCAGGTGGCAGGTCGGGTACGGGTGGCTGCCATCTATTCAGTCGGGCTCCACCACATGAGCCGCTACCTCCAGGAATTCATGAGCCAGCACCCCAAGGCCAACGTTCGCCTCGAATACCTCCACCCGGAGCGGGTGCTGGAGTCCGTGGAACTTGGCGAGGCCGATATCGGCGTCGTCAGTTATCCGCGGAGCACGCGGACCGTCCATGCGGAGCCGTGGCGGGAGGAGCCGATGGTGCTCGTCTGCGCCCCCGGGCATGCGTTCGCCAGACGTGAGACGATCCAGCTTGCCGCCCTCGAAGGCCAGGCGATGGTCAGCTTCGATTCCGACCTCGTCATTCGCCATGAAATCGACCGGGTGCTGGCGGCCCGCGGCGTTGAGCCAAACGTCGTCATGGAGTTCGACAACATCGAGACGATCAAGCGGGCGATCGAGATCGACGCCGGCGTGGCGCTCCTGCCGGAGCCGACCGTGCTCCGCGAGGTGGCGGCCGGCACGCTGGCCAGCGTGCGGATCGGTGACGAAGAACTCGTCCGGCCGCTGGGCATCATCCATGCCCGCGGCAAGCCGCTCGCCCCCACCGTGCGGCGGTTCATCGAACTGCTACGCGGCCACGCCCACGACATCGACTCGCCATTCGCCGATATGGCGGAACCGGATGCGGCCCACGCTGCCGCCCACGCCTGACTCTACCCACCCGCCTTTTTCACTCCCTGGTTTTCTTTCAGCCCAGTTTGCTTCCTGACAGTTCTGCATACCGTTCACCAGCCCCACAGTTTCCCTTCACTCGAGTATCGCAATGACGCGTTCCCACGGACTTCCCCCAGCCCAGGGCCTTTACGATCCCGCCAACGAGCACGACGCGTGCGGCGTGGGGTTTGTCGTCAACCTGCATGGGCGGAAGACGCACCAGATCGTTCGTCAGGGGCTCGAGGTGCTGGAAAACCTGACGCATCGCGGTGCCTGCGGCTGCGACCCGCTGACGGGCGACGGGGCCGGCATCCTGATGCAGATGCCGCAGGAGTTTTTCACGGCGGTGACGCCGCAGGCCGGGATCAAACTGCCGTCGCCGGGCGACTGGGCCGTGGGCAACGTCTTCCTGCCACCCTCCGATGGCGACCGCGAGGCGGCGGAGATGTTCTTCGAAAAACTCTGCCAGGAAGAGGGACTCGAGTTCCTCGGCTGGCGGACCGTGCCCACCGACAACCGTTTCATCGGCGGCACCGCCCGCGAGGTGGAGCCGGTCGTGCGGCAGGCATTCGTGGGCCGGGGCAAGAAGACCGCCCGCGATCACTTTGAGTGGAAGCTGTTCGTGCTGCGGAAGCGGTTCGGGATCGAACTCGGCAAGCTCGGTCTCACCGAGCAGACCTTCGTCTACGTCTGTTCCCTCTCGTCGCGGACGATCGTCTACAAGGGCCTGCTGCTGGCCGATCAGGTGGACAAGTATTACCCCGACCTCTCCGACCCGAAGATGACAAGCGCGCTGGCGCTCGTGCACCAACGGTACAGCACCAACACGTTTCCCACCTGGGACCTCGCCCATCCCTTTCGCTTCATCGCGCACAACGGCGAGATCAATACCGTCCGCGGCAACATCAACTGGATGCATGCCCGCGAGAGCATGCTCGCCCATCCCGTCTTTGGGCCCGACCTCGACAAGATCAAGCCGGTCGTCCGCGAGGGGGGCAGCGACTCGGCCAGTTTCGACAACGTGCTGGAGCTGCTGGTGCTCGCCGGCCGGCCGATCGAAGAGGCCGTCAGCATGCTCATCCCCGAGCCGTGGAGCGGCCACGAGAGCATGGCCGACGAACTGAAGGCCTACTACGAATTCCAGGCCTGCCTCATGGAGCCGTGGGACGGCCCGGCCGCCCTCGCCTTCACCGACGGCATCCGGATCGGCGCCACGCTCGACCGCAACGGCTTGCGGCCAGGCCGCTGGTGGCAGATGAAGGACGGGCTCGTCGTGATGGCGAGCGAAGCGGGCGTGTTGCAACTGCCCGCAGGCGAGGTGGTCCGCAAGGGGCGGCTGCGTCCTGGCCAGATGTTTCTGGTTGACACCAAGGAAGGGCGGATCGTCGAGGACGATGAGATCAAGCGGAAGCTCGCCACTGCGAAGCCGTGGCGGGAATGGATCACGTCGCAGCAGGTGCGGCTCGATCAGCTTGCCGATCCGGCGGACGTGGCAGACGTGACAAAGTCGCGGGCCGTGCTTCCGGAAGAGGTGTTTTCGGCCGGCAACGGTGGTGGCACGAACGGTTCCCCGTATGCGATCGACCCTTGGCGGGCCGCGGGCGTGGCGGGTGAGAAGTCGAGCCTGCTCGAACTGCAGCGGGCCCACGGCTACACGCTCGAAGACCTGAAGGTGATCCTCGGCCCGATGGCGACCGACGGTGCCGAGCCGATCGGCTCGATGGGCAACGACACGCCGTTGGCCGTGCTCTCTGACCGGCCGCAACTTCTCGCCAACTACTTCAAGCAACTCTTCGCGCAGGTCACGAATCCGCCACTCGACGCCATCCGGGAAGAAATCATTACGTCGATGATCACGACGATCGGCAGCGAGGGAAATCTGCTCGACGCGAAGCCGGAACAGTGCCGGCTGCTGCGGCTGGAAACACCGGTGATCACCAACGCCGAATGCGCGCGGATCAAGGCTCTCAATCAGCCGGGGCTCGTCGCGAAGACCATCTCGCTGCTCTTTCCGGCTGCGGAAGGGGCGGCCGGGATGCGAAAGCGGCTCGACGCCATTCGCGACGAAGCCTCTCGGGCCGTCGCCGCCGGCGCGACGATCATCGTGCTCTCCGACCGCGGCATCTGCCGGGAAAAGACCACGGTGCCGGTGCTGCTGGCCTCCGGCGGCGTGCACCACCACCTGGTGCGGGAAGGCTCGCGGACGCGGTGCGGCCTCGTCGTCGAGACGGGCGAGGCCCGTGAGGTGCAGCACTTCGCCCTGCTGACGGGCTACGGCGCCGGCGCCGTCAATCCCTACCTCGCCTTCGCCACGATCGACCAGATGCAGGCGGAGCGGATGATCTCCGCCGAGTATCCGCGTGAGAAGCTCCACAAGAACTTCGTCAAAGCGGCCTCCAAGGGCCTGCTCAAGGTGATGAGCAAGATGGGCATCTCCACGCAGCAGAGCTACCGCGGTGCGCAGATCTTCGAGGCGGTCGGCCTCGAGCAGGGGCTCGTCAATGAATTCTTCACGCGGACGCCGAGCCGGATCGGTGGCATCGGCCTCGAGGGCGTGGCCGACGAGAGCTTCAATCGTCACGAGCATGCCTGGCCCAAGACCAGCGTGCCGCAGACGCTCGAACTCGACGTCGGCGGCCGCTACCAGTGGCGGCGGAAGGGGGAGGCCCACATGCTCTCGCCCGACGTCGTGGCGACGCTCCAGCGATCCACCCAGATCAACAGCCGGGAAGAGTTCAAGAAGTATCAGCGGCTGATCGACGAGCAGCAGACGAAACTGCTGACACTCCGCGGCCTGCTCGACTTCCAGTGGGCCGATGCGTCTTCGGGCGGGCAGGGAGCCATCCCGCTCGACGAGGTGGAGCCGGCGAAGGAGATCGTGAAGCGGTTCGCCACCGGTGCGATGTCGTATGGCTCGATCTCGAAGGAGGCCCACGAGACGCTCGCCGTCGCCATGAATCGGCTCGGCGGCCGCAGCAACACCGGCGAGGGCGGCGAAGACCCGGTGCGGTATCAGCTCGACCCGTCGGGCGACAGCAAGAACTCCTCGATCAAGCAGGTGGCCAGCGGCCGCTTCGGCGTGACGAGCCTCTATCTCGTCAATGCGAAAGAACTGCAGATCAAGATGGCGCAGGGGGCGAAGCCCGGCGAGGGCGGTCAGCTTCCCGGCCACAAGGTGGACCGCGAGATCGCGCGGATTCGCCACAGCACGCCGGGCGTGGGCCTGATTTCGCCGCCGCCCCACCACGACATCTACTCGATCGAGGATCTCGCACAGCTGATCCACGATCTCAAGAACGCCAACCACCACGCGCGGATCAGCGTCAAACTGGTGGCGGAGGTGGGCGTGGGCACGGTCGCCGCGGGCGTGTCGAAGGGGAAGGCCGACGTGGTGCTCATCTCCGGCCACGACGGTGGTACCGGCGCGAGCCCGCAGACCTCGATCATGCACTGCGGTCTGCCGTGGGAACTCGGCCTCGCCGAGGCGCACCAGGTGCTCGTGATGAACGATCTCCGCGGGCGGATCGTCGTGCAGACCGATGGCATGATCCGCACAGCCAAGGATGTGGTGATCGCCACCATGCTCGGCGCCGAGGAATTCGGCATCGCCACGGCGTCGCTGGTCGTGATCGGCTGCATCATGATGCGGAAGTGCCATTTGAACACCTGTCCGGTGGGGGTCGCCACGCAGGATCCAGAGCTGCGGAAGAGGTTCACCGGTCAGCCGGAGCACGTCGTCAATTTCTTCTTCATGCTTGCCGAGGAGATCCGTGAACTGATGGCCAAGCTCGGTTTCCGCACGATCGACGAGATGGTGGGCCGGGTGGACCGGCTCGACACGCGGGCCGCGATCGCCCATTGGAAGGCAAAGGGCCTCGACCTCTCGACGATCCTGCACAAGCCCTTGGTGCCGAAGCACGTGAAGACGCACCATGAGTCGTCGCAGGATCACGGCATCGAGGAGTCGCTCGACATGACCACGCTGCTCGACCTGTGCAAGCCGGCGCTGCAAGACCGCAAGCCTGTGAAGCTCGATCTGCCGATCCGCAACATCAACCGCACCGTCGGCACGATCCTCTCCAGCGAGGTGACCCGTCGGCATGGGGCGGCCGGTCTTCCCGATGGCACGATCCAGATCACCTTCACCGGCACGGCCGGGCAGAGCATCATGGCGTTTGGCGTGCCCGGCGTAACCGTGACGGTGGAGGGCGACGTCAACGATTACTGCGGCAAGGGGCTCTCGGGCGGCCGTGTGATCGTGCGGCCCGCTCGCAACGCCGGCTTCAAGGCGGAGGATAATGTCATCGCAGGCAACGTCGTGGGCTACGGAGCCACCAGTGGTGAGATCTACATTCGAGGCATCTGCGGTGAGCGGTTCTGCGTGCGGAACTCCGGCGCCGAGGCGGTTGTCGAGGGCACGGGTGACCACGGCTGCGAATACATGACCGGCGGCCGGGTCGTGATCCTCGGCGAGACGGGTCGCAACTTCGCGGCGGGCATGAGCGGCGGCATCGCGTATGTCTGGGATGCCAAGGGCACGTTCGCCCAGAAAGTGAACAAGGAGATGGTGGAACTGGAGCCGCTCGATGCGGGCGACCTCGAGTATCTCAAAGGACGGATCGAGAAGCACGTCGAATACACCGACTCGGCCCGCGGCCGCGCGATTCTCGATGGTTGGAAGATGGAGCAGTCACGCTTCGTGAAGGTGATGCCGACCGACTACAAGCGGGCGATCGCGGAACTCCGCAAGCTCGCAGAACAGGAACAGCAGGAAGCACGTCAGCAGGAGGTTAATGTCCATGGGTGAGCCACGCGGATTCATGAAATACGAGCGGAAGGTGAGCGGCTACACGCCGGTCACCGACAGGCTCAAGAACTACAACGAGTTCCTCACGATCCTCCCGCAGGAGGAACTCACGAAGCAGGGCGCTCGCTGCATGGACTGCGGCGTGCCCTTCTGCCACACCGGTTGCCCGTTGGGGAACATCATCCCCGACTTCAACGACCTCGTGTATCGCCAGCAGTGGCACGAGGCCAGTCAGCGGCTGCACGCCACGAACAACTTCCCGGAGTTCACCGGTCGCGTCTGCCCCGCCCCCTGTGAGGCGGCCTGCGTGCTCGGCATCAACGAAGATCCGGTCGCGATCAAACAGATCGAGATGACCATCGCCGACCGCGCCTTCGACGAGGGCTGGGTCGTGCCGGAGCCGCCCGCCGTGCGGACTGGCAAGCGGGTGGCGGTGGTGGGCAGCGGACCGGCGGGTCTGGCCGCGGCGCAGCAGCTCAACCGCGCCGGCCATCTGGTCACGCTGTTTGAGCGTGCGGACCGGCCGGGCGGCCTGCTGATGTATGGCATCCCCGACTTCAAGCTCGAGAAGTGGCGTGTCTGGCGGCGGGTCGAGCAGATGCGCGAAGAGGGCGTTGAGTTCCGCTGCGGTGTGAATGTCGGCGTGGACGTGAGCACGCAGTCGCTGGCGGATGAATACGACGCCATTCTGCTCACCGGCGGGGCGACGCTCGGCCGCGACCTGCCGATCCCGGGCCGTGAACTGAAGGGCGTGCACTACGCGATGGAGTTCCTGCCGCAGCAGAACAAGCGAAACGCCGGCGACGAGGTGCAGGGGCAGATCCTGGCCGAGGGCAAGGACGTGGTCGTGATCGGCGGCGGCGACACCGGCTCCGACTGCGATGGCACGAGCAACCGGCAGGGGGCGAAGAGCCTGACGCAGTTCGAACTGCTCCCGCAGCCGCCGGACCTTGGGAAATATCCGCGACGCAGCCAGCGGCCGGCGAACACGCCGTGGCCGAACTGGCCTGTGATCCTGCGCACCAGTTCCTCGCACGAAGAGGGCTGCCGTCGCGAGTGGGGCATCCTGTCGAAGGAGTTTCTCGGCGATGACAAGGGGCACGTGCGGGCGGTGAAGACCGTACGGATCGAATGGTATGCCGACGAAGCCTCGGGCCAGCAGAAGTTTCGCGAGGTGCCGGGCAGCGAGCAGGAATGGCCCTGCCAGTTGGCGCTCCTTGCCATGGGCTTCATGGGGCCGGAGAAGCAGGGGCCGATCGCGGACCTCGGGCTCGAACTCGATCCACGTGGCAACATCAAGACCGGCAGCGACTACAAGACCAGCCGGGACGGCGTGTTTGCCGCGGGCGACATGCGTCGCGGCCAGTCGCTCGTCGTGTGGGCGATCCACGAGGGCCGCGAGGCGGCACGGTCGGTCGACCTCTGGCTGATGGGGCAGACGAACCTGCCGAGCCTGTCGGCGGGCGAGTTCGCCGTGCACGCGTGAGGAACTGGATGGGTGGCCAGGCGGGCTCAGAGCCCGCTTTATTTCGAGGTGAGTGGAAAGTCGTAAACGCCGTCTTTCCGCACGTCGATTTCAAGCGGGTCATTGTGATACTTTTGCGGGCAGATATTCGGCGTTCCGTCTTGTGGGGCAAGCCCCTCCCGACTTCCTGAGACCGCGAACCTCACGGTCTTGGGCCCTGGTGACACCCACGTCTGGTATCGCCCATTGATGATCACTGCCCCCCCCGGAACGTCGCCTGATTTCACGACGCCGAATTGGATCGCGCCGTCTTGTACCGGCGTTCCGTCAAGTGTCACCGCACCGGAAATCCGGCAGTTGCGCGGCCCTGTTTGCCCACAGCCCGCGCAGACGAAGGCCACCATCATCACGGCGGCCACCGCGGCCATACGCTGAGCCAATGGCTTCCCAGAGCCCCGAAGAGGATTCGTTTTCATCGAGTTCTCTCTAGTTGCCAAACGGAGTTGAGACCGCCTGGCCGTCGTAGCGGCAAGCGAGCTTTTGCCAGACGCCCATTTTCTTAAAGTCGAGTGCGGTATTCCACGCGGTTGGAACCCCTCCCGACACCCAACTCTCAACCGAATTGTCGACGAAGCCAACCGAACCGTCCATCATGCCAACCAGCACGCCGCCCATATGTCGGCTCCGTGCGGCTGCTGCCCTCCCCGTCGTACTCGTTGTCGTGCAGGGGGTCCATTGCAGCCAGTCAGCGTCGCTACTGGTTGCGCAGTACAGAAGAACGTCGATCGCACCCGAGTTCGGCTCGGTCCGCGTATTGAACACAGCCCCGAACCCAAGTTCACCATCCCATATGCGGCCGCGGTTATCAGGCGCGGATGATGACGCTGTTTTACTCACCAGAGTCTCAGCGATCACCATCGTTTTCGACAGTCCATCGGAGACGTTTTTCATCCGCATCTGCGAGTCTTGATAGAAAATTCCATCGCAAACAGCGCCCGACCAGATTTGGTCGAGCGCCATGGCGCCGACGTTCCCGCTGTAGTTCGCGTAAACGCCGCGAGGCTTCACAAACGGAGCGGTCGGATCCGATGGACACAACGCGACGGGAATCGACCACGAGGAAGAGGGAGAGTTCCAGATAATGGTATTGGTAAAGGTTATCTTGTTGTAGACGTCGGCAGCCTCGACATACGGCAGCAGATACAGGAACCACGTGGCCCTGTTGCTGCCTCCGAGACTCGCACCAGGGAACGATCCTTTCGTTGTCCGCGCCGACGGAAGACACCCTCGGGCGTCGTGAAAGTTCTGAAGTCCCAGCGCTATTTGCTTCACGTTGTTGGTGCAGCTGGAGCGCCGGGCGCTTTCGCGGGCCGCCTGGACGGCGGGAAGCAGCAGCCCCACCAAGGTGCCGATGATGGCAATCACCACCAAGAGTTCGACGAGCGTGAAACCGCGTAGGTGAACATGCCGACGTTCGCCGGCGCACACGATTGACCGAGCCATAGAACCCCCCCAAAAAAAAGAAAGAACTGAAAAATACAATCGTTCAGATCGACGAAACCGTCGCACACGAATCACGAATCACGAATTCAGGCATCAACCGAATTGCTCGCGGCTCGTCGGACGAGACGCGGTCCTCAAGCCTGTCGAGGAGCAGCCTCGCCGCGTTGGAGCCGATCGCGACCGCGTCCTGCCGGACCGTTGTCAGCCGCGGCCGCAGTCCGTGGGCTTCCATGAGATCGGCGAATCCGATGACTGTCAGGTCGCTGCCAATCCGGAGTCCAGCCGCCGCGGCCGCCGCATAGACACGAATCGCCATGTTGTCCGATGTGGCGAAGATCGCCGTCGGCCGGTCGGGGGCCTGGAGAATATCTTTGGCGATGGCCTCGCATTCACTCTTCGCGCATTCCACGCAGCGATAGGTCACGTCGGCCCGGCCGTGGATGACTTCCTCGAAGCCGCGCCGGCGGTCGAAGTAGGTCGAAACCCAGTGCTCTCCGGTAATGTGCACGATGCTTCGGTGGCCGAGCGAAAGCAGGTATTCCGCCACCATGCGGCCGCCGGCTACGTCGTCGGTACCGCTGAATTCGGCATTCGTCCGGGCGAGCCGGCGATCGACGGCGACGAGCGGCAGACCCCGCTCCCAGACTTCTTGGAGGTAGTTCTGCGTCACAGACTCATCCGAAGGGAAGAAGATGAGACCGTCGACGCGGTGCTCGATGAGGCGATGCAAAAAAGCGAGTTCGTCGCCGTCCCGGACCGCGGTCGGTCCATTCCCGTGGAAATGGACGATCGGCAGATAGGCTTGCTCGGAGAGCGTGTCGTGGATGCCGCGGATGATCTGCGCCTGAAACCACGATCCGATCGGCACCATGACGCCGACGGTGCGTGACCGACCGCCTAGAACGGCCGAAGCGAGTCGGTTGGGCCGGTACTTGAGCCGCTCCGCCACCGCCAAGACTCGCTTGCGAGTTGCCTCGGCAACGCTCCCACGACCGCTGATCGCACGCGACGCCGTGATCACCGACACGCCCGCGGTCTGCGCAACCTGCCTGATGTTGGGTTTGGGCGGACGGGAGGATTTCAACGCGGGCATGCCATTCCCCTGCAGGCACAACTTTTTGGATTGTCCCTCGACCTGTCCAAGACTACGATACATGTGTCATTATTTCAAGATAGAAGGGTGTTCCCCCGAGGTTTCTTGTGGTCTCCTTTGGACGCACGACGATCATCGGCTTGGTTTTCGCGACCCTCGCGGCCACCGCCGCCGTGGCAGCCGAGACCTCGGTCGTAGCCACTGTAAAGGCCACAACCCCACCGCTTCTCGCTGCCCATTGTGCGGACTGCCACGGCCCCGATGACGCGGGCGGTGGATTTCGCATCGACACGCTCCCGGCGGCGATCGACTCGGCCGACACGGCTGACCGCTGGCGGAAGGTGCTCAACGTCTTGAACTCCGGTGAGATGCCGCCGAAAGACTCCGAGCAGCTCGCCCCCGCTGCAAAGGCCGATCTCCTGGAGGACCTCTCCCAGGCGATCGTCGTCGCCGGCAAGGCGTTGGCCGACACCGGCGGCCGCACCACGATGCGACGGCTCAACCGTCGCGAATATGCCAACACGCTCCGCGAACTGCTCGGTGTGCAGCCGCGTCCAGACGGGCTGCCCGCCGACGGCGGCTCGGGCACGTTCGACACCGCGGGCGAGAAGCTCTTCATCTCGGCAGATCAGATCGAGCAATACCACGAGATCGCGGTCGCCGCGATCCAGGAGTCGTGGCGGCGGTATGGCGCGGCGCATCCATCCCGCACCCATCGGATGGAGGCCGAGACAAGCACGCCGGGTGTGCGGAGCAGACTGGCCACGCGACTGGACGAACGGCGCCGATTCGTCCTCTGGAAAAATGCCGTGGAGGCGGCCGCCCGCAAGCCGGAGAATCAGGCTGCCGCTGCCGAAATTCGCAAGGCGAATCCCAGCCAGCCCGAGCCACTCATACACAACTGGGACAAGCTGCAGGGAGCTCCGTCCCCAAAGGAGTTTCAATTCGTCGACGCGATCTCCGCGTTCGAGGCGGGCAGCCGTGACTGGAACATGCGGGTGCCCAACCATGCCGCCTACGCGTCGCACCCAGCCGTGGAAACGGGAGCATTTCTCGGCGTCAACGACCCCTATGTGAACATCCACATGCTTTTTGGTGTGCCGGGCGGCTGGCCTCCGGGCGGCTACGTCCTCAGACTCCGCGTCGCGGCGACGGAGGAGTCTCTGCCCGAGCGGCGGTTCATTGTCTGTGGCCCTCGGGGTGTGGCGGGCGAGCACGCCGAATGCCGGGAGATTACGGGCTCGATGAAGGAACCGCAGATCATCGAGATCCCGGTCGAGACTGAGGGTTCGCAGATTTTTGTCTTCAGGGAGAAGGGGAGCTACGACAACGACAATCAGGGACATCGCATCTTCTTCGACGCCTTCCATGCCAACGGCATCGGCCCGCCACTGGGTATCTGGATCGACTGGGTGGAGATCGAGGGGCCCTTGCCCGCGAAGCAGCAGGCCCCCGCGGCGCTCGCCGAACTGCTCACCGTGCCGGTCGCCCCGCAGCCGAATGCGACGAAGCCCTCCGCCGAGCAGGATATTCGCGGTGTGCTCGAACGGTTTGCCACACGGGCATTCCGCGGCCGCCAGCCTGAGCCGGCGTTTCTCGACCGTCTTCTGGCGATCTACGAGCAGGAGCGGGCTGCCGGGCGGCCGTTTCGCGAGGCGGTGACGGAATCACTGGCGACCATGCTCTCGTCACCACACTTCCTCTATCTGGCGGAGCCGACGGAGTCGCAGAAGCGACGGCCGCTCGACGGATTTGAACTCGCCAGCCGTCTCTCCTACTTCCTGTGGAGCGGGCCGCCCGACGACGCCTTGCTCGAGTCGGCCCGCTCAGGCGAGCTGCTCAAGCCGGAAGAACGAGCCGCACAGGTCGAGCGGATGCTCGACGATCCGCGATCGCGGGAGTTCGTCACGGCGTTTACGCATCAGTGGCTCGGAGTCGAACGCCTCGACTTTTATCAGTTCAAGGACAGTGTGTATCCCCGCTACGACCCGAAGACCAAGGATGCCTCGCGGCAGGAAATCTACGAGACGGTCGCGATGCTCATGAAGGAAAACCTGAGCCTTCGCAACCTGCTCAAGAGCGACTTCGTGGTCGTCAATTCGATGATGGCGAGGTATTACGGCCTCGATGGGGTTAGCGGCGACGGGTATCGGATGGTGAAACTGCCCGCAGGCTCGCCTCGCGGCGGTCTCCTTGGCATGGCGGCCGTGGCCGCCATGGGAAGCAATGGGGAACAGACGAGCCCGGTGGAGCGGGGCGCATGGGTGCTGCGGAAACTGCTCCACGATCCGCCGCCGCCCGCCCCTCCCAACGTTCCGCAGATCACGAGGCTCGAGGGCCAACTGCTCACCACCCGCGAGCGTCTCCGGATGCATCAGGAAGAGCCACAGTGCGCGTCGTGCCACCGGACGATCGACCCGATCGGTTTCGGCCTGGAAAACTTCGACGCCGTCGGCATGTGGCGGTCGAAGGATTCGTATCAGAAGCCCGGTGTGGGCACCAAGGAATGGGAGATCGATCCGTCCGGGGCGTTTCACAACGGTCCTGCGTTCAAGGATTTTTATGCACTGCGGGAGATCGTGGCCTCTCGGCAAACCGACTTCGCGACAGGCTTTGCCGAGGCGCTGCTTGCATACGCCCTTGGCCGGCCAGTTGGGTTTTCAGACGACGACCTCGTGAAGACGATCGTTGACCGGGCCGCTACCAGCGACTTTTCCGTTCGCGAGTTCATTCATGCGGTCGTCCAGAGCCCGGCTTTCTGTACGAAGCAATAGACCTGACCCGCCGCTACACGTTCCGGAGATGCTCCCCATGCCCATGCCATCCCGCCGCCGGGTGCTCCAGGCAGCGACCACGCTCCTGGCCCTCCCCTCGCTCGAATCGCTCGGCTTTCGCAGGTTTGCACGGGCGGCAGTGGCCGCTCGGCCGAAGCGGATGGTCTGCCTCGGCATCGGCTACGGCGTGACCGAGGAGACATGGTTTCCGAAAAAGGATGACGTTGGTGCCGGCTACACGCTCACCGAGGGGCTCACGCCGCTCGCTCGGCACAGAGACAGCTTCACGGTCGTGCAGGGCTGCACGCATGCGTTCGCGGGCGACCCGCATGGCGGCAGCACGGTCTGGCTCACCGGCGCCGGCCCCACGAAATCGCTCTCAATGGACCAGGTCGTGGCCGGCCAACTCGGCGGCGACACGCGGTTCGCGTCGCTTCAACTCAACGGCAGTGAGCCCGGCCTCGACGGTGCTGGACACGGACCTGGCCTGTCCCTCGCATGGGATCGCCGCGGGAAGCCGATCGCGGGTTTCAACAGCCCCGTGATCGCCTTCCACAAGCTCTTCTCGGCCGACGACGTGCCGCTCGCACAGCGGCAGCAGATGCTCGTCAAAAAGCGGAGCGTGCTCGACGCGGTACTCGAAGACGCGAAGAGCGTGCAGCGTGGGCTCAGTGCCGCCGACACCGACAAGCTCGACGAATACTTCCAAGGAGTCCGCGATATCGAGACGCGGCTCGCGAAGGAGGAACGCTGGTTGGGGACGGCCAAGCCGAAGACGCCGCTCCCACAACCGGGCGAAGGCCTGGTCGGCCGCGACGAGGTCTTGATCATGTACGACCTGATCGTGGCGGCGCTGCAGACCGACAGCACACGCGTCGTCACCTACCGTCAGCCCATCCAGCACCTGCTCAAGAGCCTGGGAATCGCGGTGGCAGCCCACGACATGAGCCACTATCACCCCGGCGACCGAATGGCGGCTTCGCAGAAACGCGACCTCGCGCAGAGCGAGATGCTGGCCACGCTCCTCGACAAGCTAAAGGCCACGAAGGAGACCGATGGGTCGAGCCTGTTCGACCATACCACCGTGGTCTTTGGCAGCACGATCCGCTCGATCCACTATCTCGACAACTGCCCCACCCTGATCGCCGGCGGCGGCGCCGGCATCACACTGGGCCACCATGTCGTCCAGCCGAGGAATACGCCGCTCTGCAACGTCTGGCTGACGTTGCTCAAGGGCACGGGAGTCGAGATCGACGCGTTTGGCGACAGCACGGGCACCGTGAAAGAACTGGCGGTCGGGTAGGCGCGTGAGTCCGCCGTGCAGGCGTGATGGTCGGGGGGGCAACGCATTTGACAAAAAGCCCCGGACGGAAGTCCGGGGACACCGGGTTGTTGGGCGGTCCGGGATCGGCATGGCACGTTGGGCGATGGTCATTCCCGGAGTCCCCCGGCTTCCGCCAGGGGCTTTTATTCCAGCGACACGCTCCCTCAATCGGCGTCGTCACTCGGGTTCGATCTCGACCGTGAGCTGGCCGTCGTTGTCGGCCAACTCTCCCGGTGGGTCGTTGAGCTTGCAGAAGAGCGTGCCGTCGGTGGCGGCGGTGAACGCACGGTCTTCACCTTCAGCGACCACGACAAACCGCGGGCGGCCGCCATCGTCTGGCTGCTCGACCCACTGCGCCACGAGCAGCCTTCCAAGCGGCCGGCCGCGATACCACCGCAGCGAGATGCCGTTGGCCTCGGTTTCCAGCCGCAGCGGTGGCTCGGCAGCAGGCCCGGTCAGCGTGCCGATCGTGCAGCGGCCGGTTGCTTTGAGCGAAGAGCGTGCCCCCTTGCGGAGCGACCAGCCGGAGTTCTGCCAGCCGCGGCCGGCGGCGACGGCGACTGTCTGCCGCGTGTCGAGCGGCCGGCTCGGTGCCCAGTCGATCGCAGAACGGGTGAAGTCGTACCCGTAGTCGATCTCGTCGGTGAACGCGTCGAAGTCTCGCTCGGCCTGGTTGCCGTCCCAGCCGGGCGTCTCCATGAGCCGCCGATTGAACTGCGGGTCGAGAGGGCCTCGTTCGGCCGCGGCAAAGGTCGGTGCGTGCCGCGGATGGAGCGAGAGCAACGCGACAGCGGCCCAACTCCCGGCGTAGGCGGAGAGGTCGCGGTGGTTCGCCCCCGGCGTGGCGAAGATGTCGGCGAGACCGGGACACTCGCCGGCGGTCCTCAAGGCCCTGATCGCCTCGATGCGACCGAGCTGTTCGACATCGGTGGCCCGCAGCGGCAGCGGTGACGGCACGAAGCGAACGAGAGTGCCTCCTGCATTGTCGTCGTCGTCGAGGCGGTGTGTGGCGAGGCATTCGGCGATGCCTTCCGTATACCACGGCGGCGTGTCGAGCGAACGAAGCGTGAGCGTGAAGGCATGCACGCCTTCGTGCAGCAGCAGATGACGCCGGTAGGCCGGATTCGACTGGTCGGCCATCCAGAACCGGTGAAGGTGGCAATGGCCATTGGCAAAGTCGGGGATCGCATCAGGCAGCAGACCAGCGGTACGAAACCGCTCGCGATCGACGACGAGGCAGCCGAAGGCCCGCCACTTTTCATGCGCCGCGGGATCGAGGGCGTAATGGCCGCACCATGCCGCCCACGCCTCGTCAAAGATGCGAGGCAGATCCTCGACGCCATCGCCGACGCGGGCAGGTCGGTCGGTGACGAGCACGAGGTGGTCGCCCTCCAGCACCCGCAGCCCCGCCCGTCGTGCCGACGCCGTGAGGGCGTCGACCGATGGTGCCTCGAGTGTGTCGGCGGCAGCGCACGACATGCCGGACAGGGAGGCAGCCAGAACCGACACGACGATGAGCGACCGCAACCACATGGCCGTCGAGTGTAGGCCGTTTGTCGAACGGATTTCCAATCCGGCCAAGCCCCGCAGCTTGCCACGGCCGCCCAGTTGGCAACGCCGAGGCAAGGCGTGCCGTGAGCCGTCGGTCGATTCCACCGGATTCGGTGCAACACCCGATGTTTCTCTGCGGAAACAGCTCCCCGCACGCGGAGCTTGAAAAGTCCTCTCGGGGACTTGGGTGGTGGGCTGTTACAACCCTGGCGTCGCCAGGAGGGCGAACAACGTGCGGCAGGGACGCCGACATCGCTGGGGTTCTCTGTACGTCCGGCTCGTGGCAGCGGTCATCCTCTGCGCGGCCGGCCGCGGGGCCTCCGCGCAATCACCCGTCGCCACGACACCCGCGACGCAACCGGTGAATGCCTGGGCCACCGGCGGTGTATCGGGCACGGCGTCGGCCGTCGGCGGCTCGCATCCCTACTGGCAGGCGCCAGCGCTTCCTTCGGCCGTGATCCAGGGCGGCGCCATCCCCACCGGCTGGACGCCGCAGGCCGTGCCCTATCAGGGCGTCGGGCCGGATGGCCGTCCGCTGACGATGTATTACTCGCCCACCTACGTCTTCACCTATCAGATCGGACCTCCCGTGCTTGCCGCGGCGGCAGGCATGCCCAGCCCATCGCAGGTGAATCGACGGCAAGCGATGCCGATGGCGACACAGCCGGCATCGATGCAGGGCTGGAACTATCAGACGCAGGGCGCGCCGGCAGCAACCTACACGCTGCCGCCGGCCACGGTGGCCCGTTATCAGCCGGTGCCCTACCAGTATCCTCCGGGATCCAAGGCGCTCACCGGCACGCCTATCGTGCCGCCGCAGGCAACGCTTCCAGCCACGTCGTTCGCCTCGGCACCACCGACCTATCAGCCACCGCCCTCGGCCCCGGCGTTGGCACCACCGCCGCCGCCTGCACCAGCACCAGCATCGTGGGCACCTGTCGAGCCGACCCCGCCGGGAGTCCCGCAGGCGGCGCCACCGACGAGCGAGTGGGCATCGTCAACGGAAGCGCCGCCGATGGTGGCCGGTTCGGCGGCCGTTATTGCCGCAGCAACGCAGCCGCCGGCCGCTGCCGTGCCGCCTCCCGCGTCGCCAGCCTCATCGTTCCCCACGCCGATCTCGACGTCGTCCACACCCGCGCAGCCGGTGAGTGTCTCGCCGATGCAGTCGTCGGCGAACCGCTCCATAGGTCCACATCTCTGGCGTGTGGTGGGCGTGCACGACGGCGACACGGTGACCTGTCTCGACGAGTCGAATCAGCAGCAGAAGGTGAGGCTGGCGGAGATCGACGCGCCGGAGATCGGCCAGGACTACGGCAAGGTGTCTCGAGAGGTGCTGGCGGAGATGGTGTTTGGCAAGACGGTCGAGGTGACGGAAGACGGCAAGGACCGCTACGGCCGCTGGATCGGCCACCTCTCCTCGAACGGCGTGGACGTCAACCGGCAGATGGTTGCCACCGGCAACGCCTGGCACTACGGAGACTATTCCCGCGACACATCGCTCGCGGCCCTGCAGTCGCAGGCCCAGTCGCAACGGCTCGGCCTCTGGGCCCAGCCCAGCCCTGTCGCCCCCTGGGACTTCCGCAAGAGCGGCCAGCCGTAGACGACGCGTTTGGAAAACAGCCGTTGGGCCGTCGAGCCAGTTGTGGCTTATGATAAGAGGGCATCGCGTTGAGCGAAGTGCTACCGGCCGATGTTGAATTCATGACCAAGAGGCGTAGCAAGCTATCCCGCGGAGGTTCAACACATGACCCGAATCACGCTCGACGCCGCCGTCTGCCAGCGGCTGGATGCGATCGTCGATCACACTGCTGAGATCTGTGACTCAGAGGGGCGGGTCATCGGCTATTTCGTGCCCGATGGCCGGCGGCCAGGGCAGCCTCCCAATGGACTGGAGATTCCGCTCTCGAGGGAAATGACGGAGCATCGCCGCGGCAAGCGAACAGGCCGCACGCTCGATGAAATCCTTCAAGATGTCGACGTCCGATGAAGCATTTCGTCTTCTGGGCACCAGAGGCAGACGAGAGGCTTCAGTCGTTGGTTCGTGGTGATGAATCGGACGGCCGCGTCGTGCGGGCGGTACGGGAGATCGACTTCTGGCTCGCGCGGGCGCCTCTCGACTTTGGCGAGTCCCGTTACGACACAGTGCGAGTGGGATTCGTGACGCCAATCGCCGTGCAGTTCGATGTGCTCGCCGACCCGCCGACGGTGATCGTGCTCGACATCTGGCAGATCGGAAGGGGCTGAGTCCCGAGGCGTTCAAACCCGAGCCGGTCGAAGGAACATTGCGCAATGCAGGACGCGACAGACGCTGACCTGAAGCATGTCATCCTCTGCACCATCGGCAGTTCGGGAGACGTGCATCCCTTTGTGGGCCTGGGGCGGGCGTTGCGGCGGCGCGGACACCGGGTGACGGTCATCACCGCCGGGTATTTTCGCAGGCTCGTCGAAGAGGCGGGCCTGGAGTTCGTCGATCCGCTGCCAGAGTGCGACTTTCGGGAGATGATTCGCAACCCGCGGATCTGGCATCCGATCCACGGCACGCGAACGATCATCGATCTGGCGATCCGCCCCCTGCTCGAGCCTGTGTATCGCAGCATCCTCGCCCACCAGACACCGGGCCGCACGCTCGTTGGCGGGTCGAGCCTCGCCTTCGGGGCGCGTGTCGCCCAGGAAGCGCAGGGCATCCCGCTCGTGAGTGTTCACCTCTCGCCGATGCTGTTTCGCAGCGACTTCGAGGGCCCACGGCTGCCGGTGCTGCCGGTGCACCGCGGGCCGGCCTGGTTTCGGCGACTGCAGTGGCAGCTTGTCGATGGCGTCTCGGATCGCGCGATCTGCCCGTGGCTCAACGAGTTTCGAGGCCGTCTCGGTCTGCCGCCGGTCCGCGGTGTATTTCGCGAGTGGATGCATTCGCCGCTGGGACTCGTTGCGATGTTTCCCGAGTGGTTTGCGCCGCGGCAGCGAGACTGGCCTCCCCAGACGCGACTCGCCGGGTTTCCGCTCTACAGCGAGGAGGGCGTGGTCGAGCCCTCGGCCGATGTCGTGCGGTTCATCGAAGCTGGTCCGCCGCCGCTGGTCTTCACGCCCGGCTCGGCGAATGTGTATGGAAGCGACTTCTTTCTGGCCGCCGCCGAGGCCTGCCAGCGGCTCGGCCGTCGCGGCCTGCTGCTCACGCGGTTTCCTGAGCAGGTGCCGACATCGCTGCCTGATGGCGTGCGGCACGTTGATTTCGTGCCATTTCGCTGGCTGCTCGCGCGATCGGCCCTGCTCGCGCACCACGGCGGCATCGGCTCGATGTCGCAGGCGCTCGCGGCGGGCGTGCCGCAGGTGATCATGCCGATGGGCTTCGATCAGTGCGACAACGCAGCCCGCATCGAGCGGCTCGGCGTGGGGAAGAGCCTGCCGCCAAAACGCTTTCGTGGGCCGGCGGTCGCCGAGATGATTCGTGGGCTGCTCGACGATTGGGCCGTGGCGACCCGCTGCCGCGACGTCGCCGCCAGGCTGGCCGATGCCGACGGCCTCGAACTCGCCTGCGATGCGATCGAGGCTGCGTGGGCGGCCCGCTGAGCACGAATCATCGATCAGATGCTCAACTGCAGGCGGTCGATGGAGCAGTGCCGTCACTGCGGAACGGCATGTCCGGCGAAAGTGTCTCATCACAAAACGATCGATTCTCTTTTCGACAAAACATCGAAAAGCCTCGGGCTTCATTCATCTTCAGGGGTTCATGCGCTGGATTTGCCACTTGGCAGCGTTCTGCGGACTGCTATCGTTCCCCCCGAGTGAGTACCCAATCCTTTCCCCATGAGAGAAATTTCCCCATGAAGATGTCCCGTTTTTCCGCCATCGTGGCGATGGCCTGCTGCCTGATTGGTTCGATGTCGGTCGGTCGGGCTGCTGATATCGTCGAGACGGCTGTGGGAGCCGGCACGTTCAAGACGTTGGCCGCCGCCCTCACCGCTGCCGAACTGGTCGATACCCTCAAGGGTGCCGGGCCGTTCACGGTCTTTGCTCCGACCGACGAAGCCTTCGCCAAGCTGCCTGCTGGCACGCTCGAGACCCTCCTCAAGCCCGAAAACAAGGGCAAGCTGAAGGAAATCCTGCTGCTCCACGTCGTGCCGGGCTCGGTAATGGCGGCTGACGTCGTCAAGCTCACGGAAGCCAAGACGGCTGGCGGAGCGGCTGTGAAGATCTCCACCGCAGGTGGCGTGAAGGTCGGCACCGCGAAGGGGATGTCGAACGTCACCAAGACCGACATCAAGACGAGCAACGGCGTGATCCACGTGATCGACGCCGTGATTCTCCCGTGACGATCGTGCCGAACTGACCGACAGGTTCCGGCTCTCTCAATCGGCACCCCGTACGTTTCAACGTGCGGGGTGCTTTTTTTCGCAGCCCATAAAAGAGTCGAAAAAAGGATCACAACTCGGTCTGTTGTCGCAGCGTTACCATGCATGGAGATCACGCCCCACGCAGCCGTTCCAGTGAAAGCTTTGGTACCCGATGTTGCTATCAGTCCGCCGTTTGCTTGCCACGTTATTCGATCGGCTGGCGGAATGCTCGAAACAAGATTGGTTCGAAAAAGGGGTCGTGATTGCCGCCGCAGGTGGCTTTCTCATGCATCTCCTGCTCATCGCGGCCGTTCGCAATCTGCCCGACATGCCGCAGACGATCCTCGAGGGCGTCGATCGCAGCCCTCTTCATGCGGTCTACACGCCGTTCAGCATCATTCTTTTCTACGAGGTCATTCTCCTCGTTTTCGCGATCGCGAATTCCCATACCGGAGAAATCGCCAAGCAGTATCAGATCATGTCGCTGATCATCGTTCGCCGTGTCTTTAAAGACATCGGAGGTTTTGAAGACATAGAAAACTGGCTGTCAGAACCTGCGGCAGCCGGCGCGGTGTTGCTCGACATGGTGGGTGCTGTGGCGATGTTCGTGATCGTTACCGGATTCACCCTGATTCGCCAGAGAACGCCCAAGATCTCGATTGAGAAAAACCTCGACGGCTTCATCGAGCTGAAAAAAGCCGTTGCCGTGTTGCTGCTCTTTGTCCTGGTAGGACTTGCCGCACTCAATTTCGCGAGTTGGTTGCGAATCGTGCCGGCGACGGTCATCGGTCAGCCGCATCCGCCGCAGAATCCCGACCTCTTTTTCTTCCCGCTCTTCTTCGAGTTCATGATTTTTTCAGACGTGTTTCTTCTGATCGTGTCGCTGTCCTACTACGATCGGTATGAGTATGTCTTTCGGAACGCGGGGTTCGTTATTTCGACGGTGCTTCTCCGTGTTTCCTTGTCGACGCCAAAGCCTTATGATCTTGGCGTTGCGCTCGTCGCTATGGTCTATGGGGTCGTGGTTCTCGGCGTCTTTAGCTGGTTCAGTTCGATCGCCAGGCTGGAGCAGGGGAGACGACCGGAAGGCAATGCCCTGCCCTCCGAGAGAAAGAAGGACTCGCACGGTGAAATCCCGGAACATCGCTGAAATCCTGGCACGTCCCTAAGGGGCTGCATGACGCACCATGGCCGAATCCCCCACCCCCCAGACGGCTTTCGGTCGGCACACCCCGTTCGCCGCGCGGCTCCTTGAAAATCGCCGGCTCAATCAACGGGGTTCGACCAAAGATACCCGCCACATCGTCATCGAATTAGGCTCCGCGGGTCCGACGTACACCTGTGGCGATGCCCTTGGCGTCGTGCCGCGGAACCCCGAACCTTTGGTGAGTGAATTCATCGCAACGTTGGGCCTTCAAAACGATGCGGCCCTGCACGAAACCATTGCGACCTCTGCCGTCCTCAATCGTGTAAGGAAAAATTTTGTTCGAGCGGTGGCGGAAAAAGCTGTGGGCCCGGCACAGCAGAGATTCCAGGACATTTGTGCCGACGACAAAAAGTTCGACCACTATATTTTCGACCGAGACGTGATCGACGTTCTTCGTGATGCTCCGGGAGTTCACTTTGAGCCCGCGGACATTCCCGGTCTCCTGAACACGATTGCACCGCGTCTCTACTCAATCGCATCCTCGCCCGACCACCGTCCCGGAGAGGCTCACCTGACTGTCGCCCTCGTTCAGTACACCTCCCACGGTCGCCGCAAACAGGGCCTCGCGTCTGGTTACCTTGCCGATCTGGCCGACCAGTCGTCGGTCCCCGTCTATGTCCAACCCACTCGCCATTTTCATCTCCCACCACCAGATCGCGACATGATCATGGTCGGCCCGGGAACTGGTGTCGCTCCGTTTCGAGCCTTTCTCCAGCACCGTGCCATCCATGGCCACTCGGGTCGCAATTGGCTCTTGTTCGGAGATCAGCACGCGAAAACCGATTTCCTTTACGGCGAGGAATTTTTGGCGGCCCAGAAATCCCGACTCCTCCACAAGCTCTCCACCGCATTTTCCCGAGATCAGGCCGACAAAATCTATGTGCAGCACCGCATGGAAGAGGAGGGTGCCGAACTCTATCGCTGGCTGGACGAGGGTGCGTTCTTCTACGTCTGCGGCGACGCAAAGCGAATGGCCAAAGACGTTCATGCATCTCTGGTGACGATCGTGGCCAAGCACGGTGGTAAATCGCCTGGTCAGGCCGACGAGTGGGTCTCTGAAGCCCTCATGAAACATGAAAAACGTTATCTGAGGGACGTCTATTGAAGGCAGGGACGGACCTGCCTGATGTCATCCTCCGCGGGGCAGATCCTGCCTCTTGGCCGGCATCCGCTTGCCGTTGTGTCCCTAACCGGCTACCATATCGCGAACGTTTTTTGGGAGTCGCTCAGACCCTCTCGGAGGGGGAGTCATCCGTTTCAAGAGGTCGGCTGGATATGGCTTGCCCTTGGATCTGGTGATCGTTGCCGAGGTAGCGAAGCGGCTGCATTTTTTCCAGCACTACATTGAAAACAGGTGACGCGATGTTCGAAGGCTTCTGTTTGTTGGGGGCGGCGATGCCCGATCTGTCAGTGTTGCAATACAACGCCGTTGACAACATCTTTTCGATGACTGTCGCGACGATGGGGGCGGCCGCTCTGTTCTTGTTCATGGCTCGGTCGCACGTCGATCCGGAATACCGTCCGGCTCTGCTGGTGTCGGGCATCGTGGTTTCGATCGCCTGCTACCACTACTTCATGATCCGCCACAGCTGGCACGACGCCTACTCGTTGGTGGGTGGTACGGGATACAAGGGTACCGGCTCAGCGTTCAACGACTTCTATCGTTATGCCGACTGGATTCTGACGGTGCCGCTGCTGATGGTCGAACTCGTGGCCGTTCTGCGGCTGCATTCGGCCAAGGCGTCGAGCCTGCTGACACGGCTGGTGATCGCTGCGGCCTTGATGATCGCGCTCGGCTATCCGGGCGAGGTGATCGCCGACCCGTCGCGTTGGTTTGAGCGGGTCGTTTGGGGTGGTCTCTCGTCGATTCCGTTCTTCTACATTCTTTATGTGCTCTGGACGGAACTGACGAATTCGCTCGACAGCCAGCCGCCCGCGGCTCGCAAGCTCCTCGAGATCGCCCGGTTGGTGATCCTGGTCACCTGGGCGGTCTACCCGATCGCCTACGCGCTCGGTGGCACGCCTGATGCCCTGGCGGCGAAGGCCGGGACTGCGAATGCTGCCAATGGCGTCACGGGTGCTAATGGCGTCGTCGGCCTGCAGATTGGATACGCGATCGCCGACATGACCGCCAAGGCGGGCTTCGGCGTGCTGATCTATCTCATCGCCAAGGCCAAGAGCACGAAGACTGCCCACGGTGAGGCGTACGGCACCGTCTGAATGGCGGGACCCTCTGCAGAAGAATAGTGTTTCCATGCACGCGGCCTCGGTAATGTTGCTCTCTTGGGCTATTATCGGGGCCGCGTTCTTTTTTTCTCAGGCCACGGCCGGCGTCACAGCCGGCGTGTTGGCGGCGCTCGTCGCGATGGTCGGCCTGCCGCACGGCGCGGCCGACCATCGCTTCGCCCGGCCGCGGCTCGAGCCAGTTCTTGGGACGGCATGGCTGCCGGTGTTTTTGGCGGGGTATCTGGCGGTTGCGGTGCTGGTTGTGTGCGGCTGGTTCGTGGCGCCGGCCGCTACCGTTGTGGCATTTTTTCTGGCTTCAGCCTGGCACTTCGGCCAGGAGGAGCCGCGGCTCCCGGTCGGTCTGCGGGGCATGCGGCCGTTGTTCCGATTCGCACGCGGAGGCCTCGTGATCTGGACGCCGCTGCTGTTTCACGCCACGGACGTCGCCACGATCCTCGGCCTGACCGCGCCGGGGGGCTCGGGCCCAGCCATCCAGCAGGCCATCAGCGTGCTGACGGTTTGCTCGTGGATCATGCTGCCGCTTGCGGCGGCCGCCTGGGCGCTCCAGGGCATGGCGGCCTGCAGAAGCACCGGGCGGAAGCGGCGGGTCTTGCTCGCCGACAACGCGCTCGTCGCGTCACTGGTGGTGCTCTTCGCTGTCACGAGCCCGCTGGTGAGCTTCCCGGTCTATTTCTGTGGCTGGCACTCGGCGCGGGGGCTTCAGCGACTCCGTCGGGAACTTGGAGAGAGTTGGCAGGAACTGGCCCGAAGCCTCGCGCCCTTGACCGTCGGTGCGATCGCTCTGATCGGGCTGGCCGCGTGGCTCGTGCTCGGCGGGGCGGGCTGGAATGGCACGCTCATTCGGGCGACCTTTGTCGGCTTGAGCGCTGTGGCCGTGCCACATCTTCTCCTGCA
>CAMCQY010000051.1 GCA_945877135.1 Candidatus Kuenenia stuttgartensis
CAACAACCTGGCATTCCATCTCGCGCAGCCCGCCACTGCTGCGGAGGCTGAGAAACTGGTCGCCGTCGCCGTCGCCGAACTGGGCCCTCACCCAGACGTCCTCGACACTCGGGGCGTCGCGTTGCTGGCTGCAGGAAAGGGACAGGAAGCGATTGCCGATCTCAAGGAGGCCATCATGGTGCCCACGGCAACGAAATACATCCACCTCGCGGCGGCACTGGTCTCAGAGGGCCAGCTCGATGCTGCCCGCCAGGCACTCGCAGAGGCGAAGAAACACGGGTTTGCCACCCGCCAGCTTTCCACCGGCGATCGGCAGCGTCTCAAGGCGATTGAAGCCGCGCTGGGCGAGTGATGCCGGGCCGGCGAGGCCGGGCGACTGCTCCCGAGGATTGCCCTCAGTGACCGCCCTGCAGCAATCGTGACTTGGCCAAGGCGTCTTCCGCCTCAGCGATGCGGCCGCCACGCATGCAGGCCACGCTCAGGGCGGTGTAGCTGAATGGATCGTTGGGCTCCAACTCACACGCCCTCCGGGCATGCTGGATCGCCTCTTCGTGTCGATCCAGCCGGGTGCACCAGGCGGCCAACGCCGAGTGGGCCAGTGTGAAGGAAGGGTGATCCGCGATCACCCCCTCCAGAGCGGCAACTGCATCGGCAAGTTTTCCCTCATTTTTGAGGGCTTCAGCGGCAGCATACCGGTCGTCGCAGGTCGTCATGATGAAAATCTCCTCGCCAAAAAGTCCATCGTGGCCGCAGTGTAGCGACTTTCCGAAGTCTGGCGAGCCGGGAGAGGACGGGGGGACTCTGCCATCCCGGCCAAACTGACATTGAATCGAGCATCCTGATAAGCCGATAAGTCCCTTTCGTCGGCGGTTTCCGCCGACCCGACCGCGGCAACGGCGGCCCTCAACCGGCGTGGAACAACCCGTGAGCATTCATCCGTTGGCGAACGTGAGTCCCGAGGCCCGTTTGGGCGTCGGCGTGAGTATCGCTGCGTTTGCCAGCGTGGAAGCTGACGTCGAACTCGGCGACAACTGCACGGTCGCCTCGGGCGCGGTGGTGAAGTCTGGCGTAAAAGCCGGCTCAAACAACGAATTCTGCGAGCATTGCGTGATTGGTGGTGCTCCGCAGCACGCCGGGCGACCCCAGCACATCGGCCGGGTGGTGATCGGCGAGGGCAACGTATTTCGCGAACACGTCACAATCCATCGAGCCCTCAAGCCGGAGACCGCAACGACGGTCGGCAACGGCAATTACGTGATGGCCAGCGGACATTTTGGCCATGACTGCACGGTTGGCAACAACGCCATCTTCGCCAACGGGGCCATGCTTGGTGGCCATGTCTCGGTAGCGGATCGCGCGTTCGTGTCGGGGGCCGTCGCCGTGCACCAATTCTGCCGCGTGGGCCGCCTTGCCATGGTGGGCGGCCATGCCCGCGTTGTGCAGGACGTGCCACCGTTCATGCTTCTCGATGGGCAGAGTGGCTGCATCGTCGGGCTCAACATCGTCGGACTGCGACGAAGCGGGCATACTCCCGAGGACATCACGTCGCTCAAGTCGGCCTATCGGCTCATCTACCGACGCGGACTGCCCTGGAAGGACGTTCTGGAGGCCCTGCGCGCCGAGTTCACGAACGGGCCCGTCACCCAACTACTCGACTTTCTCTCCGCCGGTACCCGTGGATTCGTGCAGGAGCGACGGGCTCCGCCGGCCGCGACGCTGCGGCTGCGGGTGCCCGATGAGGATGCGGCGGCCCCGATCCGGATCAAGGCGGGCTGATTCGCCCTCCTGGAGCGGTTGTTCCCCGTCATCGCCGGGTGAATGGTGCCGATTCTGCCGGCTTTGACGCTGGGCGAAGAATTTCCGATGCCAGGAAATCGCACCGCAGCGAAAGATGGGCAAAGATTGCAGGGGGCGACCGGCGCACTGCCGGATCGCCATGTCCCTTCTGCACGCTTCCCATCCGGCTTGTGCCGACACCACCATGCAGTCTTTTCCTCCGGTGGCGCCGGACTCATCTGCAGCAGACACATCGTTCGGCGACCTGATGTTCCCAGGCCCCGCGCCCGCTGCAGCCGCAATCAAGCGCTCCATCGCACGCAGGCTGCTCTTCTGGTTTCTGATGATCGCGCTCATTCCCTGCGCGTTACTGACGGCGATCACCGCCCTGATAGCCTCCAGCGCTCTGGAGAATTCCATCCGGGAAGTTCTGGTTCGCACTGCCGCGTCCAAGGCCGGTGAACTGGAGTCGTACGCGCAGGAACGCCTTCGCGACGGCAGGGCACTCGCCGGCGAACCCGACGTGATCCGAGCCGCTCGCGAACTGGGATCGATCACCGCCACTGCCGGCACCGCCGAGGCGACCACTGCCCTGCGCAAGGCCGCTGGCGACGCCAAGTCGGAGGTGGCGGGTTTTCTAGCTCATGCGGCAAAGGCATTCGGATACTCGCACCTGTTCGTCATCGATGCCACGGGGCGGATCGTGCTCGCACTGGACGACTCGCTGCCACTCGGCTCCTCGGTACTGGCAGGGGGGCCGACAGCAACGCCCCTTGCCGGGGGCTTCGAGAGGTCGCGCGCCGCGCAACAGACCAAACTCAGCGGTTTCCAATCGGTTGGCAACGCCGGAGAATCTGTGGCTTTTGTGACGAGCCCGATCATCGATGATGGCCGGGTCGTCGGCGTTCTGGCACTGGGGCTGGGGCCACAACAGATCTGGCAAATCCTCTCCGACCTGGGGGGGTTGGGGATTACCGGCGAGATCGTGACGGGCGAACGGCAGGGCGACAATGTGCTGGTCACCGCGCCGTTACGGCACGAGGCCGACGCGGCGTTCCGCAGGCGGATTCCCCTCGGGACCACGCGTGGAACCGCGACCCAGCGGGCAGCCTCGGGCGAAGAGGGCTACGGCCCGACGATCGACTACCGTGGGCAAAACGTGATCGCCGCCTGGCGGTTCCTGCCCACCTTCAACTGGGGATTGTGCGTCAAGCAGGACGCGAGCGAGGCCTATGCGCTGCTGCGGTGGCAGCGGGCCGCGATCACCGGCCTCTCGCTGGTCACGATTCTCGGCGTCACGCTGGCGGCCCTCGCCCTGGCACGGAGCTTCTCCACGCCGATCCAGGCGGCTGTGACCGTCGCCCGCCGGGTGGCGGCAGGCGACCTGCGGGCCGTGGGCCTCCCCGGCGACATCGGCGGCACCAGTGACGACGAAACGGGCATTCTCTTCTCGGCGATTCAGGCGATGACCAACAACCTCCGCGGGCTGATCGGGCGGATCCAGAAATCGTCGGTGGCCCTGATCTCGACGGCCACGGCGATCCAGGCCACCTCCAGCGAGCAGCAGCAGGTGATCGCCGACTACGGCGCCTCGACGAGCCAGGCGGTCGCAGCGGTCAAGCAGATTTCAGCAACCAGTCAGGAACTGCTGCGGACGATGACCGATGTCAACGACATGGCCGCCCACACGGGCCTGATGGCGACCGACGGCCGGAAGAATCTGGCCAGCATGGATGGCACCATGCGGCAACTCGCCGACAGCACGCTGTCGTTTAGTTCCAAGCTGGCCCAGATCAGCGAGCGGGCCTCGACCATCAATCTCGCCGTCATCACGATCACGAAGGTGGCCGACCAGACGAATCTGCTCTCCATCAACGCGGCGATCGAGGCCGAGAAGGCGGGCGAATATGGCGCGGGCTTCCTGGTGGTGGCCCGCGAGATCCGCCGGCTGGCCGACCAGACGGCAGTGGCGTCTCTCGACATCGAGCAGATGGTCAAGGAGATGCAGCACAGCGTTTCGGCCGGCGTGATGGAGATGGACAAATTCGCGGGTCAGGTCCGGTCGAGCGTCAGCGAGATCAGTGACGTCTCCTCGAAACTGGGGGAGATCATCTCGGCGGTGCACGGCATCAACGGGCGGTTCGAACAGGTCACCGAGGGCATGCGGGCACAGTCCCAGGGCGCTGCGCAGATCCGCGAGGCCATGATCCGACTCTCGGAAGGGGCGTCGCGCACGGCGTCGTCGCTCGAAGACTTCAACAAGGCGACAACCCACCTTCGCGGCGCGGTGGGCGACCTCAAGGAAGAAGTATCGCGGTTCACGATCTGACTGCACGAACAGTCCACCCTCGACGCACCTCTGCCGCATTCACCCGCACATGCAACTGCTCACATTCACCATCGGAGCAGAGGAGTATGCGATCGAGTCGCGTCGGGTGGTGGAGGTGGTGCCGTTCGTGGCCGCGCGGCCGATCCCCCGCACGCCCGACTTCATCCGCGGCATCTTCACGCACCGCGGTCGTCTCATCCCGCTTGTTGACCTGGGGTGGCTGCTGATCGACAAGCCGCTCCGCGAAACGCTGAGCACACGGGTGGTCGTGGTGGAGTTTTCCCTTGGCCCCCACTCGAATGGTACTGGGGATCAACGCATCAGGCTGGGGGTGGCAGCGGAGAACGTGGTGTCGCTCTGTTCCAGTGCCGAGGTTGAGACTTCGTTACCCGCGTTGCCCACGCCCGAGGCCCCCGCCCTCGCCCCCGACCTGGGCCGTCTGCTGCGGATCGGTGGCCGCACCGTCCAGGTGCTCGACGTCGAGCGGCTTCTGCCAGTGACGCTGCTCGCCGGTCTCGTCGCTCCCACCCCGGCATCGACGGGTGACCAATCTGCGTCATACTAACCGGCTTCGCCATGCATGCCGACGTCACACATCCTGTCGCCACCAACCCCACATCGGCGTGCAGCCCTGCCGAGGCCTTGCTGGAGTGTTGGATCGGGCTCGATGCGCACACCGTAGGCAGCACCGCCATCGCCCGCGCCGTGCGGGTGCGGATGGGTGCCTGCGGTGAAACCGACGAAGCGACCTTCCTTGCCCGCCTCACCCGCGATGACGCAGAGCGAGATCGGTTCATCGACGAGGTGGTCGTACCGGAGAGCTGGTTTTTCCGAGACCCTCAGATCTTCGATGTGCTCCGGCAGCGTGCTGCCACCTTCGTCGCCAGCCCGGATCAGGCTCCACTCCGCGTCCTTTCCGCGCCCTGCGCCGCCGGCGAGGAGCCCTATTCGGTGGCCCTGACGCTTCTCGAAGCCGGGCTCTCCGCCGATCAGTTCCGGATCGATGCGGTCGATGTGAGCCATGCGGCCCTGGGGCGTGCGGCGGCGGCCAACTACTCGGCCAACGCCTTTCGCAGCGCCGACCTCACCTTCCGCGATCGTTGGTTTCGCGTACAGGGGGCGGCTGCCGAACTCGACGCGTCCGTGCGAACGCTGGTGCACTTCTCCTGGGGCAATCTGCTCGACGAATCATTCGCTGCCGACAGCCGGCCCTACGATGTCATCTTCTGTCGCAACCTGCTGATCTACCTGACCGCGGCCGCCCGCACACGCGTGGAGCAGACGCTCGACCGGTTGCTGGCCCCGAATGGCCTCCTCATGCTCGGTGCCGCCGAACCTCCGATTCTCAAGGGCTCGTGGACTCCAGTCTCTGGGAATACGGCGTTCGCGTTGCAACGCGGCGGACAGGCGACGGCTCGCTTCACCGTTCCCCCACCGGTGCCACGGCCGACCAACGCGACTGCCCCACGTGGTTCAGACGCAAGCGATGCAGTCGAACCGAAATCTCTGTCGCCTGATGAACTGCTTCACGAAGCGCACGAACTGGCCAACGCCGGCCGCCACGCCGAGGCGATGGAGGCATGCCGTCGGCAGCAGCAGGCCGCCGGCCCCTCCGCGGCGGTCTTTTTCCTGATGGGCATGCTGCACCAGGCGGCTGCCGACCTCGACCGCGCTGAGGCCTCTTTCCACAAGGCGCTCTACATGGACCCAGCTCACGACGAAGCGTTCGTGTCGTTGGCTGTCATGGCGATGCAGCGAGGGGATGATCAGATGGCGGACCACTACCGCCAGTCCGCCGCCCGGGTGCGGTCGCGAAGAGGGGCATCATGAGCCACGACATCACGATCGAAGACCGCCAGGTGGTGGCGCCGATGGCAGACTGCTGGCGTCACGTGGGCGTGACCGGAGATCGCAGCTGCCCCGAACTAAAGACCTTCATTCACTGTCGCAACTGCCCTGTCCTGTCCGCCGCAGCCCGACGCTTCTTCGACCGTCCCGCGCCCGCGGGCTACCTCGAGTCATGGCGGGAGATCCTCGAGCAGCCCGATGTGGCTGTCGATGCCGACGCCAGGGGCGTGCTCATCTTCCGGCTCGGTACCGAGTGGCTGGCCTTGCCCACTGCCGCGGTCGTCGAAGTCACGCCGCCACGTCAGGTGCACCGCCTGCCCCATCGCTCGGGCCCTCTGCTCGCAGGCATCGTCAACATCCGTGGCCAGCTGCAGCTGTGCGTCAGGCTCGAGGGAGTCCTGGGGATGGATGCACCGGCCACCGAACCAGCGGCGGTTTCCTCGGCGCGCCTGCTCGTGGTCGAGCGGGCGGGTGCACGTTGGGTGTTCCGCGTGGACGAAGTCGCAGGCGTGGACCGTGTTCCAGGACGGTCGTTGCGTGACGTGCCGGCGACGGTCAGCGGCGCGGACACGCGTGCGACGGTGGCACTCTTCGCCTGGCAGGACAGGACGGTTGGCCTACTTGACGAGGCCAGACTGCTGGACGGGCTGCAGAGACGGATCTCGGGATGACGGGCCACGGCGGCCAGGAGTTCGTGTGGTGCAAGACCTGAGTCAATTCTCGATGCTGGATCTGTTCCGCCTGGAGGCGGACACGCAGACGGCCGTGCTGTCGGCAGGCGTCCTGGCGATCGAAGAGTTGGAACACTCCCCGGCCGCGATCGAATCGATGATGCGTGCCGCCCACTCGCTCAAAGGCGCCGCGAGAATCATCGGCCTCGAACCAGCCGTGCGGGTTGCTCACGCCATGGAGGAAGTCTTCGTGGCGGCCGGCAAGGGCGCCTTCACGGTGCGTCCAGAGCATGCCGACGTGCTCCTCGCGGGCAGCGATTTTCTCGGCTCGATCGCCCGGGCCGACGACGCGTTGATTCCGGACGGACCATGGACGGAGCGGGCCAATCAGCTGGTTGCGAGACTGGCGGCGGTCCTTGCCGCCCCGGCCAGTTCCCCCGCGAGTTCCCCGGCCAGCCCTGCGGCCTCCCCACCGGCGGCCTTCGAGTCGGCCGACCGGGTGGTACGTGTCTCCGCCGACAGCCTCACCCGTCTGGTCGGACTCGCCGGCGAATCCCTCATCGAGTCACGGCAGCTCCGCCCCTTTATCGACGGCCTCCTTTCGCTGCGCAGCACGCAGGTGAAACTCTGTAACACGATCGCGGCACTCGACGAGCGACTCGATCGCAGCGACCGTGAGGCGGCCGCCTCGCAGGTCGCGATGCTCGCCACCCTTCGCGATCAGGCCGATACCGTGCTCTCCGGGCTCACCAGGCACTGCGAGGAGTTCGAAGGCTTCGCAGGCCGCAACGAAGACCTTTCCAGCAGGCTGCACCACGAGGTCCTCACCAGCAGGATGCGGCCGCTCGCCGATGGCATCCGCGGCTTTCCCCGGATGGTCCGCGACGTGTCGCGATCCCTCGGCAAGCAGGTGCGGCTGGACGTCCGCGGCGACCAGACCGGCGTTGACCGCGACATCCTCGAAAAGCTCGAGGCGCCGCTCTCCCACCTCATCCGCAATGCGCTCGACCATGGGATCGAGCCACCAGACCGCCGGGAAGCCGCCGGAAAGCCCCCCACGGGCACGATTCTGCTCGAGGCGAGGCATCGCGCCGGCATGCTCCAGATCACGATCACGGACGATGGTGCGGGCATCGACATCGGACACATCCGGGCGCGGGCACTCGCCCTCGGGCTCGTCGCGCACCAGGTTGCAGACCGGCTCGCGGAGGCGGAACTGCTGGAGTTCCTGTTCCTGCCCGGGTTCTCCACCAAGCAGGTGGTCACCGAGATTTCCGGCCGGGGCGTCGGCCTCGATGTGGTGCAGACCATGGTGAAGGCCGTGGGGGGCAGCGTGAGGGTGACGACCCAATCCGGCCGGCAGGCCGTGTTCACGCTGCAGCTGCCGATCACCATGTCGGTGATCCGGGCGCTGCTGGTTGACATCGGCGGGGAGCCCTATGCCTTTCCGCTCACCCGCATCGACCAGATTCTCTCCTGCAGCCAAGCCGACATCCACACGCTGGAAGGTCGTCAGTATGTCGATCGTGACGGGGTTTCGATCGGCCTCGTCCTCGCCGCGCAGGTCCTCGATTTGGAACTTCCCCCGGCCCCGGCCGTGGGCGAGAGCCTGCCCGTGGTCGTGATCAGCGATCGGGGCCAGAAGTTCGGCATGATCGTCAGCGGCTTTCTGGGCGAGCGGGATCTGGACGTCCGTCCGCTCGATCCGCGACTGGGCAAGGTGCCCGACATCAGCAGCGCCTCCCTGCTCGAAAACGGCAATCCCGTGCTGATCGTCGATGTTGACGATCTGGTGCGTTCGATCGACGGCCTGCTCACCGGACGGCACCTGACACGCGTGGAGTTTGCCCGCATGGCCGAGCGGGCCCGCCGGCGGAAACGGGTTCTTGTGGTGGACGACTCTATCACCGTTCGCGAACTTGAGCGACACCTGCTGCAGTCACGAGGCTTCGACGTTGATGTGGCCGTTGATGGAATGGACGGCTGGAACGCCATCCGGGGCGGACAGTACGACCTCGTGGTGAGCGACGTGGACATGCCTCGTCTGGACGGCATCGGGCTGGTCTCACTGATCAAGGCCGACCCGGTCCGAAGGGGCATCCCGATCGTGATCGTGTCGTACAAAGACCGCGAGGAGGATCGGCTCCGTGGGCTCGAAGCCGGCGCCAACCGCTACCTGACCAAGACCAGCTTTCACGACGAAACCTTTCTCCATACGATCATCGACCTGATCGGCGAGCCGACCGGCTGAATCAATCCACACGCAGCCTGGCGGCTGGGAGTGCACGCACGTGAGAATCGCGATTGTCAATGACGTGAGGGTGGCCGCCGAGGCCCTGCGTCGGGTCGTGAGCAGCCTGCCCGACCATTCCGTGGCATGGACGGCAGCCGACGGCGTGGAGGCGATCGCGATGGCAAAACGCGACCGACCCGACCTGATCCTGATGGATCTGATCATGCCCCACGTGGATGGCGTGCAGGCCACGCGGCAGATCATGGCCAGCAGTCCGTGTGCGATCCTGATCGTCACCGCGACGGTAAGCGGCAACATCTCGCTCGTCTACGATGCGATGGGGTTCGGTGCGCTGGACACGGTCGATACTCCCACCCTGGGCCCGACCGGCGAGATGACCGGCGTTGATGCCCTCGTCGGGAAGATCGCCACCATCGCCAAAATCGTGGGTGTCTCCACCGATCATCGGCGGGCCACGCGGAGCGACGACGCCGCAGCCGCACCACGCCTGCTCGTCATCGGCGCGTCAACCGGCGGGCCCAAGGCCGTCGCCGACCTGCTCATGCCGCTGCCGCATGACTGGAACGTGGCCGTGGTCGTCGTGCAGCACGTCGATGTGGCGTTTTCCCATGGTCTGGCCAAGTGGCTGGCGGAGCGCACCGGCCATGCCGTCCGCGTGGCAGAGGGGGGCGAACGTCCGCAGTCCAGAACCGTGCTGCTGGCCGGCACGAATGACCATATCGTGCTGACGAAGGGCCGCACGCTCGACTACCGTGAAGAACCGCGGGAGGTGTTTTTTCGCCCCAGCGTTGACGTCTTTTTCGAGAGCGTGGCAGACCACTGGCCGCAGCCCGGCACGGCCGTTCTGCTCACCGGCATGGGAAGGGACGGCGCGCGGGGCCTGTCGAAGCTGCGTGGCTGCGGCTGGCACACGATCGCACAGGACGAGGCCACGAGCGTTGTCTGGAGCATGCCGAAGGCCGCCATCGACCTCGGGGCCGCCTGCGAGGTGCTCCCCGTCGAGCGGATGCCGGCGAGCATCGTCTCGCGGATGAATCGCTAGCGGGCTCTCAGCCTAGCCGGTTCTCAGGGAATCACGAACCGAAACCGCTGTTCGCCGCACCGAAAGAAGCAGTAGGGCGTCAGCCCGACGGCGGCCACCGACACCCAGATGCCGTTGCGGGTCGTCTCCGCTGAAATCATCCAGGTGCCGTCACGCAGTCGCTTGAGTTCAGCATGCCGGTTCGCAAGGAGCGGGTCGTCGAGTTGGATGTCGGCGCCGCCGCCCGCCCGGCCGATCAGCAGCCTGTCTGAACGCAGCGAAAACGCCATCGCTCCCGGCTTCGTGGAAGCCTCCGCAAGAACCGGCCAGACCGTCTCAGGGATGTGCATGCCATCCATGAGATTGGTCTGCTGGCCGGCCGTGGGAACCGATTTGGGCTTCAGCGGGTTGCGGAGCCGAAACCGCCGCGCCCCGAGGATGAGGATCGCGTTCTCATGCAGGACCGCACGAACGCACCGGACAAACGTGCCATTCACGCTCTCGAGGTCGTTCAGGTGCCATTGAAAGCCCCCCTTCCATTCGGTGCGGCGAATCTCGGCATGGGCGCCCGAGATCGAAGGGTCGTTGGGCAGTTGGACATCGCCCGACGTGCGACCGATGGAGAATCGCTCGCGTCGCAGTCGGACATCCTCCCCCTCCTCCAGCGATCCGTCATCGAGCACGGTCAGGACAGGCACGGGAGGCCGCAGGCTCGGCCGGAAATCCTGGTCGTCTTCAGGGGCGTACTTCCGCTCGCCGCCGCGACCGAAAGAATCCGACTCCGACACCCACTTCACGATCCGGCGGATCGACGCAAACTCCTCGACGACCGGCGGCAGGGCGGCGGTACCAGGGTGCTGATTTTCGACGTCATCAGACATGCGTCTCCTCCCTCTGCTGCGGCACGGTGCTCTGGATGGTCATCGGCAACGACCACCGCGAACTATTCTACCCCACCCTTTGAGGTGCTGATCTTTGTTCCGCTCGAGGCGTTCTGTTCGAGGAGCCGCATGACATCGAGCACGATCCGCTCGGCCCGCAGGGGATCGGCAGCCGTGGCCGCTCCCGGCGTCCCCACCACCTGCACCCCGACAGGCAGGCCGCGGCTGTTGCGGTCGGCAGCGGCCGCCGCCAGCATGACGGGATCACGACTCACGGCACGCCCGACTTCCTCATTCGGCCTGACCCGTGTGATCGGCACGGTTCCTGCCGGCAGATCGAGCAGATTGGCCAGCAGGCAGGGGGCAGCCGCCAGCACCAGCCGGGCGGCAGCGCCATGCGGCAGCGCCGGCAGTGCCGACACTGGGCAGATGACGGCGTCGTAGGGTGCCGTCGCTGCCGCAAACCGCGTCGCAAACTCGATGCGACGGGCATCGAGCGCTGCCAACGCCGCACCGTGTCTGGGGCCGGTGGCCCTCAGGGCGACCGCCTCGATGCCACCACCCATAGTCTGCGAAAGACCGGCGAGCAGCGGCCGCAGCCACCGTGGCAGTCCCCCCAGCCGCAGCAGCCGTGCGACCGGCGGGATCGGCCGCGTACCGGCGAAGAGTCGGCGAATGTCGGCACCGCCATCCGCCGACAGCACTGCCAAGTGAAGCCAGGCAGCCTCCTCGGCCAGGCGGCCATCCAGCCGGACAGTCTCCGCGCCCGTAGCGGCGAGTCTGTTCACCGCCTCCTGCACCGCCCGCCGCACGACTGGCGAGGGCTCGATCGGCCCGGCGTCGTCCCACCAGGCGACCCTCAGGCCACCACGGCCATGACCAGCCGGCATGACGTCAGCTGCTGGCAGTCGCGGCTCGAACGACGAACCGGTCGCCACAATCTCGAAGGCACGAGCGAGGTCGTCCACCTCCCTCGCCAGGAAACCCGCCCGGGGACGCACGACGGTAAGGTGGGGTACGGTGTCGAAGGCACCGCCGTCGCCAACGACGGCCGAACGCGGTAGGAATCCCGAAATGCCGCAGGCATGTGCCGGCTGGCGGATGCTGCCAGCCAGGTCTGTGCCCACCGCCAGCGGCACCACGCCGGCGGCAACCAGCGCTGCATCGCCACCACTCGAACCACCGGGGCCACGGGTGGCGTCGCACGGATGGTTGGTGCGACCCCAGACGGGATTGTCTGTCTCATGCAGATACATCGCCTGGGGCACGTTGCCCTTGCCGACGATGATCGCACCAGCTGCCCGCAGACAGGAGACGAGCGGGGCATCCGCCACGTCGATCGCCCGCCGTCGCGTCGGAATGCCGAGACTCGTCACCAGGCCCGACACGGCGAAGCATTCTTTCACGCTCACCGGCACCCCGGCGAGCGGTCCGACATCCTCGCCAGCCTGCAGCCGCTGTTCCAGCCGCCCGGCCTCCACGAGTGCCTCGGCATGCCGCGGCTGCACCAGCGCGTTCAATGCTGGATGCGTTTCGCCATGCCGGGCTACATGCTCGGCCAGGGCCGTGGTCGGACGGACCTCACCGGCAGCCACACCCTCCGCGATACTCACCGCCGATGCTGCCACTCCGCCTCCCTCGCGCCCTGCGCGGCCAACGGACAGGCTGGCGCGATCTATTCCTGCTCACCATCGGCCAGCGGTGGGTCCGCGACCGGCCGCATGTCGGCAGCCCAGACGGCATCACCCTCGAACATCACCCCCGAGACCACGACGCGGTCGCCCGTGTCGGCCGGTGGAGCCACCCGCGAGATGATCGCGAGGCTGCGGTCCGTGCCATCGGACTGAGCGCCGGCGACCACGCCGCGAGTGCTCCAGTAAGGCCCGACTTGTCGGGAGGGCCCGAGAGTAACGACCAACGAGATTCCATCGGCCCGCCGCTTCTGAGTGGTGAGCCACATCCCGCCGAGCCTGTCGAGATCTGACACGGCTGTTTCGTTGACGCTGATGCTGTCGAGCAGATCGGCGGCGGCGGCAGGCGTCGGCGAGAGCGGACGACCAGAATCGGCTGCCGTCGTCTCGAGCTTGACCAACTCCTCGCTGAGCCGCGCAAGTTGCTTGTACCAGGTGACCAATAGCCGGTCGCGATCCGGCGACACGGGGTCGCTCACGGCCCCCACCGCATCGAATGCCTGTCTGGCACGCTCCGCCGCCATTTCAACGCCGGTCAGATCGAGCGGCGGCACGACTGCCGCCGGAGCGGACGCAGCCGGAGTAGCCACGGCCGTATCAGCCACCAATGCGTCGAGACCAGCCAACGCATCCGGTGGCGGCAATATGGCCAGGTCTGCGGCAGCGGCCATCGCCGGAGTTGCCGTCACCGGGCTGTCGGAGGCAACGGTCTCACTCGGCGGCTGGGGGGCAGGGTCTGCGGGCGCAGGCGCGGCAGGTGCCGGTTCTGCCGACCCAGCCGGTGATTCCGCCGCGGACTCCGTCTTCATAGGCTCAGTCGTGGCCAGCGCTTCAGACGCTGCTGGTTCCACTGCGGTGCCTTCCACCGGTTCGGCCGCGGCCATGGCGGCTGGTTCCGGGGCAGCCGGCGGGGATGCATCGTCCGCCAGCGGAAGATCGTCAAGCGACGGCGCGGCATCCAGACTGGGGCTGGCGTTCGCCTTTCTGGGCGGCTTGTATCCGGGCTGGAGTTTTTGCGGCAGGAGAAACGCCAGTTGCGATGGAACCTGCTGCCCAAGCTTGAAGGGATCCTTCTGGAATCCCCAGAGCAGAATCGCGTAGGTGATCGGCAGCGCCATCAGCCCGCCCAGCACGACGCCGACCATCTGGCCGAGGCCGCTCGATTTTTTCTTCGCAGCCACCGGCCTGACCCCGGCAGCAGCAGTGGCGGCTCCAGTCATCGCCACAGCAGCACTGATCGGGATCGAAGCGGAATCGTCCTGCTCCGAGTCCACCGCATCAGCCGGAGGATCGAGCTGTTCGCCTTCGGCAAATAACGATCCGCCGTCCATCATGCCAGCATCGAACGAAACGTCGTCAGAGTTCGCTTCGTTGAGTGGTCGGCCGAAATCAGTTCCAGACTCGGGATCATCTCCCGAGGCGAGCATGTCTGCCGCAATCGCTTCACCGTCAACGTCCAACAGCCCCAGTTCGTGGGCGATGTCCTTGTCGTCGAAGGCGTCGTCACCATCATCCAGATGGTGCATGCCAGCAAAGTCATCTGCAGCGTCGTTGTCTGCGGCGTCGGCCATGGAGATGATGCCAGACCGTCCGGTTCCTATCTGGATTTCCGATCCGGTCTGGATTTCCGATCCGGCAGGCTCGGCATCCGGAGGCGGAAACACGACAAGGGGAATCTCTCCCTCCGGTGCGTCATGCTGACGATTCTCCGCAGCCGCCTCATCGCCGGCAGCCGCTTCATCGCCGATGCCTTCGAAGGCAAACGCAGCGTCCTCGCCCGTTTCTTCCGCGCGGTCGATGTCCAATCCGGCCCACGGATCCGGCTCTGGACTCTTCTTGTCGTCGTCAGTCGCCATCAGTTCCTCCCAATCGGCTGCCGATGCCAGGATGCTGTACCCGACGAGCCGCCAATGCGTTATTCACGACGCCAGAAGTGTGATCTCCGGACAACTGAAAGTCTACCATCGCCCTGGAGGGGCCCCGAACGGCCTGAGATCGCTGGCCGTCTGGAAGAGCCATCGCCGACCAACTCTCAGGAGAGCCCGTGCGGCTCGCCGTACCGCCGCCAGAGGCTCTCCACCAGCCAGCGGGCAGAAACCTGCTGTCCGGTGGCCTGTTCCACGAGCGCGGCCGATTCGAACCGCCGCCCGTGGGCATGCACATGCTGCCGTAGCCAGGAGAGCAGCCCGCCAAATTGGCCCGCGGCGAGATCGCCGCTCAGATCGGGTAGGTGACGGACGGCCGCCGCCATCAATTGGGCGGCAAAGATATTGCCGAGCGTGTAGGTGGGAAAGTAGCCGATGAGGCCGGCGCTCCAGTGGATGTCCTGCAACACTCCTTCGGCGTCTGATGGCGGACGGAAGCCGAAGTCCCGGGCAAAGCGGTCGTTCCATGCCTCCGGAAGGTCGGCGACGGCCAACTCGCCGTGCACCACGGCTCGCTCCAGATCAAATCGCATCATGACGTGGAGGTTGTAGGTGACCTCATCCGCCTCCACGCGAATCAGCGACGGACGGACGACCATCAGCGACTGCTGGACGCCGGCGGCGGTGGCATCGTCCAAGGCCTCCGGAAACGCCGCCTGCGCCATGGGGAAGCACCATTCCCAAAACTCTGGGGAGCGGCCGACGAGATTCTCCCAGAGCCGCGACTGCGATTCGTGGATGCCGAGCGATGCCGTTTCCCCCGGTGGCAGGCCATACCATTCGGTTGGCAGCCCCTGCTCGTAGAGCCCATGCCCAGCCTCGTGCAACACGCCGTAGAGCGCCGTCGGAAGCGAGTGCGCGTCCCAGCGGGTGGTGATCCGGCAATCATCCGGCCCGAGTCCTGAGCAGAACGGATGCTCGGTGGTGTCGAGACGTCCCCGCTGGAAATCGAAGCCGATCCGGGCGGCGACCTCGCGAACGAACCGCTGCTGATTGGCCACCGGATAGTGTCGCCGTGCGATCGCATCGTCCGGCCGCCGCGTCGCCGCCGCGCATGCCTGCACGAGGGGCACGATCTCGGCCCGCAGTTCATCGAACTGCGCGGCGATCGTCGCCCATCGGCCTCCGGGCTCGTAGTCGTCGAGCAGGGCGTCGTAGGGATCGGCTCCCGGCATCTGGCAGGCAGCCAGTTCTCGCTTGAGATCGAACACCTGCCGCAGCCACGGCTCGAGGGTGCTCCACGACGATTCCGCACGGGCGTTCACCCATGCATGCTGGGCCTCGACGCAGGTCTTCGCCAGCGCGCCCACCAGCCGTTCCGGCACACGGGCATGCTTGTCGAAGTCTTTCCGGAGCAGGCGGATCGTGGTGCGGATCTGCGGGGAGCCATCCTGTGCCAGTGGCCCCGCCGCCAGCAATTCCAACTGCTCGCCATACCCCGGATCGGATCGCTGTCGATGGACCAGCGTCGCCACCGCCTCTGCCTGAGCGGCCCGATGCGTCGCAGCCTTCGGCGGCATCATCGTCTGCTCGTCCCACCCGAGCAGCGATTCCACCGACGCCAGCACGGCCGTCTGTCGGGCGTGTGCGCAGACGCGTTCGAAGAGTTGTGCGTGGCTCGCGTCGTGGCAAACGTCGTGGTTGGAGCGAACGGGCGGGTGCGGGTGCATGCCGGAGAGTATGCTGTCGCCTTGCCGTACCGGCAATCGGCAGTCGCACGCGGCGTTTCCTCACGGAGGCTGGACAGATGCTCGATGTGCTTGTGATCGCACCGCACCCCGATGATGCCGAGCTCGGCATGGGGGGGACGATCGCGGTCATGCAACAGCAGGGTTTGCAGGTCGGCGTGCTCGATCTCACCGATGGCGAACCGACGCCGCGAGGATCGTTGGAGACGCGGGCCCGTGAGACGGCCGCCGCGACCGCGGCCTTGGGTCTCCCCTGGCGAGAGAACCTCGGCCTGCCCAATCGGCGGCTACGGGCAACGCTCGCCGCCCGCGCGTTGCTGGCAGGCGTGATCCGTCGCGTGCGTCCCCGCTGGCTCTTCGCTCCCTACTGGATCGACGCCCACCCCGATCACGTGGCCGCCACGAAGTTGGTGGAGGCGGCGCGGTTCTGGGCCAAGCTCACCAAGTGCGACCTGCCCGGCGATCCATGGCATCCGGAGCGAATCTACTACTACTGGAGCGTGCACCTGAAGCTCGTTCGGCAGCCTGCCTTTGTGGTGGACATCACCACGACCTGGAATGTCAAGCGGGCCAGTCTCGACTGCTACGCCAGCCAGTTTGACCAGACCGCCCCAAAGCCCACGGTGCTCGACCGGGTCGAGGCGGCTTCCCGGTGGTGGGGCGCCACGATCGGTACGCCCCACGGCGAGCCGTTCTCGTCTCGGGAGCCAATCGCCCTCCGCGGCTTTGCCGACCTTTTTTAGGGTGGCGCGCCGCCCCCTCGCCGATGCCCGGTCGAAGTACCCACAAACACACTGGCGGGGGGTTGAGGGGAGATGGCCGGATCACGGCGACCGGGCGGGTGCACGCAGGAAGGCTGAACGGGCCTGCTATCGACTGCCGATACGCCTTGAAGTGGGCCGTGGGTGCGGCCGCTTGGCCTGCAGGATGCGGCGCATGGCTTCTCGCGACATCAACGTCATCGCACTCGTCAAGGGAGGGGAACGCTACGTCTTCCTCTTCGATGACGACAGCCGCGAGGAGACCCTGCAGACGCTCGCCCGGTATGCGGCGAATCCGGAGCTGAGTTTTTCCTGGTACGACGCGGCGATGCTGGGGCAGAAGGTTCGCGGGAGCACATCCCACAGCCGGCGCCACCGATTCGTGCCCCGCGCCGACCGTCCCGCCTGAGCCTTTCCGCCTGAGGCTTTCCGATGGCAACGCACTCATCGGCAGCAGGCGATGGCTTTTCGGCGGCGATTGAACGGTTCCTGCGGTTTCTGGCCGCGGAACGTGGAGCGTCACCGCTGACGCTGAAGAGCTATCGTGAGGACCTCCGGCAGCTGGAGGAATTCCTCCGGTCGGCAGGCTGTCGCACGCCCGGAGAGGCTTCCAGTGTCATTCTGCGTCGCTTCGCCTCGGGACTGCATGCCGCCGGCTATGCCGCCTCGAGCGTGGCCCGCAAGCTGGCCAGCACCCGCAGCTTCTACGCCTTCGGCCAGCGGGAGGGCTGGGTGCCCGCCAATCCTGCCAAGCCGCTGCGCAGCCCCAGGCGGTCCCGGAAGCTGCCGAAGTTTCTGACGGGTGAGGAGATCGGCCGGCTGTTGGCAGCCCCCAAGCCTGCCCGCGCCGGTGGCTTGCGTGACCGGGCAATCCTCGAACTCATGTATTCGTCTGGCGTCCGCGTGCGGGAACTCGTTGGCCTCGATGATGCCGACCTGGATATCCGCGGAGGCACCATTCGCGTCCGCGGCAAGGGCCGTCGCGAACGGCTGGGAATGGTCGGTTCGCACGCACAGGCAGCCCTGCAGGCATGGCTCGCGGCCCGCCCAAGGTCGGCGATTGCCCCGCCCCGTGGAGCACCGCGGCCGCTGTTCACCAATCGGTTCGGCGGCAGGCTGTCGGTACGCGGGGTAGCCAGGCTGCTGGAGAAGCACCTGGCCGAGGCAGGGCTCTCCCGGCGGGCAAGCCCCCACACGCTGCGACACAGTTTTGCAACCCACCTGCTCGACGCCGGTGCCGACATTCGCAGCGTGCAGGAACTGCTAGGCCACAAGAGCCTCGTGACCACGCAGATCTACACCCACGTGACCACCACCCGTCTGCTCGACGCATTCGACAAGGCGCACCCGCGGGCCCGTTGACGGCAACCCGTATTCCCTTGCTCCCGGTGCGGGCTTGAATCGACGCGGGGCCGACCCGCGCATTCCTCCACACAAGCCCGAAGCGCAAGCGAGAGGAAACTGCGACGGAGATCCGGAGACACCCGTATTCCCCACGAGTCCCCAGTATTTCCCTGCGGGCACTGCGCTTGGATGGCTGCTACACGAGACCGCGGCGGACGGCCCAGACTGCCGCCTGGGTCCTGTCGCCGACGGCGATCTTCCGCAGAATGTTTTGCACGTGCTCCTTCACTGTCTCCACGCTGATCGTCAGCGACTGGGCAATCTCCTTATTGGAGAGTCCCAGAGCCATGTGCCGCAGTACCTGCGTTTCCCGCTGCGTGAGCGGAATGTCCGGATCGGGCGTCGCGACGCGATTGGCCATCGTGGTGGCCACCCGGCGAAGTTCCCCGGCCTTCATCGGAAGCTGGCCTGCAGCCGCCCCAGTGATCGAGTGGATGAGTTCAGCGCGGGTGCAACCCTTGAGCATGTAGTCATGGGCCCCGGCCGCCACGGCGCGGGCGACATAGGTCGGGTTGTCGAACGTGGAGAGCATCACCACGCGCACGGCGGGCATGTCGGCGCGAATCCGTTCGAGGGCCTCGAGGCCGTCTTTGCCGGACATGCGGATGTCGAGCAGCACGACGTCGGGCTTCAGTTTGCGCGTGAGTTTGATGGCCTCCTCACCGCTGGTGGCTTCACCGACAATCTTCACCTCCGAACCCGCGAGCAGGCTCACGAGGCCTCGTCGCACTACCTCATGATCATCGGCAATGACTAATTTGATTGACATGGACGTTTCAAACCTTTCCGCGGTATCCGCGGGAGTGACTCTTCGCATGCGTCTGGTCGGCAGCAGCGCCCCGACCTACCGAAACCGCCTTCAACCAATCGTAACAAATCAACTTTTTTGAAACAACTGGTTGGGTGGGCTGGATCTTCGTCCCGCATCGTTGGTAACGCGTCGACACTCTGACGAAATCGGGCCAATCGGCCAACCCTCCACTTTGGTGGCAGCTCCTCCTTTCCGAAGGAATCAGCCACGCGGGGCCTGCGGCCGCATGCGGGCCAGCATCGATTCGGCGCCACGGGCCAAAAGCATGCCGGCCAACTGCTTCCCCAGCGACTCCGGCACCCCGGACAATACCCGCGAACCGCCTTTGGCACTGGCCGCGTTGGCAATGGGCGCTCGAACCGTGGCCACGATCCTCGTCACGCGATTCTCCACGTCCTCCAGAACACAGCCACCCAACTCGAGCTGACCGTCGTCCGCCAGATGCCCCCAGGCTCCGATGGGGGCCAGACAGCCCCCGGCAAGGGCTGCCAGGCAGCTCCGTTCCGCCCGCACGGCCTGGTGCGTGGCAGAATCGTCGAGCGGATCGACCGCCAGATGCAGCCGACGATCGTCGGCGCGGATCTGGATGCCCAGAGCCCCCTGTGAGACCGCCGGCCAGAAGGCGTCGGGCCGGAGCACGTGCGTGATCCGGCCGCCCAAGCCAAGCCGCTCGAGCCCCGCACCGGCAAGAATCAGACAGTCGTACTCACCGGCATCGAGTCGCCGCAGCCGCGTGTCAACATTGCCACGGATGGGACGGACGACCAAATCGCTGCGAAGCCTCTTCACTTGAGCGACCCGCCGCACGCTGGAGGTTCCGACCACGGCGCCGGCGGGCAGTGATTCAAGCGTGCACGGCTCCCGAGCGACGATCACGTCGAACGGCATGGCACGCACGGGCACGCAGGCGACCGTCAGACCGGGCGTTTCCTCCGTGGGCAGATCTTTCAGGCTGTGCACGGCAGCGTCGATTCGCCTTTCCAGCAGGGCCCGCTCCAGTTCGCGAACGAAAACCCCATCCCCGCCGATGGCCGCGATCGGCACGTCGTCGCGGCGATCCCCCTGCGTGGAGATCGTGACGACCTCCACGGCGTGGCCGTGGCTGCGAAGCTGCTCGACAACCCAGCCTGTCTGCGTGCGAGCCAGCAGGCTGGCCCGGGTGCCGACCCGGATCGGCGCATCGTGCCCGGCGGATTCTGAATGCGTAGGCATGCCTGCGTGTGTCTCCTGACTGCCGCGATCAACGCTCAACCGAGTCCCTGGATACCGGAGCGAGCGTTTGAGCGACTCCGAGCCAATCGGTCTCCACGCCCATTGGCCTCACCGAGGAGCCGCTCTGCGAGCGATGGTATCCAGGAACTCCGAATACGGCTTCCGAGTCTATGAAACCCATGGCTCATCCGACATGGCTTTGTCAGCCGGAATCGCCCCTCGCGGGAGACAAGAAATCTCCAGATGCTGAGGAGCCGGTGGGAGGCACGCGCAGGCGACGGTGAATGCTGCGACTCACGAGCGACAGAAGATTCGTCCAAGAGCCTCCCGTAGCAGAATCCGCCGGCGACCGAGCATGCCGCAGCCGGCGAACCAATACGTTCCAGAGTTTCGCTTTCCAGCGTTTTGCCTAGGCGTCGTCGGTGACACTCCTGTCGGCCTTGGCCACCACCGCCACATCGACGGTCGCTGCGCCGGCGTCGTGCAGAGCCTGGCAGCAGGCCGACAGGGTGGCGCCCGTCGTCATCACGTCGTCCACAAGCAGAATCCGCTCGCCGCCGAGCCGGATGCGACCGCGAAAGGCCCCCCGCACGTTGAGCGGCCGGTCGGCGATCGGCAGTTCGTTCTGCATCCGCGTGGCCCGGTGCCGCCTCAGCGCCCGGCTGTGGGGCAGCCCGAGGAGTCTGGCGATCCTCCGCGACAGTTCATCGGCGGCGCTCGTGCCACGGATCGACCGCCGCAGCCAGTGCATTGGGACGGGGACAACGCGACCGACCCCCCAGGAAACGAGCTGCTCGCCGTGCTTGCGGACGATCAGCGAGGCCAACGCAGCCGCCACGTCTTCACCAGTCGGACGCTTGGCCCGCAGGACTGCCTCACGCAGGCTGCCGGCATACGACGACAAGACCGCGATCTGCCGCCAGCCGTGGGGGCGGCGCGGACAGAATCGACAGCCGTCGGCCGCCTCGCCGGCCTCGCCACACCGCAGGCATCGGCCGCTGTCGGCGGACAGTTCCCTCGTGCACATGCCGCAGACCGTGGCGGTCCAATCTGATGCCCACGATGACGCCCATGATGGCGTGAAGGACGGCGAACCGGCCGCCGGCACCGCTCCCTGGTCCGTGGCGGCGGTCTCCCTCCGGCAGATGGGGCATCGCGGCGGATAGAGAAGATCGAGACCGCGGCCTGCCCAGCGGCTGGCCTGTGCCTGCAGCATGCGAGCCCATTCCATCGATGTCTCTTTTCTGCTGCGAATCAACGGCGGCTGGCCATTCCTGCAACACGGGTTTCAGGCTGTTTCAGGGCTCTGACGCGGCGTTTTTTGCCGCCGGAGTCCAGATTGACGCTCCCAGCCTGCCGGCGTACCCTCCGCCGTTCCGCTGGGCCCCGGCCGCCGCTGGCCGGAAACGCCCGCATCCTGCCCTCCGCTCAATCGTCCGCCGCGGCCGCAATCCGTCAAGCGTTCATGCTCATCGACCGCTACATCACCCGGGCGCAGTTGCATGCGTTCATGATCGTCTTCGTGAGCCTCGCGGGGCTTACATTCGTGGTCGATGCGTTCACGAACATCGAGGAATTCATCGCCCACGCCCCGGAGGCGGGCGGCTTGGCACGGGTACTCGGGGCCTACTACGGCTACCGGCTGATCTCGTTTTTCGACGCCACGAGCCCGGTGATTTCGCTGGCCAGCGCCATGTTCGCACTGTCGTGGCTGGAGCGGCACAACGAACTCACAGCCCTGCTGGCGGCCGGCGTGACCCGCTGGCGGATCGCCCGTTCGACGCTGGTCTTCGCCGCCGTCGTGAGTCTGTTGGCCATGGCGAACCGGGAACTCGTGCTGCCGCAGATTCGCCACAACCTCTCCCGCAACGCCCAGGACCTCCGCGGCGACGCCGCCCAGCCCTTCGAAGCTCGCTACGACCACGAGACGGAGATTCTCTTCCGCGGCCGCACCGCCCAGTCGGCGACCTGCCGGATCGACAAGCCCAGCCTGCTGATGCCCCCCTCCCTCTCCGAGTATGGCCCTCAAATCGACGCGGCCGAGGCCTACTGGAAGCCCGCTGATGCCTCCCACCCGGCGGGATATCTGCTGTGTCGAGTCCGCGAACCTGCCGACATCGATCAGCTTGCACCGCTGAAAAGCGGCGGGCAGACGGTGGTGTTCACACGGTCGGCCGCAGACTGGCTCTCCCCGGGGCAGTGCTTCGTAACGAGCGACGTGACCTTCGAACAACTGATCGGGTCGGCCAACTGGAGCCAGTATTCTTCGACCATCGAACTCATCCGGGCGGTCGCGAATCCGAGTCTGGGTGTCGGCGCGGAGATTCCCCTGCGGGTTCACGCGAGGCTCGTTGCGCCGCTGCTCGACATGTCGCTGGCGCTTCTCGGCATCCCGCTGGTGGTCGGCCCCAATCGCCGGGGTATCTTCGTCGCCGTCGGTATGTGCGTGCTGTCGGCGGTGGTCTTCTTCCTCGTGATCTTCGGCTGGCATGCACTGGCCGCGGCCTACGTTGTCAGCCCGTCGATCGGCGCCTGGGCGCCGCTCCTCATCCTGGCGCCGCTGGCCTCCTGGACCGCCCAGCCGATGTGGCAATAAGTGCGCCTTCCTACGGCTCACTTCGCCGCCGCGGGAGCCCCCGCAGGGGCGGCTGCGGCAGCCGGTTCGGCAGCGGCAGCCGGCTCGGCAACAGCCTTGAACTCGACGGTGCGGGCAACGAGCCCAGCCAGTTCACTGAGCGGCACGGTCGCAGCCAACTCCTGGGGCACACGCCAGACCAGCACTGCGGAGACCTTGGTGTCGGCATCGGACGCGACCCAGATCTGAGTCTCGCCGTTGGTGTTTTTTGACTCCGTAACGCCCTTGTTGAGGCGATCGAAGGGCTGCTGGCCGTCCAGCTTGAGCAACCACCACGGCACGGAGCCGCCGCCAACTGGCCGGACTTCCATTTCGGCCCAGCCCGCTTTGGCGAACGACGCCTCTTTCTGCACCTGGCCGAGGATCCTCTTCTTGATGTCTTCGAGACTGCTCTCCTTGTCGGTCAAAGCTCCAACAGACAGCACGGCCGGCGACTGCGCTCCATCGGCGTCGAGAAGTGCCTGATAGGCGACAGAAAACCCGGGGAAGTCCTTGAGGAACGGTGGTTTGGATCGCTCCTTGTCCCCGACGGCATCCTCGCTCGTGAAGAGTTTGGGCACGCGGAGTAGCAGCCGATCGCCAGCCAAGGCCTTCGGTTCTTCATGCAGTCGCTGAAACTCGCCCGCTTCGCGGTAGCGGTCCAGGCTGGCGCGGAAATCTTCGTTGTAGCTGCCGGACAGGCAGCCGGAGGCGGCGAGCAATCCGATGGCGGCAATCTGAACGCAGTGACGCATCATGTTCTCCACCTCGATGGAAGAATCGGGAGCCGGACGTGCACCGGCCGGCAGGATGATTGTGACAGATTTACCACATTCGCAACCCGCCCCTCCCAGGCCAGCACGGCAACGCAAACGGCATCAACCCCTTTGCCGGCAATGCCTTCCGTATCCTTCTTTTTTATCCAAGCCTATTTCTTCAACCCCAACCGCCCTGACTGCCGATCTCTTTGGTGCGAGCAGGAGTCGGAAGGCCGAGTGGCCACCGACGCTGGTTCGATGCGTTCGAGGCGAAGGAGTGCCATTACCCATGCGGATCACCACCAACAGATTTGGACGGATCGACGTCGATCCGGCAGACATCCTCCACTTCCCCAGCGGATTGCCGGGGCTCGAGGGTTGCCGCGACTGGGCGCTGCTCGCCGACTCCGACAACGACGCCCTGGGATGGCTGCAGAGCACGACCCGCGGCGATGTCGCTCTGGCGGTCGTCAGCCCACGCCGGTTTGTCCCCGACTATCAGGTACGGATTCCCCGTAGCGAACTCACCCCCTTGGCGTTGGCCGACATGCGGCAGGCCCAGGTCGTGGTCGTCGTCGGAAAAACCGACACGGGCCTCACCCTCAATCTCAAAGCACCGATCGTCATCAACCTCGAAGCCCGCACGGGCCGTCAGGTCGTTGCCAGCGGAGAGCTTTCAATGCAATACGAAATTGTCACCCAACGCCCGTCACTCAAAAAGAGTGCATAATCTTTGTAGCAACCGACGCAGGATCGTCGGCGATACGAAAGGATCAGGAAGGAACCAGCGATGCTCGTGCTCTCCAGACAACGTGACGAAAGCATCATGATCGGCGACAACATCGTCGTGACGATCGTGGATATCAGGGGAGACAAGGTCCGCCTGGGCATCAACGCGCCTTCCGAGATCCCGGTGCACCGCCAAGAGGTGTACGAAGCCATCCAGAGGGAGAACATGCGGGCCGCCCAGCTCGAGCCGGGAGACACGGCCGACATCGGCCGGCTGGCCAACCGCGGCCCCGGCCGCAGCGATCCACCCCGCCGCTAGGACGCATTCGAGTTCCGTGGTGCACCGGCTCGGGGGCGGCAAAAGTCGCGTCGCGGGCGGGGATACGCCCCTAGCTGTCCGTGGAAAAAGCCATCCCTGGCAATCCTGTTCGGCACGGGTCTTGCCCGCCTGAAAGCAGGCAAGCGAGGCAAGCTGAGGGGAGTTGCGCGCTGGACGGCGGGGCGTTATCGTGCCCGCCATGGGTGGACGGCCGAAGC
>CAMCQY010000052.1 GCA_945877135.1 Candidatus Kuenenia stuttgartensis
GTCGGAATGCCTCCGAGCCACAGAGTGGTGGAGTGTAGGGATTGCCCCGACCGTGAGCGAAGTCCAAACCGCGGCAAGAAAGCTGTATGCGATAAAGATTCTCCATACACCCCACACCACGCAGGCACTCGATTCAAACAAAATCAGGCATCCTAGATTTCTTAAGTCGCTCATATCACCCAAGCGATGCTTGTTACCCAAGCAATGCACTCATCGCCAGCCCCCTGTACCTAGCGATCTATGCCGAATGCGTGATCTTTTCCGGCGAGCAGTGCAGGGGGGCCGCCGACCGCGCAGCCGACGCTGAATCTCCAAACGTGCTGACGCTTCCAATGTCGATAACGCTTGGGTGTCTGTGCTGACCGCCTTGGTGGGCGGTCGCGCCGGCATGGCGTGCGCGTGTGGTCGCTCCCAGGCGCAGGCAGGTAGTCAGGACTTTGGCGGGGGTTCGCAGTGCCCGGATTCCAGGCGCACATCACCGGTTCGACCGTCGTAGGCGTCGGCTACGCCGCCGCCGCATGGTATGTAGGCGGGATGCCCCCAGTCACCTGCCTGCTCGGAGGCACCGTCTGCGCCGTGGCCGGCATGCTGCCCGATCTCGATAGCGGGCCCGGTGTTCCCATGCGGGAAAGCGTGGCGTTTGCCGCCGCCATCGCGCCGATGCTGCTCCTGCAACGCTTCTATCAGATGGGCCTGCCGATGGAGGCGATCATCCTCGCCGGTGCCGCGGTCTACGCGTTGATCCGGTTCGGCGTGACCTGGCTGCTCGAGCACTACTCCGTCCACCGCGGCATGTTTCACAGTCTGCCGGCCGCGGCGATTGCGGGCCAACTCACCTTCCTGACCTTCAGCCACGATGACCCGATGCGGAGATATTTCATCTCAGGCGCGGTGGTGCTCGGCTTTCTGACCCACCTCGTGCTCGATGAGATCTGGAGCGTCCGGCTCGGACTATTCGGCACCAAAGTGAAGAAGGCGTTCGGCACCGCGCTGAAATTCCACGGCCCGGTCCTCTGGTCGAACATTGTGACCTACGTGCTGCTCATCGCGCTGGGGCTGATTGCCGCCTCGGATGCCGCCCGCACGGAGCGGATGTCGATGGCCCGACAGCAGATGGAGCAGGCGAGGTCGTACCAGACCATCCCCGCCCCCTACAATTACCGCCGGTAGCGTGGTCGCTGTGGCCGCTTGCCCTGCGGGCCGCCCCGCGTGATCATGGTGGGCTTCCCCATTCCCACCGAGCCGCCCCCATGCAATCTCTTCTGGCTGCGACACCACCCAGCCTCATGCCGTTCCTGACCCTGGCCATGCAACTGGCCGTGGTGGCGGCGGCGGCCTATGCCGGTGGGTCGTCGCTGTCGTTTCTTTCCATGGGGCACCGGCGGATGCAGGTCCTACTCTCCCTGACCGGCGGCGTGCTGCTCGGCGTCGGCCTTTTACACCTGCTGCCACATGCCTTTCTCCAACTCGACCGGCAGATCGAAACGACGATGATCTGGGTGCTGGCCGGGTTCTTCCTGATGTTCCTGCTCGAACGAGCGTTTCACGGCCACTCGCACCACACGGCCGATGGCGGGGAGAGCGGCCACGACTGCGGTCACGATCATGGTCATGATCATGGTCACGCCCATGCGGTGTCGGCAGGCGGTCGCTGGGCCTGGTGCGGCGCGTTTGCCGGGCTCGCGCTCCACAGTCTTGCCGACGGCGCGGCGTTGGCCGCTTCCGTGCGGGCCGACGCCGATCACGGCGCGGGCTGGCTGGCGGGGTTCGCCACGTTCCTGGCCGTATTGCTGCACAAGCCGTTCGACGCCGCCATCATCGGCACGCTGATGATGAACGCCGGCGTGTCCAGCCGCGGACGCAGCGTTGCCAACGGCCTCTATGCCCTCGTCGTGCCGCTCGGTGCTGTTGCGTTTCTCGCCAGCCTGCGGGTGTTCGGCGGCCATCAAGAGACGATCATCGGCGTGGCGATGGCCCTCGCGGCCGGCGCTTTTCTCTGCATCGCGGCCGCCGACCTCCTACCCGAGGTGCAGTTTCACAGCCACGACCGCGTGCTGCTGACCATGAGCCTGGCACTCGGCCTGGCGATCGCCTGGGGGATCACCGTGATGGAACGGTCATCGCACGCCCACACCCACGCCCACTCGACGGAATCGCACGGCGGGCGATAGACGCAACGGTTCATTTTCCCTCAGCGTCAGGCCGGGAGGGCCGGGTTAGTACCAGCCGACGGAGGTCGGCCAAGTGACGGTCGGCAGGATGCCGAGCCGTCGCTTGTATACGGTTCGGGGCTGCCCGTGCCCCGTCGCCGGACGTTCGCTTCGTCGACCAATCCGCTGAGACGGATCGGTGCCCGCTGCCCTTCGCTCACTCGATGCTGACTGCGCTAGCCAGATCGCCTCCGCTTCGGCATCCTGCCTGCGCTTGTCAGCAACGCCGGCTCTCGGGACACGGGCAGCCCCTCACTCGACGTCGAGGCCGCGGCGGCGGCGGGATTCGCGGACCTCTCCCATCACTTCCTCGATCAGCCCCTGCTGCCGACGGAGCTGCGGCACCTGTGACTGAAAACACCATGCGATCATCGCCGCCAGACCGAGGCCGCCAAGCAGGTGCGGCGTGACCCACTGCTGCGTGCCGGGTCGGCCCGATGCCGGGTCCGCCGCGCCGCCGAGAGCGACGATCGTCACCACTGCCAGCATGCCCATCAGGGCAAACGGAAAGGCCGCCCGCTTGATCCGCCGGCTTCTTTCGATGTAGCTGCCGTCGAGGCCATAGGTCTCCACCACCTCCCGGCACCAGCGGCCGGTGCCGATGAAGTAGGTGACGGCCATGCTATTGACGAGCACCACCATGAGCGCAGCCAGCACGCCTGAGAGCCGGTGCACCGTGCCCCAGCGGAGCACCGCGGGCGCCGTCTGGCCGTGAAGGTCCCCGAGCCACAGGCCCAGCCCCGCTGTTGCCGCCATCAGCGTCACCGCGAAGAGTGCCGCCCGTGAGAAGACGCGATCCATGTTTGAGCCTGCCAGTCCGGTCTTGGGAGCGATACCGATGGGGCGACGCCCCGAGCGTCGCGCTGCCTCATCCTCATCATGGTAGGCTCATGCGGGTGTTCGAGCCATATGACACGCCTCCAGGACCGTCCCCGAGCGAACTGATGCCACCAGCCGAAAAGCCTGCGATTCTGCTGACATGCGGCGATCCTGCCGGCATCGGGCCCGAGGTTGTCCTCAAGGCCTGGGCTGCCCCATCGTCGCATGCCCGCGCTCGGCTTCGCGTCGTGGGTGAAGTCGCGATGCTGGCCCGGGTGCTCGCCGAACGAGCCGGCCTGCCGCAACTGGCCATCGAGGGGATCGAGCCTGCTGACCCTCGCGACTCGGCAGCCGACACGCTGCTCGTTATCGATTCGGATTGCGGTCGTGATGGCACGACGACAGGAGCGGGCGGCGTGGAAGCCGGCGTGGTCAGCGCGGCCGGCGGAGCCAGTGCCGCAGCTGCCGTGGAGAACGCGGCCCGGCTGGTGCGAGACGGATTTGCACGCGGCATCGTCACCGGCCCGCTTCACAAAGCGGCACTCCATGCCGCCGGCTTCGACGTGCCTGGCCACACCGAGATGCTCGCGCGATTCTGCGGGCTCGCCGACACCGACGTCTCGATGATGCTCTGGCTTCCAGCGGTGGGCTCCCCTGCCCCACAGGCCGGACTGGGAGTCGTGCACGTGACGCTGCACGAGTCGCTCGAGCGTGCGATCACCCGACTCTCCACCGAGCGGATCGTGCTCGCCGGCACGCAGCTGGCCGGATTGCTCGAACCTCTGCTCGGTCGCCAACCCCGGATCGCGGTCGCGGCCCTCAATCCGCACGGCGGTGAGTCGGGGCTGTTTGGCGACGAGGAGCCACGGCTGATCGCCCCCGCGGTGCGGTTCCTGACGGAAAGTGGCATCGATGCGACCGGTCCGCTACCGGCCGACACGCTCTTCCTGCGGGCCAGCCGCGGCGAATTCGACGGCGTGGTGGCGCAGTATCACGATCAGGGCCACATCCCCATCAAACTGCTGGGCATGCACCGAGCGGTGAACATCACGCTCGGCCTGCCGCTGGTGCGGACAAGCGTGGCCCACGGCACCGCCTTCGACATCGTCGGCACCGGCGCTGCCGACCCGGCGAGCATGCTCGCGGCGATCGATGCGGCGACGCGACTGGTGGAGGCGGGCTGGCCCGGCCAGAAGCATGCTACGGCCGCATCGGCGTCAGATGTTTCACACGGGTCTCGGTGAAGTCGACAAGCCCATCGATGGCCGGCTTGTAGACGAAGGCGGCTGCATCGACGGGCTCTCCCAGGCGGACGTCGTAGAGTTCGAGGACCGCTACCGGCTCGGGCTCTCCATTGGCTACGGGGCGTCGGCCCGGAATCGCCAGCCACTCGATGCGAAACGGAAACAGGTCGCGTTTGCCGATCGACAGCCGCACGCTCCAGGGCATGCCGTCGGGCAGTTCCGCGGCGGTGATGCCACCGGGCTTGATGGCGGCTTCCTTGTGGGACGGAAGCAAAAGCGCCAGACATTCCCCGCACCAGCGACCCTCGATCCGCCAGACTGGCAGGTCATCGATGACGGTCGGCTCCACCGTCGTGAAACGGAACCAGTCTCTGAGCAGCGACAGCGTCCGCTGCACGCCGCCCACGTAGGGCGCGGCGACCACGTCATCAGCCGGCTTGAGCTGGTGCAGTCGCTCGCGGATGCGGCGGACATCGAGCCGTTCGAGTTGCGGCGGCTGCGGGCCAATCCGCCGGTAGGACCAGGCAAACAGCCCATCGCACACCTCGAGCAGATCGAAGGTCTCCGTGTCTGATTTCATCGATGACTCGTAGCGATACCGCTGATCTTCGCCGAGCCCCGACTGCACATAGCGGCCGGCGCCGACGAGCACGCGATCGTCGATGCGAACCCGCTGGCGAACGCGGGCCGAGATCGATTCCGCCCGTCCCATCGCAGCCAGTGCCGCCGCGACGATCCGCTCGGCCTGGGCTGCCTGGTCGGCCGCGGGGACCGCCACCGGATCGACCATCGGTGCGGCCGGTGCCGTGGCGTTTTTCCGATAGATGCTCTCCGCCGGGCCTACCGGGGCCGGTGCCTGCGTCTGAGCCGGCGAGGCCGCCACCTGCTGCGGACACGCCTTGTCGCAGGCGAAGAGCAGCACGCAGGCAACCACGATGCTGATCCTGAGCCCCGCCACCATGCGGCGGGGAGCCTCCGCAGGCAGGTGGCAGAAGGCTGGCAATTTGGGGAGAGCGTGGAGCGTCACGATCAAGTCGACTTTGAGGATTTTGCCAAAGAAGCGGGCAGTGACGCGTCGAAGAACGATGTGTGGCTCACATATCCAAGTCTTGAACCGGCCGGTCCCTTGCATCTCTCGAAGAGTGTACGGGATCGGGGTTCAACCGGCCCATGCCGGATCGCTGCGGATGTGCGAGTCGGCCACATGATCCCGGTCCGGAGGTGATTCGATGCTCAACCGACGCCTGCAAGGTTTTGTCGGCTTCTCCCTGGCGGCCACGCTCGCGGGGTGCCATATCCCCGCGAATTCGCCTCTGACGGGTCTGGCCCAGATCCGTCCGGTAGCCCCACAGCACACCAACGTGTTGCCGCCAGCCGCAATGCTGCAGCATCCCGGCCCGGGCGTCGATGGCCCCGGCCCGGGTGTCATCGCCGCGACGTCGTACGAGGCAGCCTTGGCTGCGTCCTACGCTGAAGGCGGCGGATTCGGCGGCGGCCCCGATGGCAGTGGCATGGGAGCTGATGGTGGCGGCGTGGGCGGCAGTGGCATGGGCGGGGCGTGTGCCGTAGGTGGTGCCGGCGGCGGCATGGGAGGCGGCATGGGAGGAGCCATGGCCCCTACGTCGCAGATCGGCTTCATCGGCCCCGACGGCATGCAGGTGCGTTGGGATGTCTCGATGGCAGGCGGATTCGATTCAACGCCGCTGGTGACCCCGGGCCGCTACGACTTCCCCCAGGGCGCGATCTACCGGCTCAAGATCACCGACATTCCCGGTCGGGAGGGGCTCGAACTCTACCCGTCGCTGGAAGTGGCCCCGGTCACGCCGCGGACCGCAGCCTTCCTCGCCCATAACGCCATTCCGTTCCAACTCACCGAAGAGGATCTCGACCAGGTGACTACGGGTAACTTCGTCACCAAGGTCGTCTACCTGCCCGATCCTTGCTATCAGGAACTCGCCGTCGCCGGCGTGGAAACCCTGGTAAGCACCAGGCTCGATCCGGGCATCGACCCGGTCGTGGAGGCGGATCGCCGCGGTTCCATCCTGGCCATCATTCGCATCGGCAACAAGGACCTCGAATCGTCCGGGGTCGGTGGAGCTGGTGGAATTGCCGGTGCCGATGGGGCTGCAGGTGGCGTCGTCTCGACAGGTGGCGGCACCCCCGTGGGGATGGCAGCACCGCTGGGGATGCCCTGTGGCGGGAATCCATCACAGCTTCCTCCCGCCTTCATCACCGGGATGAACGCGCCGCAATACGGCATGCCGATCACGGGCACGCCGATCGGCCTGCCTGGCCCCGCCCACATTCCGCTGGGCATTCCGGCCGGCCTCCAGAAGCACACGATCACCAACCACACGAAGATGCACATCCCGCCGCCCACCCGCGAACTCAAGCTGCACGTCCAGCAGAACCCCGGGCTCAGCTATCCGAAGCCCGCCCATCGGGCCTACATCGCCGAGAACCACGATGTGCCGAACATCATGCTGAAGCAGCCGAAGGAAGACCGCAAGCGGTGGGTGGACAACGGTGGGCCCGATCCCGATGCCCTCAACGCGGGCGTGGCCTGCCCGCCCGGTGCACCGTGTCCGCCGAGCCCCTGATCCTTGATTCCTGAGACCGCTTCCTGAGGACGGATGTTCTCCATTCCACCTCTGGCCGATCAACGCATCCGACCGACATCCGCACTCCGAACGCAAACACACCACACCACCATGAGGCATCTCGCAAGGATCATCCGAACAGGGGCCGCGTTGCAGATCGTCCGCGTGCTCATGGCGACGGCGTTTCTCGTTCCGGCGATTGACACGGGCCACGCCCGTGAAGTCGCCGGCCCGAGGGGCGATTCCGCCTCCATGCCGACACCGGGAGCGATTGGAGTCACGCGGCGGCTGCAGCCCGGCCCCTGTCCGGAATCCATGCTGCCTGATGCAGTGCAGCCGGTCGAGATCCGCGGGCCGAAGGGGATGCAGATCTCGATCGAGACAGCGGAGGGATGGTCGCCGGTGCAGGCCGGCCCGCTGCGAATGGGACTGGTCGTCGGCCACCCCTATCGGCTGCGGATCACGAACATCCCGCAGCAGGACGGACGCGAACTCTTCCCCTCGATCCGCGTGCTCGCCAAGCTGGCCACGCCTCCGGGCATGGCCTGGCGGTTTCCGGTGGAGATCGTCATCGACGAAGACGATCTCACGCTCGCCCTGGCCGGCTCACACGTGCGCCGTGTCGTCTACTCCGCCTGCGATCCCGACCTTCCCGACGTGGTGCCTGAGGGCTGGTTCGATGTCCGCCCGGGGGATGATTGCCTCGACGTGGCGACCACGCTCGGCGATCCGGTGGCGGAACTGATCCTCGGGAACCGGCTGCCGGCCGACTTGGCCGGCGCGACCTGGCCGGGGAGCGCACCATGAGCGAAGACCGCCTGCATCTCGACCGCAGTGAGTGGCGTTGGCCACGACTGTTTGTCATCGCCACGGCGGCGGTGATCCTGGCCTCGTGTCGGTCGATCACGCAGCCGCTCATGCTGCCGCTGGCAGCGGTTGCGGTGGCGCCGGAGGAGTCGGCCGAAGCGACCCACGAGCCATCCAATGCTGTCGTGCAGGCGAGTGCCGTCGTGCCGGCTACTGGCGTCGTGCAGACCGGCTGCGAGGCGCCTTGCCCTCCCCTGCCCCGGCGGCTGCCGCTGGCACGAGGTCATTTTTCGCGGCACGACGGACAGTGCGAAGACGGCAACGCATGCCAATCCTGCAACCAATCTTGCAATCAGACCGTCTGCATGCCGCTGGCCAGGCCAGTGCCGATGGTCGGCCCGTGCCTCGTCTGTGACGGTGGGGATGCCCGCGCGCCCGCCATGCCGGTGGCCCGCTTCGGCCTCAAGAACCTCACCTCCGGCGACACCGTGGCCCGATATCGTGCCGATGACGACGGCCCTGATTCCTGCGATGTGCATGTCACCGCGTCGAACTGCGCCTGTGTCTACGCGCCGCGATTCGGCTCGGTGCGGCAGGTGACACGTCCGCATGAAGACGCGCGGCCGATCGGTCCACGCGGACTCGCCATCGACGTTGCCACCGAGGCGAAGATCGATCTGCAGCCGGTGTGCCGCAGCACCCAGTCGCTGGCACCGGAGGCCGCACGCAAGGCCCTGCCCGGCGTCGCTCTCGAGGAGCGACTCGGCCCGCTGGCGGTGGATCAGGGGGATCCCATCCACGAATCGAATGGCCTCGTGCAGCCGGTCGAGGATGTCCGCGACGAGCAGTTGGAGCGGGCCGAACTCGTGCAGACGCCACGGATGATGGTCGGCTTCGACGTGCCGCTGGCCTGGACCTGTGCACGGGCAGCGATGGTGATGGTGGGCAGGCAGCAGGCCGAGGTGGTGGCCGCCGACCGCGGCACGGCCACGCTCCGCCTGGAATCCCCAGGCCGCGCCGAACTGACACTCTGCAAGCGGGCCGGAAGCGACACGGCCCGGGTCGGCGAAGAACTCGACTTCACGATCTACCTCTACAATTCAGGCGACCGATCGCTCACCGACATCGTGCTCGTCGATGCCCTGCCCGGCCGGCTCGAGTTCGTGCCCGGTTCCGCGGCGGCCAACCAGCCGGCCGAGTTCGCCACCGACAAGGGCGACGACGGCTCGGTGGTGCTCAAGTGGCAGTTCCAGCACACCTTCAAACCGGGCGAAGGCGGCTTCGTGCGGTTCCGAACGGTTGTCCGCTAGCCACGGCAGGGCTGGGGCAGGTACGATTTCAGGGAGTGATTTCTCTTCCCCTCATCGCTTTCCTGAGGCATTCATGTCCCACGCGCGTTCCCGCTTGTTTTCCACGCCGACTGTGGCCCTGTTCATGATCGCCGCTGGGCTGGTCGTTGGTTCGGCCACGCTCCTGATGGCGCGTCAGCCCGGTGCCGTGGCGGAAGGGCCAGCCGCAGCACAGGCGCTGCCGAAGGTGCCGCCGCTGCCTGAGGGCACGCCCCAGGAGATGATGCAGTTCATCGCCAACCTCAAGCAGGCGAACGTCAGGCCGACATCCCGAAAGGAGATGATGGCCTACATGCGTGACGTGGCGATCGTCTCACTGCAGGCCGCCGACAAGATTCTCGCCCAGGTGAAGCCGGCCGATCCCCTGCACGATCCCGCGGCGAAGATGAAGCTCGAGAGCTTGATGATGCTTGGCAGGTTTGGCGACGAGAAAGCCGCCGCCGACATGGCGACCTATGCCGCGACCCTGATCAACAGCCCATCGAAGGATCTGGCCAAGGAGGCCCAACGGCTGGTGGTGGTGAGCGAGGCCCAGCAGATTCTCTCCTCCGGCGACGCAAAAGCCGCCGAGGGGCTCGTTCAAAAAACCACGGCGATGCTCGCAGCCGATCCGGATGACATCCAGACGGCGGGCCTGGCGATGCAGTTGGCCGGCGCCTTCGAGCACATGCCCGGCGGCGAAGCGGTGGCGGCGGCAGCCTATCGCAGCTTCGGACCGGCCATGGCCAAGAGTTCGAACGAGCAGATTCAAAAGATGGGGGATAGCTTCGCCGGCACGCTCCGTCGCCTCTCGCTCCCGGGCCACCCGATGGAGATTCGCGGCACGCTGCTCAACGGCAAGCCGTTCGACCAGAAGAGCCTGGCCGGCAAGGTCGTGCTCGTGGACTTCTGGGCCACCTGGTGCGGGCCGTGCGTGGCCGAGATCCCCAACGTGCTCGAACAGTATGAGAAGTATCACAAGGACGGGTTCGAGGTGGTTGGCATCAGCCTCGACCAGGAGCGTGAGGCCCTCGAGAAGTTCGTCGAAGAGCAGAAACTGCCGTGGCCGATCCTGTTCGAGGAGCCGAAGGGCGACGGCTGGCAGCACCCCCTCGCCACGTTCTACGGCATCAGCGGCATTCCCACGGTGGTGCTGATCGGCCGCGATGGCAATGTGATCACCCTCGATGCACGGGGCGAGAAACTCGGTGAGCGTTTGGATGCCCTCTTCAAGAAAGCGGGCTGAGCGGCCTTGAATGCACCGGCAACAGACTGTTCAGCCAGAGGCGGCGTGATCTCGAAACGGGCTGGGGCCTTTGACTCGTCGGGGATTCGCAAGGTCTTCGACCTTGCGGCGACGCTTCAGGATCCCATCAACCTCTCGATCGGCCAGCCCGATTTCGAGATGCCGCCGGCGGCTCGCGAGGCCGCGAAAGCGGCGATCGATGCCGGGCGGAACGGCTACACGCCCACGCAGGGCATCGCCGCACTCCGCGACCGACTGGAGCAGGAGGTGCGGCGTGAACTCGGCCAGCCGGATCGCCGCCTCTGCGTGACGAGCGGTTCGAGCGGCGCGCTCGCGCTGGTGCTCATGTCCCTGATCGACCCCGGCGACGAGGTGATCATCTTCGAGCCGGCGTTCGTGATGTATCGGCCTTTGATCGAGTTTCTCGGGGGCCGTTGTGTGGTGATCGACACCTCACCGACCTTCCGAATCGATGTCGATCGGGTCGCGGCGGCGATGACTCCAGCCACCCGCGCGATCCTGCTCAACACGCCCGCCAATCCCACCGGCGTGGTGGTCGATGCCGACACGGTTCGCGGCCTGGCGACGCTGGCGGAGTCGCGCGGCATCACGCTGATCAGCGACGAACTCTACCGCTCGTATTGCTACGACGCCCCCTTCGCCTCCCCTGCCCTGCACTCCGAGTCGGTGGTCGTGATCGACGGCTTCTCGAAGTCGCACGCCATGACCGGCTGGCGGGTCGGCTGGGTGCACGGACCGAAGGCGGTCGTGGATGCCTGCACGATGCTGCAGCAATACACGTTCGTCTGTGCACCCCAGGTGGGCCAATGGGCGGCGATTGCCGCGCTCGACTGCCCGATGGATCTGCCGTTGGCCGAGTGCCGCCGAAAGCGAGACAAGCTGATGGCGGGACTGCACGACCATTACCGATTCGTGCAGCCGGGTGGTGCGTTCTACCTCTATCCCGAGGCGCCCGGCGGTTCCGGCAAGGCTTTTGCGGAACGAGCCGTGGAGCGGGAGAAACTGCTCGTGGTGCCGGGCAGCGTGTTTGGAAAGGCCGACAGCCACTTCCGGATCGCCTACACCGTCTCCGATGCGATGCTCGACCGGGGCATCGCGGCCCTGCGGCGGCTCGCCGCGATGTATGGGTAGGGACGATGGAATAGCCGATGTGCTCGCCTTCGACGTCGGCGGCGCCAACATCAAGGCGGCCGATGGGCTCGGATGGGTGCACAGTGAGCCGTTCGAACTCTGGCGACGGCGGTCGGAACTGCCCGCGGCGCTCGCCCGGATCGTGTCGGCACGGCTGCCCCGTCGCGTCGTCGCCACGATGACGGGCGAAATCGCCGACTGTTATGCATCGCGGCGGGAGGGCGTCGCCGACATTGTTGCTGCCGTGACGGTGGCGACCCACACGGCAGCCGGCCCGGAGTGCCCCGTGGGGATCTACCTCGTGGACGGCACGATCGTTTCTCCGGAGGAGGCGGTGCAGCGGCCACTCGCCGCCGCAGCCTCCAACTGGCACGCCGTCGCCCGACTGGCGGCCACGGCGACCACCACAGACCGGGCATTTCTGATCGACATCGGCTCGACGACGACTGATATCGTGCCGCTGGTGAAGCGGTCCCCAGCGGCGACGGGCCATGACGATGTGACGCGGATGGCCGCAGGCGAACTGGTCTACACGGGCATGGAGCGGACGCCAGTCTCGGCAATCTGCAGGTCGCTGCCCTGGCGGGGACGAAAGCATCCGGTGGCGAGCGAACTCTTCGCGCAGTCTCTCGATGTATGGCTCCTCTTGGGAGGGCTGGCCGAGAACCCAGATTCCACGCCATCAGGATCCTTGCATACGGCAGACGGCGGACCAGTCACTCGTGCGGCAGCACAACGGCGGCTGGCCCGCATGCTGCTGGCCGATCCGGACGACGTCACGCACGACGAGGCGATCACCATGGCAGCATGCTGCGCCGACAGGCAGAGCCTGCAGGTTGCCCGGGCGTTTCGCCGCGTGGCAGACTCCTGCGGCTGGCAGCCGGGATCGGTCGTGCTCTCCGGCCACGGTGCATGCCTCGCGCGGCGGGCATTGGCCCGGGCTGGCTGGAGTGGCGATATCGTGTCGCTGACCGACACGCTCGGCCCCGACGTGTCGCGGGCGGCTCCCGCCCACAGCCTCGCACTCATCTCGCTGGGGCTGCTTGCATGAGTGGGGCATCACGCCAACTCACGCTGGCAAGGCCTGCCAAGGGCTGGTGGGGCGGTGTCCTCCGCAGTCAGCCTGGAGCGGATCACCTTTTGCTTGCTGGTAGCGGGCCTTTGGTGCTGAAAGTCGGAGGCAGCCTGCTCTCGCGGCCAGACTGGCCGGCGCTGCTGGCGTCGCTGATCGCGGCCCGTGGCCCCAGCAGCTGCTGCCTCGTGGTGGGCGGCGGTGCCGTTGTCGATGGGCTACGATCGCTCGACAACACCCTGCCGCAACCGCCACAGCTCATGCACGATCTGGCCATCGATGCGATGCGGCTGACGGCGCGGCTGGTGGCTGCGGCCGTGAACGTGCCGATAGCGGCCTCGCCGCCAGATGATGGTGGCGTCGCCGTGCTCGACGTACCAGCATGGCTCGGCATCGGATCGCGGGCAACGATACTGCCGGTCGGCTGGCAGGTGACGAGCGATGCGATCGCGGCGACTGTGGCTGTCGAGCACGGTGGCCACCTGCTGCTGGCCAAGAGCGTGCCACCCCCGCCCTGCCCCGACAACGGCGATCTTCTGTTGGCGGTCGCGCGAGCGGGCTGGGTGGACGAACACTTTCCCGTGGCAGCCGGGAGTCTGATCACGATCGAGTGGGCCGCGCCGGATCTCTCGTGAAGTCGACGGTTCGGGGCTGCCCGTGCCCCGTCGCCGGACGCTCGCTCCGGACATCATGTCCTTCGCTCGCTCGATGCTGACTGCGCTCCGGCATCCTGCCTGCGCTGGCCAGCAACGCCGGCTCTCGGAGCACGGGCAGCCCCTCACGGAAGGTTCCGAGTCCCATAAAAGCCCCCGGCGGGAGCCGGGGGACTCCGGGTTGGAATGCCGTTGGTGCGCCCATACGCCGGCCGCCAGGATGGCGGCCTCAGCACCAGCGGGCGGAGCCCGCCAAGCGTGCTCACAAACCACCGCCGGGCAGGATGCCCGGCCAGCACCAGCAAACTGCGTTTGCCAAGCGATGGCTTCAGACAGGCGTCCGCCTGTCGTGGCGGCAGGATGCCGATGTGGCGCCCATACGCCGGCCGCCAGGATGGCGGCCTCAGCGCCAGCGGGCGGAGCCCGCCAAGAAAAAATGGCCAGGATGGCCATGTTTTTCGTGTATTCAGTCCCACCACCAGCCGTCTGCGGGACGCGCGGTCAGTGCCGCCGTGCGGGCCTCGGCGATGTCGGCCGAGTCAGTCGTGTTGGCTGCGAAGCTCCAGGGCTGGAAGAGCACGCCCCCTGAGGCGCTTACCACCCAGCGGCTGCCCTTCTTCAGGCCATGGGCCACCGTCGGCACGCTGGAGGGCACGTCGTAGGAGGGCAGCGGCAGCGTTTTGGCGTCGAGAAGCGGAGTGAGATCGAGCCCCGCCCGACCGGCCAACTGGCGGCCATGCACGAGCGCTGCCACCACCGCCAGATCGACACAGTTGACCAACTCCCCGAAGACAGGCTGCTTGCCAGCGAGCCGGTCGTAGTTCGTCGTCATCAGGTCACACCACTTTTTCGCGTTGGCGTCCGGTACGGCCTTCGCCGTGCGACCGCCTGCGGCATCGACGAGGTCGTTTTCAGTCAGACACTTCATCCGGCGTCCGTTGATCCGCCAGGCGAGTTCATCGGGATCGCGGGAGATCGGTTCGTAATCCGCCTCCAGCCAGAACCGGGGGAGCGTCGTCGCCGAGGTCGAACCCGGCGGCACCATCGACAGGTAGCTGGGGAGTTCGGAGATGCCGGACGGTTCGAGACCCATGCCAACCCGCTTCAAGCGGTAGTCGGCCGCGACGAGCACGCGGGCGAAGCGGCTGTCGCCGGGCACCCCGCCGACCGTCACCTGCTGGGGACCCATGGCGTTTTGCATCGCCACGAGCGTGGCGTCCGGGCTCTGGCCGATCGTCTTCTGCGTCCGCAGGAGTGCCTGCAGTCTGGCAATGCCTTCGGCAGTGGGATCGATCGAGCACTTGATGCCGCCCGCACGGGCCGCGTCGATCGCCCGCAGGGCGACGACCAGATCTTCCATCTGCAAGAGTGGCCTGCCACTCGTGGCCGCCACGACGTTGCCCGCCGCGTCCACGGTCAGCGCGTCTGCCGGGCCGGCGAGGATGATGTCATGGCCTTCCGTATCGACAAACACGTGGGTGATTCGTTCGAGTCCGCCAAGGAAGAGCACCTCGGGGGGCAGCGGCTGGCCGGCGTTGGCGGACTTCACAGCTGCAACAATCTTCGCCAGGGATACCTTCCGGAGCTTCGTGGCCGCGCCGCGGCCTGCCGCGCCACTTGCCAGCGCCTGGCGACGCTCCTTGGCCAGCGATTCGACCGCCCGAGGATCGAGGTTTCGCACGATGCCGTCGGCGTCGATCGAGATGCCACCCACCGCACCACCGAAGCCCATGCCCATGCCCCCCACTTGAGCGAGGGCTTCGCCATGCCATGCCACGGCCATGCAGATGACAGCGGAGGCAAACCCTGCCGCCGAGCGGCGGCAGGACAGGCTGGCGGTTGGTGACGGGATCTTTATGCCGCAGTTCATGGGCGACCTTTCATGGCAGGCCAGGCATGACATCCCGGGCCCGGCGATCATGTGAAGCATGGCGTGGCCTCCGAAGGGGGGGCCGGTGAACGGAAGGAACTGGAGGGGATGCTAGTCGCGGAGGGCCCGTTGCGGCAAACCCGTTTCTGGCGGGCAAAACTCGTTTTTCTTCCTCCCACCGTGGTACTGCAGCGGCGAACAGCCGAGAGCCCGGTTGGCGGCCCTCCCAAAACAAGTGCCGCGCAGTCATGATGCAGGTGAGAAAAGAACCACGACATGGCCTCCGTTCCCACCACCTTCCTGCTCGTTCGAGATCCCGTTGCCGGCCAGGCGGTGGTTCCGCTGCTGCCCGGCGAACGCGTAACCCTCGGCCGCGCTCCGAGCAACCGTATCGTGCTGCATGACGAGCAGGCCAGCCGTTTTCATGCGGAGATCTTTGGCGCTGCGGCAGGCTGGTCGATTCGGGACCTGAAGAGCCGCAACGGCACGCTCGTCGGCGGGGAACCGCTCTCCACAGACCGGGTGCTGATGCCTGGCGACATCGTGACCGTCGGCCGCGTCGAGATCGTCGTCTGCGACGGCGAGCCAGCGGCCGCTTCGACGGGCGAGGCCGACGGACTTGGCGGCACTGCGACCGGCGAAATGCCGGAGGAACTCGAGGCGTGGCATGCCTCGATCACGCATCGCCGCGCCAAGAGCCGACTGCTCGACGATATCCGTGAGGCGGCGGGAACCGCGCCCCGTGTGGGCCGCGCCGCCGCCGAACTCTGCCGACTGGCATTTTCTCTGGGGCGGGCGAACGACCTCAAGGCGGTGGCCTCGCTGGCGCTCGAGTCGGCCATGCAGGGCGCCGGCGCCATCCGCGGGATCGTGCTGCTCCCGGAGCAGATCGGTGAGCGGTCGGCCGCACCGCGGCAGGACGCGACCGGTCCGGCTTACGGACTGACCCAGACCGTCGCGGTGCCGGCAGACTGGCCGTCCACCGCTGTGCCGACCGGAGTGATCGCCGCGGTGCTGGGAACCGACGAGGCGGTACTGGCGCGTGCGGCAGCACCGAACGGCGGGCGGGTGGCGGGCATTTCTGCCCCAATTCGGCTGGGCGGCCATGCCGTCGGCATCCTGCACCTCGAAGTGGATGGCCAGCAGCGAGAGGCCACCCCCGACGACCTGGAATTCGTCATGGCGGTCTGCGATGCGCTCGGCCTGGCGATTGACAACCTCGCCGCCCGCGAGGTGCTCTCCTCGCAACTGGCCCGTTCAACGGACGAAAATGAACAGCTCCGACGGCGACTGGGGGAGGAATGGCGGATGATCGGCTCCAGTGCCGGGCTGCAGACCATCGTCGGCCAGATCGAGCGGGTGGCGGCCACCAAGGCCACCGTATTGATCCGCGGCGAGAGCGGTGCCGGCAAGGAACTCGTCGCGCGGGCCATCCACGAGGCAAGTAGCCGGCGCACGGCCCCATTCGTCTGCATGAACTGCGCGGCCCTGTCGGAGACGCTTCTGGAGAGCGAATTATTCGGCCACGAAAAGGGCGCCTTCACCGGCGCCACTGAGCGCAAGGCCGGAAAGTTCGAAGCCGCCCACAAGGGCACGCTGTTTCTCGACGAGATCGGCGAAATGAGCCCGGGGATCCAGGCCAAGTTTCTGCGGGTGCTCGAGGGGCATCCGTTCGAGCGGGTTGGCGGCAGTGCCCGCGTGCAGGTCGATGTCCGCGTGGTGGCGGCCACCAATCGCCACCTGGAGGAGGCCGTGGAGGCCGGTGACTTCCGCCGCGATCTCTACTTCCGGCTCAAGGTCGTGGAGATCTTCGTTCCGCCGCTCCGCAAGCGGCCGGATGATATCGCGATCCTGGCGGCCCATTTCCTCAAGCGATTCGCAATGGAGGCGGGGCGTCGCGTGCACGGCTTCACGCCAGAGGCGACGGCGGCAATGCTGGCCTACCATTGGCCGGGCAATATCCGCGAGTTGCGCAACAGCATCGAGCGGGCAGTCGTGCTCTCGCAAGGAGAATGGATCGACGCCTCTGAACTGGCGCTCTCCCACCTCGCCTCCGCAGGCGACACCGGCCGGATGCCGATGGGGCATCCGAGCCCGTTCACGCCCACGACGCTCGACGAGATGGAGCGGAAACAGGTGCTCGCAACACTCGAAGCCGTGGGGGGCAACAAGACGAAAGCAGCCGCGATCCTCGGCATCGAGCGTTCCACGCTCGACCGCAAGATGGCCCGCTGGGCGAAGGAGTAACGGCGACGGTTCGGGGCTGGCCATGCGGTGTATACACGCGACGGCTCGGCATCCTGCCGACCGTCGCTTGGCCGACTCCGTCGGCTGGTGCTGCCCCGGCCCTCCGGGCCTGCCATCAATGGCGAGCCCATCCCGTCGCTTGCGCTCCGGGCTTGTATGCGATCGGCGTCATCCGTGAGGGGCCGGCCATGCCCCGAGAGCCGGCGTTGCTGACAAGCGCAGGCAGGCTGCCGGAGCGCAGTCAGCATCGAGTGAGCGTAGGGCAGGATGCCCGAAGTGAACGTCCGGCGACGGGGCATGGCCGGCCCCTCACAGGCCGAAATACCGCTTCCAGCCTTCGACGTCGGCCGGGCCTGGTTCGGGGGGCTTTGTCTCCGCTTGGCGGCGGCGCTTCCGACGCTCTTCGCGCATCGTGGCCAGCCACTCGTCGCTCGACACGGCCTGCGCCCGGCGGCGACGGGCCGCGATCTGCAGCCGGCGGTCGCCCGACACCACGACCAGGCTCGAGGGGGCGTTGGCATCCTCGACCAATTCCTCGATGAGCGAGTCGGCGTCGGGGTATTCCCTGGCGAACCAGACACGGATGCCACCATGTGTGAGCCGCGAGGGCAGGCCATCTGGGGCGCGGGCGGCGTCAAACACCACGATCGTGTCGGTGGCCGCCTCACCCAGCAGGTCGAGCAGCATGTCGAGCAGCGCCAGCCGCGACTTCTCGAAGCCTCGCGGCCCCCGTTCATCGCCAAACACGCCCGACGCATGCAGCAGGTTGTAGCCGTCGATGATGAGCGTCATGGACAACGCGGGGATTCAATCCCGACCCAGCCGATACTTCACACGGCCCGCCACGATCGTCGCCACCGCCCTGCCCTGGAGCGTCCAGCCGTCGAAGGGCGAGTTCACGCTCTTTGACTGGAACGATTTCACATCGACCTTCCACGACAGGTTTGGGTCGATCACCGTGATGTCGGCCACGGCCCCGGGCCGCAGGGTGCCGCGATCCACACCCAGAATCCTGGCGGGCAAGGTGCTCATCGCCTCGATCATCCGCGACCAGCCGATCTTCCCCGGCGACACCAGCCGCGTGACGGTCAGTCCCACCGCCGTCTCCAGGCCGAGGATCCCGAACGGAGCGCGGTCGAGTTCCAGCATCTTCTTTTCGGGGGCGTGAGGGGCATGGTCGGTGGCGATGCAATCGATGGTGCCGTCCACCAGGCCCGCGATAATCCCCTCCACGTCGGCGGCGGTCCGCAGCGGCGGGCTCATCTTGTGGTTGGAGTCGAAGCCACGCAGCCCCTCGTCGGTGAGCGTGAAGTGGTGAGGACAGGCCTCGGCGGTCACGCTGGCGCCACGGGCCTTCGCGGCCCGGATCAGTTCCACGCCTCCGGCCGTCGAGACGTGCATCACGTGGAGGCGACCACCGGTCACCTCGGAGAGCGCGATATCGCGTCCGATCATCACCTCTTCGGCCGCTGCCGGCATGCCGGTGAGGCCGAGCACGAGCGACACGAGCCCTTCGTTCATCACGCCGCCACGAGACAGTTCCAGCACCTCTTCGTGGGCCAGAATCGGCTTGTCGAACATGCGGCAGTATTCGAAAGCGCGACGCATGAGTTCGGCGTCGTAGACCGGGGCGCCGTCGTCGCTGAACGCCACCGCGCCGGCCTCCACGAGCTGGCCGATCTCGGCGAGTTCCTTCCCTTCGCGGTTGCGGCTCACGCAGCCCACAACAAACACGTTGCAGGTGTCGGCACGGGCCGCCTTCTGGTGGATGAATTCGACGGCTGCCTGCGTGTCGATCGGCGGCTCGGTGTTGGGGATGCAGGCGACGCTCGTAAACCCGCCGGCGAGGGCCGCCCGGGTACCGGTTTCGATGGTCTCATCCTCCTCACGACCCGGCTCGCGCAGATGCACGTGCATGTCGATGAGGCCCGGACTGACCACCAGCCCCGTGGCGTCGATGGTCTGATCGGCAACTGCGTCGCTGCGGCCGATCTCGGCCACGCGGCCGTCGCGGACGAGCACGTCATCGACGCGATCGATGTTCTGCGCGGGATCGACGACCCGCCCGCCGTGGATGAGAAGGGTGCTCATGAGTGGCTCCTGTGTGGGAGGCTGCTGGGGCTGATCGTGGCCGCGCCAGGATCGCGCGGCCCGCAGGTGAGCCAGAGCACGCCCATTCGAACTGCCAGCCCGTTGGTGACCTGGTCGAGGATCAGCGACTGGCGGCAGTCCGCCACCTCGGCCGTCATCTCCACACCGCGGTTGATCGGCCCCGGAGCCAGGATCAGCAGGTCGGGCTTGGCGCGGGTGAGCCGATCGCTCGTCATCGCATAGAGGTGGGCATACTCGCGAACCGACGGAAAGGGCCGCATGTTCTGCCGTTCGAACTGGATCCGCAGCAGGTTGAGCACGTCGCACCGCGGCACGATCTCGTCGAGATTATGCGACACCTCCACGCCCAGTTCCCGCCAGCGTGGCGAGACGAGCGTGGGCGGGCCGCAGAGGATCACCTTTGCCCCGAGCTTGACGAGCCCCCAGAGGTTCGACCGGGCCGTCCGGCTGTGGGCAATGTCGCCGACCAGACCGACCGTCACTCCGTTCAGGTCACCGAGCCGTTCGCGGATCGAGAAGATGTCGAGCAGTCCCTGGGTCGGATGCTCGTGCGGCCCATCACCCGCATTGATCACGCCCACATCGAGGTGCTGGGCCAGCAGGTGCGGGGTGCCGGGGGTACTGTGTCGTACGACGACGGCATCGATCCCCATGGCCTCGAGGTTCCGAGCCGTATCGATGAACGACTCCCCCTTCGACAGGCTGCTGGTCGATGCCGAGAAGTCAACCACGTCGGCACCCAGCCGGCGGGCAGCCAGCGAGAAACTCGTCCGCGTGCGGGTGGAATTCTCGAAGAATAGGTTCACGACCGTCGAGCCAGTGAGCACCGCAAGTTTGCGCCGGCAGTTGTCGGTGGCCTCCTTGAAGAGCGCCGCCGTGTCGAGCAGCAGCCGGATCTCGTCCCCGGTCAGCCGCTCGAGGTCGAGCAGATGGCGGTGGTGCCAGCCGGCGGGGACTCGTTCAGACTGGAGCGTTGTTGGGGTCATCGGGAGTTTGGGCGAATTGGTGACTGTCGGCGGACCAGTGCGGACTCAGGCAGCGGCGGGCGGAGTGTAGCAGCTTGGCTCGTTTTTTTCGCGGCGGCGGATGGCAGCAGACCCCGACCAGAACGCAGCCGTGCGGCTGCTCTTGCCCCGGGAAGTCAAGAAAATTTACTCTCCGCCGGATCACGCCCTGCCCGCCTGGGCAGCCGCGGGCGATCGTGTGGCTGGGGCCTTTCGTGGGCTGGCTGTTGGCAGCGATGAGAAACCGCATGAAAAACTCCCCTACCGCGTTCCGGAACGGCTGGTTGCTTCTGGCTGCCATGGTCTGCATGACGTCATCCTCCGGCTGCACGTCGGTGATCAGCTCGGCGTACCTCCGCGAGACCTGGCTCGACGCGGTGGAGCACGCCTCCGAGACACAGGCCGACGCCAAGAGGAAAGGCGAGACCGCACAAGCCGACGACCACGAGACCGAAGAATCCGAGGTCGCCGACAGCTCGCCTGCCGATGCCAATGCGGGAGATTCTTCGGAGGCAGCAGCCTGGTCGCCTGCGACGCTCGACGAGGCAGTCGTCGAGGCGGACCACCGCCTCGCGGAATCTGGCGGACTGAACGACACCGCCCGTGGCATGCTGATCGCGACGCTCAAGGGCACGCCCCGTCAGGATTGGCCGGTCGTCATCGAGGAATTCACTGCGGCATTGAACGCCGCACATGGCGACAGCGACGCAGGGCGTGCTGATGCCACCGGGCTCGCCGAGCCGTCTCGGCCGCCATCCGAGAGCGTTGCCGCCGGTGTAATGGATCGGGAAACTACCGCTGCGGTCGCAGAGCCGGTCGCTCCGATGCCGCCAAGCGAGGCAACGGTCGAGGCACCGCCAGCCGCTCCTGCGGAGTCTCGGCAACACGCCGTGCCGGCGACTGCGCCGACGCCCGTCTTCGCCGTCCAAAACGCCTGCTTCGCCTCGCGGGTGCGGGCGTGGGGCGTTGTTGACCGCTTCGAAACGGCCCAGTTTGAGCCGGGTCAGGAGTTGATCGTCTATTTCGAACTCGACCAACTGGCATCGCGAGAGTCAGCCGAGGGGCACACCACGCGGGTCGATACCGTGCTGAGGCTCGTCGGCGCTGATGGCCGTCGGGTGCACGAATGGACCTTCGAGCCGCTGGAAGAGACCTGCGGCAGCCACCGACGCGACTACTTCGCCAGATACCTCGTGGCGTTGCCTGCATCGACGCCGGCCGGGCCGTGCCGGATCGAGGTCGCCGTCACCGACACGATCGCCGGGCGGACAGCCCAGACGAGCCTGCCGCTGGATGTTGGCGGTCGCTGAGCGGTGGGGTGACGAGCGACCGGATTCCCTTGCGTGCGCTGCGGGCTTGGATGGAGAGCGGCCGATGTCTCACCCGCCGACGTCACGGCGCAGGGAGTTGTTGGATCGCGGCCGGGGCAGCTGGTGCAGCCGGCTGGTTCGCGCGGCGGAGATTGAGTTCACTCTCAGCATCGTTGGTGGCGATGACGGCAGGCGCGTCTGCCTCGAGGGGAAACTGTTCAAGCTGGAGCAGACTTGCGATGGTCACGGCGCTCGTCCAGCGGTCGGCCTGCGCCTCGACGTAGGCAAGTTCCGTTTCGGTGAGGATCTTCTGGGCCTGCAGCAGGCTGAGGAACGTCAACTCGCCACGGGCATAGAGCGTCTGCGTGAGCTGCACGGTCTCCCGGGCCTTCGGCAGGATGTACTGCTCGTACCACTCGACCAGCCGCTGCGACGTGCGGTAGGTCGCGATCGCCTGCGCGGCCTGCGTGGCCAGATCAATCTCGATGGTGCGGAGGTCTGCCCGCGAGGCGGCGATATCGGCCCGAGCTGCACGGATGTTGCCCTGATTTCGGTCGAAGAGCGGGACCGCCATCATCACCTGTACGAGGCCCTGATCCATGGCAGGGACGCCGACCTGCCGCTGGTAGCCGCCCATCAGGTTGATGTTCGGGATCGGCTGCACGACGGCCCGTTCCAGGGTCCACTGAGCCCGCGCTATGTCGGATTCGACCACTCGGGGCTTGGCGTTGCTCCGCACCACAGCCTCCTGCAGCGTCTTCAAGTCGAAGTTGGGCAGCTTGCGCATGAGGTCGCCCTCGATTTTGCCGACATCGGCCCGCGGTAGGCCGATCGCCGTGGCGACCTGCCGTCGCCCCGTTTCGATGAACACCCCCGCGTTGAGGAGACGAACCTCGGCCCGATCCCGCTCGATGCTCCAGAACAGCACGTCAGCCTTCGTGCCCTCGCCCGCTTCGGCCAGTTGCCGTCCGATCTCGTAGGAGCGGTTGGCGATGTCCATCAGCAGTTGATAGATCTCCACGCGCCGCTGCGACACGAGCAGGGCATAGAAGCTCTGCCGAACCTCGGTGAGAACGTCATAGCGGGCGCGGATCAGCTCGTATTCCGCCATCTGAACCTCCCGCAGGGCCGCCTGCTGGGAGAGCCGCAGTTTGCCGGCAGTGACGAGGTCCTGCGCGACCGTCCCCGACCACTGGCTTTCATCGCCCGCAATCTGCGGTGAAAAGCCGGCGACAACCGGATTGGGATAGAGCCGCGCCTGCACCGCCTTGCCGCGGGCCGCCTCGACCGCGGCCTGAGCGGTCCGAAGCTTCGGATGGTTCTGGAGGGCCATCGCCGTGAACTCATCGAGTGTCTTGGGCGATGGGCCGTGGGCCGCGTCCTGAGTGGCCGCGTCGATCAGCGGCGGTGCGACCAGGAGGTTTTCAGGCACGCGGCCGAGAGGTACGCCCGGCTCAGGCAGCCGGAGACCGCTGTTCGTCTTCGCCCAGTCTTCCCCTCGACAGGGGTGCGATGAGACCAGCCCCACTGCCAGCCCCACGATCAGACCCACAGAGAGAACTGCGCCGCACCGTTTCACTGCGAACAGCCGCAACTGCCACCGGGCTGGCGTCGGGCTCGTGGCGCTCATGAGGTGATGGAGGTGCGGGATCATGCTGGGCTCTCGTGGCGGTCCGCCATCCGGAGAATTCGGCAGAGGCAACGCAGTCGCTCCAGCCGGAATACGTCGGACATCCGGATTTTCCGGCACGCTTTCACTGGGGGCCGGTAAAATGGGTATGTTGAGCGGCCGTAACCGGTGCCGTAGGGGCACGCGCACACCGAGCCCGAGGGAGCTGCCGCATCCGTGTCGATCCTCCGCGCAGAACATCTCGAGAAGACGTTTGGTGGCACGGCCGCCGGTTCCGCCCGCGTGGCCGCACTCGACCGAGTCGATCTCGCC
>CAMCQY010000053.1 GCA_945877135.1 Candidatus Kuenenia stuttgartensis
CCGGCGGCGCAGGCTCCGATGCACCAGGCATCCACCTGCGCCGTCGGCTTTTATTTTTCCAACCAACCCCGCAGAAATACCTTCACAAATGCCCGACTATCACGACAATTCTCCTGAGGCTGCACCGCAGGCCGACAGCATCTCCAACACCAACGAGCGGGATCGCACTCCCGCGATCATCACCGCGGAGCTAGCGCTTCTCGACATGCTGGCTCACCTCATCGTCGACGCTGTTCAACGCGACACAACGGCACCGATAGCCAAAGACTCCTGAGCACAAGCCGATGAAAAAAGATGCCCCGCTCACGCCGTCGCAGCAGCGGGCCGTCGAAGTCATGCAGCATGCCAGGCGATTGGTTCAGACCGACATGATTGGAAGACGGGTCTGGCTTGAGGTGTTCAACGACACCGATCGAAAATACTGCCACGACGACTATTCCAAGGCGTGCCCCAATGCCAACGTCATCGACATGTGGATGCGAGCCCGGCGGGGTTCCGAATATCGAGCCATCGTCGATATCGCTTTCGCTGTGGGCATCATGACACCCGACCGCCGCGAATGGCTGCTGAAAGAGGCCGGCGAGCAGGCGGCGAGACCGCCATCCGACCGGCCCCACTGGGATCGGGACGCCTGCACACTCCTTCTCGGCAGCAAGGTCATCCGTACCGTTCGCAGCCTGAGGATATCCGCCCGCATCGTCTGCATCCTTGATGCGTTTGAATTCGCTCGCTGGACTACGTCCATCGAGGACCCTATGCCGACGGCGACGGCAGAAGACCCGCAATCACTGCGGCATGCCGTCGCCAGCCTGAATGAGAACCTGACCGATATCCGATTCTTCGGCAACGGATCCGGCTGCGTGCGGTGGGCATTCCACTCCACGTCGTCCGACGGCTGATATCGAATCAGTCCTTCTGACTGATTCCAGCGATTTCGCACACCGCTGCGTGGCTGCGAAACGCCGGTTTATCACGCGGTTTCCACCGCTTTTTCCTGCGCCGAGGCCGCGCGGAACCGGCGCACCGGTGGCGCACCGGTGATTCAGTCGGGCCATCCCGATTTCGGAAAACGGAGTCCACGTGAATGCAGCGCGTGCTGCGTTCACTTTTCCACAACCAAGGGAGCCATCTCCATGGCCAGACATGATTCTTTGAATCTCACCCAGGAAGAAATCGACCGGGCGTTCTCCACCGGCGACTGGGGAAGGCAGTATCCGCCGGTGCTCACGTTTGCACTGGCCAGCCAGTTGATCAACACACCGGTGCAGACGCTCCGCGAGTGGCGATCAAAAGGCTATCTGAGCAGCTGCTCGCGGCTCGTCGGTCGCCGCGTCGGGTTCTTCCGCGACCGGCTGATTGACTGGTACTTCAACGGAAAGCGTCCCAATGACTGATCGCCACGAGAAGGCTGCCAACGATGGCGGCTCAATCAAGGTCGGCGATCATGCCCGCATCTGGCGACGCGGTGACACCTGGTGGATCAACATCCAGGTGCACCGCCGCCAGGTGCGGCGGTCGCTCGAGACCACCAATAAAGCCGAGGCCACAAAGCGGGCACTGAAGATCGAGCGGGGCATGGTCGAGGGCAACCTCGATCTCGACCGCGACAAGATCACACTCGACGAGGCTATTCGTTCCTACGACGCCTTTCTCGTAAGCGAGGGCCGCGCGAAAAGAACGCTCACGCAGTATCGACACACCTTCAAGCTGATGCGGCAGATCGCCGCGGAGCTGGGTCGGCCGCTTCTGATCCAGGTCGATCTGACGTTCGTTGATCGATTCCGAACGTTGCGGGTGGACCAAGGGAAGGCCCCGAAGACCATCCATACCGAGACGACGATTCTCCGGCAGGTGGTCAACCATTCCCGCCGACGAAACCTGCTCTCCCGTGACCCATTAGCCGGCCTGCGGCTGGTGAAGCCGAAGCCACGGCCCCAGCCCTGCTGGACGCAGGAAGAGGTGCAGAGGATCCTGGCGGCCTCCAGCACGCCGCATCGCGATGCGCTGGAACTGCTCGCCGAGACCGGCATGCGGGTGGGCGAACTCAAGCACCTCACCTGGGCCGACGTCGCGCTGGATGGGCCCCATCCGGTTCTCCACATCCGCCCCAAGGACGGCTGGAAGCCGAAGACGGGCGACATCCGCGCGATCCCGCTCAGCCCACGGGCCGTCGAACTGCTCCGATCGTTGCCCCGGCATTCGCGATGGGTGATCACGGCTCCTCCGCGAGGCTCCGACCCGCAGGGTCTGCGGCAGTTCTCGGAACGCCGGCTGCTGCTTCATCTGAAGCGGCTGCTCGCGCGGATCGGCCTGCCTGGCCACCTCCACACCTTCCGGCACGCGTTCATCTCCCACGCGGCCAGCGAGGGCGTGCCAGAGGCGGTCATCCGGTCGTGGGTGGGCCACGTCGACGCCCAGATCCTCAGGCTCTACATGCACATCGCCGACCGGACATCGCAGGGCTGGATGCAGCGACTGCACGGCCACGCCGACGTCTCTGCAAAGCCCAGGCCCCAGGCAAAGCCCGGCGACAGTGCGAAGCGGACGGGCAAGCCGGCCGACACACGGGAAGACAAGCGTGGCGGATAGCTCTGCATTGTCCGCCACCACCGACGGGCCTAGCACAGATTCAGCACACGCAGGACGGCCCCGGCGCTATGACCGCGCCGCCCCACCAGCGGATCTAGCACAAATCCAGCACACGCGTGCTGGAAGATCGATGGTCGAGTTACGAAAAGACTTGAAAACGAGGTACGTATGACACTGACTTTATCAAAAGGCGGATGGGGTGGGATTTGAACCCACGAGCCGCTTTCGCGACTGCCGGTTTTCAAGACCGGTGCATTCAACCGCTCTGCCACCCATCCAAATTCAAAGGAACACGTCAGCCTACGCCGATCCGTGACCCCCGCAGTCTATCCCGCCCGCCAAACCCCTCCAACGCCCGTTTTATGCGCAGGCTTTGACGAAAACGGCCGGATTTCCTACATTTCCGGGTCTCCCGCACACCCACGGTCTCTTTCCCCAACCCACTTCAAAGTCAGGAACAACCACGCATGGGCGGCATCAGCAACCGGATGAAGGAAATCAAGCGTCGTCGGCACCGCCGCCAGAAGCTGGCCAAGTTCGAGACCAAGCTCAAGAAGGCCACGACGTCCGAGAAGCTCGTCATCGCTGGAAAGCTCCGCAAGATGACCACCGGGTGCGATCTCCTCATCGCCCGCATGGGCCTCGAAGAGCGCAAGCGCGGCTAGTCGCTGTCGCACAAACCCCACGGGACCGAGCGTGGGGTTGAGCCGCTGGGTATGATTTCAACATGCCCACCAACCAGCTCATTCCAGCGAACGATCTGGCGCCGCCGAGCATCCGTCACCTGTCACCAGAGGACAGGATCAGACTTTGGGCGCAGCTCGTGGACGAAGGAGACCGGATGCTCCTCGGCGGCTTCCGAGAAAAGCACGGCTCTGACGAAAAGGCAACGCATGCCTTTCTCGCCTGGCTCGACCGCCGTTCCGCCGAGAGCACGGCGGCAAAATTTCGCATGCTCAAGCGATTCAGCTCAGGGCCAACCAATGGCAAGTGAAGGTGTGCTCGCCACACTGCATCGAGGCTGGGATGCCCTCGCATCCCTCGACTCCCCCATGGCGTTGATCGGCGGCCTGGCGCTTACCGCATGGAACCACGCCCGCTACACACGTGACGCCGATGTGCTGATCGCTATCGATCGCCGGCGGATCGACGAGGTGGTGCTCCACCTGAAACAGGCCGGCTTCCACCCAAAACATTCACCGCCGGCCCTCACGATCGACGGGCAGACGATCCTGCAATTCATGTACCAGCCCGAAGATGCTCTGCTGCCGTTTCAGTTCGACGTGCTGCTTGCCGACGTCGAATTCCAGCGGGAGTCACTGACCCGGGCAGCCGAGCGACGCCTGCCCGGCAGCGACCGGCCGATTCGCGTCGTTCGACCGGACGACTTGATCGTCATCAAGTTGTTGGCAGGACGCATCATCGACCGCGCCGACGCGGCCATGCTCCTGCGCGAAAACCGTGACGAGATCGACTTCAAACGGCTCCAGATGGCAGTCCGCTCCCTGGAACTCATAGCCGACTACGATGCCATTTGGCGGGATGCTTTTCCCGACGAGCCGATGCCTCGTACGCAAGCGTGAAACGAATAAACTGCAACGGGAACAGTCAAACTGTCCCGAGCCAATTTGTGGTTTTTAGCCCGTCGACGCGAGCGAACTCCCTGGTGTTGTCCGTCACCAGAACGGCATCGACCGACTTGGCGTGGGCGGCGATCATCAGATCGTAGGGCCCGATCAACCGGCCGCGTTTTTCAAGTTCGGCCCGAATCGGCCCGTAGAGCCTCGCAGCCGCAGCATCGAACGGGAGGACTCTAAAACCGGATAACAGTGCGTCGAAGACCCGCCTGTTGTGCTGCCGCCGCCGACTTTTGGCGATGCCGTATTCGATCTCGGCGACCACGACCGACGAGAGAAGGACCGCGTCGGCCGGAATGCCTTCGAGCCGATCCGCAAGGCCGGGCCGCTGCTTGCTCATCGCGATGAGAATGTTCGTGTCGAGAAGGAATGGCATCTCATCGATCCAGATCGACATTTTCGAGCGGCAGTTCCGCGATCCGCTCCAGATCGAGACCGCCGAGCGACCAGGCCGCTTCAAACACATCGACAGCGGTACGTTGCGTCCGAGGCTCCGGCACCAGCCGCGCCACAGGCTTACCGCGTCGTGAGATCACGATCTCCTCCCCGGATTCCACCCGTTCCACCAGTGCCGACAGGTGGGCTTTGGCTTCGGCGATTTGAACCCGTTTCATGGGGGCCTCAACGAGGGCTGACTACCGACATGACCAACATGGTCATCTGAAGTCTACCCCGCCAGGAAGAGCCGGGGCAATACGTGGCTACTCAGCCACCCGCTCGAACGTGAACTCATCCTGCACGAAGTCGATCCTCACGCGGCTCCCCTCCGGGAATTGCCCGCCTAGCAGCTCCCGCGCCAGTTCGTTCTGGAGCTGTTGCTGGATCACCCGCTTCAGCGGCCGCGCCCCATACACAGGGTCGTAGCCCAGCCGTGCGATCTCGTCGATCGCACCGTCGGTGCACTCGAGCGTGATGCCCGCCTTCGCGGCCTGCTCCACGAGCCTGTCCACCTGGATCTTCACGATCTTGTGGATGTGCTTCTTGTCGAGCGGATGGAAGACGATCGTCTCGTCGATCCGGTTCAAAAACTCCGGCAGGAACCGGGCCTGCAGCGATTCCTTCACGGCATCGCGAACTTCCTGCTCGCTGCCCCCCTCCTTGGTGATCTCCTGGATCGCCTGGCTGCCGATGTTGCTCGTCATCACCACGATCGTGTTGGTGAAGTCGACCGTGTGGCCGAGGCTGTCGGAGAGCCGGCCGTCGTCGAGCACCTGCAGCAAGACGTTGAACACGTCGCGGTGGGCCTTCTCGATCTCGTCGAGCAGCACCACCGAATAGGGCCGCCGCCTGACGGCCTCGGTCAGACGCCCCCCTTCCTCGTAGCCCACGTAGCCCGGAGGCGCGCCGATCAGCCGCGCGACCGTGTGCTTCTCCATGAACTCGCTCATGTCGATGCGGATCATGGCGTTTTGATCGTCGAAGAGCACCTCGGCCAATGCCTTGCAGAGTTCCGTCTTGCCCACACCCGTGGGCCCCAGAAAGATGAACGATCCAATCGGACGGTTCGGATCCTGCAGGCCCGATCGACTGCGGCGGACGGCATTGCTCACTGCCTCGACCGCCTCGTCCTGGCCGATCACCCGCTGGTGGAGCCGCTCTTCGAGCACGAGCAGCTTCGCCCGCTCCGCCTCGACAAGCCGCGTCACCGGAATGCCGGTCCAGGCACTCACCACCTCGGCGATCTCCTCGGGGCCGACCTCGCGCCGCAACAGCCGCTTCGTCGGCGCGGCCCCCTTGGCGGCGGTCTCCTTCGCCTCCTTCTCCGAGCCTTCCTGCTCCAGCCTTTGCTGCAGAGCCTTTCGCTTTACGTCGAGTTCATAGAGCTTCTGGTAGAGATCCTCGCCCACCGGCTGCCCCGACGCCTGACGGTCCTTGATCTGCACGCCCGCCTTGTCAAACGCGAGCTGCACCTCGTCGAGCTGCTTCCGCACCTCCTGCGAGCTGCCCACGCCGCTCTTTTCCGCCTCCCACTGCTCCCGGAGGCTCGCGAGCTTCTTCCGCAGCTCGGCAGACTCCTCCTCGATCTCAACGAGCCGTTCCTTGGCGTGCTCCTCCGTCTCCTCGGCCAACTGCCGTGCCGCCAGTTCCAGCTGCAGCAGCCGCCGTTGCACCTCGTCAATCTCGCTCGGCACGCTTTGCAGCTCCATCGCGATCCGGCTGGTCGCCTCATCCATGAGGTCGATCGCCTTGTCGGGCAGGAACCGGTCGGCGATGTAGCGATGAGACAGCTCAGCGGCCGCCACGAGTGCTGAATCCTTGATCTTCACACCCTTGTGGTGCGCCTCGTACCGGGGCTTCAGCCCCCGCAGGATGGCGATCGTGTCTTCCACGCTCGGCTCGCCGACCATCACCGGCTGAAACCGTCGCTCGAGCGCGGCGTCTTTCTCGATGTGCTTGCGGTATTCGTCGAGCGTCGTCGCCCCGATGCATCGCAGCTCGCCGCGGGCCAGCGCCGGCTTGAGCAGGTTTGCCGCGTCGGAGCCACCTTCGGCCGCACCCGCCCCGATCACGGTGTGCAGCTCGTCGATGAACAGGATCACGTTGCCCGCCGACGCCTCCACCTCGCGGAGAATCGCCTTCAGCCGGTCCTCGAACTCGCCGCGGTATTTCGTGCCGGCAATCAGGGCGCCCAGATCGAGCGCGATCACCCGCTTGCCGCGGAGGGTTTCCGGCACGTCCGACTGCACGATCCGCACCGCCAACCCCTCGGCGATGGCCGTCTTGCCCACACCCGGCTCGCCGATCAGCACGGGGTTATTCTTCGTCCGCCGCGAGAGCACCTGAATCACACGACGAATCTCGGCGTCGCGACCAATCACCGGATCGAGCTTCCCCTGACTGGCCCGCTTCACCAGATCGATGCCGTATTTCTCGAGGGCCTGGAACTTCTCCTCCGGGTTTTGATCGGTGACCCGCGACTGGCCACGTACTGCCTGCAACCCCGCCATCAACTCCTTCTCGCCCACCGCTGCAAGCTGCAGCACGTTCTTCGCCTTCGAGGGCGTCTTTACCAGGCCCAGAAGCAGGTGATCGGTGGAGACAAACTCGTCCTTCATGGCGGCCGACTCGGCCGTGGCCGCCTCGAACACCTTGATCAGCTCCTGATCAGGCTGCGGCTGGGCTCCTCCCGACACCTTCGGCAGGTGCGAGAGTTCCGCCTCGATGATCCGTTCGAGATGCCCGCGATCGACCCCGATCTTCTCGAGCAGCGGCCGCACGATCCCCTCCCGCTCCGCGACAAGCGCGTGCAGGAGATGGACCGGCGTCACCTGCGGGTTGCCGCGGCTGCCAGCCAGTTCGACGGCGTTTTGCACCGCCTCCTGGGCCTTGATCGTGAACTTGTCAAAACGAAATGGCATGCGCTCCCCGGCTCAGATGACGTTGTGGTTCATGGGATCGTTTGGAACCGCTTGAACGCATTTCCCTCGCTCGCGCTTCGGGCTTGGATGGGAATCAGGCCCCATGGAAGCCCGCAGCGCAAGCAAGGGTTCTGCGGTTCCGACGCATATCCGTGCCTCTGTCTTGGCTAAATATCCTTCTTGACCTCGAACTCCGCGTCGATCGCGTCGTCTGGCCCCTTCCCGCCGCCGCCGGCCGTCTCGCCCGGCCCAGCTCCTGCGGCCTCGCCGCCCGTCGCCGCATAGAGCACCTTCGAAAGGGCGTGGGCCGCCTGTTCGAGCGAGTCGTGGGCCGACGTGATCGCATCGACGTCCTCGCCCTTTGCCACCTCGCGGGCCTTGGCAATGGCCGCCTCCAGCGGAGCCTTGTCGGACGCCGACAGCTTGTCGCTGTTCTCCTTGACGAGCTTCTCCGTCTGGAAGCAGAGCGCCTCGGCCTTGTTACGGGCCTCGGCCAGCCGCACCTTCCGCTTGTCTTCCTCGGCGTGGGCTTCGGCGTCTTTCCGCATCCGTTCGATCTCGGTCTCGTTCAGGCCGCTCGACTGCTCGATCTTGACCGTCTGCTCCTTGTTGGAGCCGAGGTCCTTCGCGCTCACCGACAGGATGCCGTTGGCGTCGATGTCAAACTTCACTTCGATCTGGGGAGTGCCACGCGGCGCGGGCGGAATCCCCTCCAGGTTGAACTGGCCGAGGAGCCGGTTGTCCTTCGCCATCGGCCGTTCGCCCTGATACACGCTCACGGTCACCGCCGTCTGACTGTCGGCCGCGGTGCTGAAGACCTGCTTCCGCTCGGTCGGCACGGTCGTGTTCCGTTCGACCAGCTTCGTAAACAAGCCGCCCTCGGTCTCGATGCCGAGCGACAGCGGCGTGACGTCGAGCAGGAGAACGTCCTGCACCTCGCCGCCGAGCACGCCCCCCTGGATGGCGGCGCCCAACGCCACGACTTCGTCGGGGTTCACGCCCTTGTGCGGCTCCTTGTTGAACAGCTTCTTGACGAGTTCCTGCACCTTCGGAATCCGGGTCGAACCGCCGACGAGCACGACCTCGTCGATGTCCTTCGGGTCGAGCTTTGCATCCTTGAGCGCCTGCACCACCGGCCCGCGGCACCGCTCGACAAGGCCGTCGCACATCTGCTCGAACTGCGCCCGAGTGATCGTCACCTGAAGATGCTTCGGCCCGGTCGCATCGGCCGTGATAAAGGGCAGATTGATGTCGGTGCTCTGCGCCGAGGAAAGCTCCTTCTTGGCCTTCTCGCAGGCCTCCTGCAGCCGCTGCAGGGCCATGGTGTCTTTCCGCAGGTCGATCCCCTGCTCTTTCTTAAACTGGTCCGCGACGTAGTTGATCAGCGTCTGGTCGAAGTCGTCGCCGCCCAAGTGCGTATCGCCGTTGGTGCTGATCACGCGGAACACGCCGTCGGCCACCTCGAGCACCGACACGTCGAACGTGCCGCCGCCCAAGTCGAACACCACGATCTTCTCCTGGGCCTTCTTCTCGAGGCCGTAGGCCAAGGCTGCAGCGGTCGGCTCATTGATGATCCGCATCACCTCGAGGCCGGCGATCTGACCGGCGTCCTTTGTGGCCTGTCGCTGGGCATCGTTGAAGTAGGCCGGCACGGTGATCACGGCCTTGTTGACCTTGTGGCCGAGGTAGCTCTCGGCGCTCTCCTTCAGACTGCGCAGCACCTTGGCCGAGATCTCCGGCGGCGTGCTGGTCTGGTCGCCCGCCTTTACCTTCACGTAGTCCTCGGGACCGCCGACGACCTCGTAGGGAACCATCTTCTCCTCGCCGGCCACCTCGTTGTGACGACGGCCCATGAACCGCTTGATGGAGTAGATCGTCCGCTTGGGATTCGTGACGGCCTGCCGACGGGCGATGTCGCCCACGAGCGTCTCACCCTTGTCGTTGAAGGCGACCACGCTCGGCGTGAGGCGATTGCCTTCCTTGTTCGCAATCACCTTAGGCTCCTTGCCCTCCATCACCGCGACCACCGAGTTCGTGGTGCCGAGGTCGATGCCGATGATCTTCTCGCCCTGCTTCGTAGCCATGGATACTGAATTCCTGTGATGGGGTGTGGGAACTGCTGCGGGAAATGCTGGCCGTCAGAATTGTCCCGGGTTTTCGATGACCCTTCCCAATGCAAAGGCCGTGCCAGCCCCACACGGCACGATTGAGCGGCGAAGTCTTTCCGCGGAAAAACGGCGGGAAGCGTGATTTTCGCAGATATTTACGCGGCCCTCGTTCAAGGTACAGTTGGATTGCGGCGGCAACGTGCCGCCCGCCCCGGGACGAACACCTGCCATTTTGGCGTCTCGGGCACAAGACACTCTCCACCGTTCAAACCTTAGGGCTCCTCGCATGGCTCAGCCTGGCTCACAAAAGAAGACGCCGGCGGAGGCCCCGCGGCCGGCTGGCCTGGCGGCCCTACGGTCGCAGATCGACAGGATCGACAAGGAACTGGTCGGGCTCGTGAATGAGCGGGCCGAACTGGCCAGGCAGATCGGCCACCTGAAGCAGTCGAGCGGTCAGGTCACCTACGACCCCTCGCGTGAGGAGATGGTGCTCGAGCGGGTGGTCTCTTCGAGCGCGGGCCCGCTGTCGAGCGAGAGCCTCAAGGCGATCTGGCGGGAACTGATCTCCGGCTCCCGCGCGATTGAGCAGCACATCCGCGTCGCCCACCTAGGCCCGGCCTGGACCTACAGCCACCTGGCCGCCCTCCACCGCTTTGGCAGCTCCGTGGAATTCGTGCCGGTGAGCAGCATCTCGGCTGCCTTCGAAGAGGTGAACGCCGGCCACTCCCACTACGGCGTGGTCCCGCTGGAAAACTCGACCGACGGCCGGATCGCTGACACGCTCGACAACCTCTCGCGGCTGCCGGTCAAGATCTGCGCCGAGGTGCCGCTGCGGATCCACCACACACTCCTGGCCGCCTGCGATCGCGCCAGCATCAGGGAGGTCTACAGCCGGCCGCAGGCCCTCTCGCAATGCCGCAACTGGCTGGCCCGTCACCTGCCGAATGCCCGGCTGGTGGAACTGGCCAGCACGAGCGCTGCCGCCGAGACGGCTGCCAAAACACCGCACGCCGCGGCGATCGCCAGCCGGCAGGCAGGCGTGCATTACGGACTCAACGTGCTCGCCGAAAATATCGAGGACGTCGCCGGCAACACGACCCGATTCGCGGTCATCGGACACGCCGATGCCAGTCGCACCGGCCGAGACAAGACCTCGCTGATGTTCGAGATCGAACACAGGCCCGGCGGACTGGCCGACGCCCTTTCGATTCCCAAGAAACAAAAGCTCAACCTCACCTGGATCGAGTCGTTTCCCATGCCTGGCGAGGAGCGCGGCTATATCTTCTTCGTGGAGCTCGAAGGCCACCGCGACGATCTTCGCGTCCGCCGCGCGATCGCCGCTCTCGAAAAACGCTGCAAGCGAGTCGTGATCCTCGGCTCCTACGCCGCCGCCGCCGCAGTGGGCTGAGAAAAGGTGCCAGCCACCAAATTTCGGTATTTTGGCAGATTGCCTATTTTTGTTGGCTGGCACCTTTTTCTTTTTCCGTTCGGCTTTATGATCCGCGGCAAAGGAGAACCCCATGTCCCGCAGAAATATCGTCGCCGGCAATTGGAAGATGAACCTTGATCGCGCCAAGGCGACGGAACTCGCCCAGGCGGTGGCCGGTCGGCATGCGGAAGCCGGCAGCGTCGAACTCGTGCTCTGCCCGCCATCGGTCTACCTCGCCGCGGTCGGGTCGGCCGTCGGCCTTGCCGCCAATGGCACCAGCCCCTCCGGCGTGGCCGTGGGTGCCCAAAACATGCACGACAAAGCCAGCGGCGCATTCACCGGAGAGATCGCTCCGCCAATGCTCGTTGATATCGGCTGCCGGTTCGTGATCCTCGGTCACTCCGAGCGCCGCACCCTCTTCGGTGAGACCGATGCGACCGTCAACACCAAGACAAAAGCCGCCCTGGCCGCCGGCCTGACGCCGATCGTCTGCGTCGGTGAGACGCTCGAGGAACGCGAGGGAAACCGCACGCAGGCGGTCGTCACCACGCAGATCAACGGGTCGCTTGCCGGACTTTCGCCCTCCGACCTCGAGAAGATTGTGGTCGCCTATGAGCCCGTCTGGGCGATCGGCACTGGCAAGGTCGCCACCCCGCAGCAGGCCCAAGAGGTGCATGCCCTCATTCGCGGGCTGCTCGCCTCTCTCGCTTCCCCGGCCGTCGCCGCCAAGGTGCGGATTCAATACGGCGGCAGCGTCAAGCCCGACAACGCCGCCGATCTCGCCGCCCAGCCCGACATCGACGGCGCCCTCGTGGGAGGCGCCAGCCTCAAGGCCGACGATTTCCTCGGCATCGCAAAGGCCTTCGCCTAAGCGGGTTTCCAACCGTCTTTCACAAGCTGGGGTATGCCGCCGGCCCAGCCTGCGATAGGCTTTGGTTCTCGTTAAAAACCAGGTTTCCCACTACCTTTTGTCCTCAGACGCTGCGGAGCCCGAAGTTCCCATGACCACGCTTGTCCGCCTGTTCCTCGGATCGATGCTCGTCCTCACATCGCTGTTTTTGATCCTGCTGGTGCTCGTGCAGCGGGGACGCGGTGGTGGTCTGGCAGGTGCACTCGGCGGCATGGGCGGCCAGAGCGCTTTCGGGACGAAGGCGGGCGACCTGTTCACGCGAATCACGGTCGGCGTCGCCGCCTTCTGGATCATTCTTTGCCTGCTGGCGACCAATCTCCTCGGCCGGCAGCAGTCGCTGCTTTCGAGCGAACTGGGCAACGCTGCCCCCCAGGCCACCGCTCCAATGACCCCCACGCAGCCCATGACCAGCCCCCAGTCGCCTGCTGCCCCCGCTGGCACGCCTGCTGCCCCTGCCGCTTCGTCCGACACACCCCTGAGTCTGCCGGCCACGCCCGCCGTCGAAGCCGGGAAGGATGCCGGAGTCGACGCGGCCAAACCCGCATCTCCAGCAGCCGTCGCGCCTGCGGCTGAAGCTGCCCCCGCAGCCCCTGTCGAGTCAGCTCCCGCCAAGTAGCAGGCGTTTGCCTTGCGATTGCCGCGAATCGTTTGTGGCCTTGGCGAATCCTTCTTCACGCTTTCGTGGGAGCACGCGACTCATGGCGATCAGCATGACAGGCTGCGGTGAGGGTGTCGTCTCCGCAGACAACAGCACCTGCCGCGTTGAATTGCGGGTGGTCAACAACCGCTTTTTCAAATTGTCTTTGCGGTCGCGGGATGCGTTTGCCGCCCTCGAACCACGGATCGAAGCCGCGATCCGCAGCCGAATCCGCCGCGGCGCCGTGCAGATGACGCTCGAAGTGACCGGGGCTGCGGCGCCCGCCGGTCGCCGGTTCGACCGCGGCCAGTTGGCCGTCTATCTCGACGATCTCGAGGATTTCTGTGCCTCCCACCGCATCCCGGCCCCGCGGACGATCGACGGCATCCTCGGGCTTCCCGGCATTCTCGTGGAGACACCGCCGTCGAGCGACGCCATCGACCAGACATGGCCGCTGGTAGCCCGCGGGCTCGACGCTGCCCTCGATGGCCTCGAGCGCATGCGGCGGGCCGAGGGGGATGCGCTGGCCCGCGACATGCGGAACGGCTGTGGCGAGATTCGGCAGTCAATCGCGGCGATTCGCCAGCGTGTGCCGGCGGTGCTCGTCGAACACCGCACCCGCCTCACCGACCGCGTGAACAAACTTCTGGAGGGTTCCGGGGCAACTTTTTCCTCGACCGACCTGATCCGGGAGGTGGCCCTGATCGCCGACCGGTCCGACATCGCGGAAGAGTTGGTCCGACTGGAGAGCCACGTGGCACAGTTCGACCGGCTGCTCGACGAGGAATCCCCGGGCCGGTCACTCGATTTTTTGGCCCAGGAATTAGCCCGGGAGGCCAACACCATCGCCTCCAAATCGCTCGACGTTGCAATCGCCCACATGGTCGTGGAACTCAAGACGCAGGTGGAACGGCTCCGCGAGCAGCTGCAGAACCTCGAGTGACCCGCTTCTTTTCAACCGACCGGTTGACACGGTAAAACATCTGGATGGCAAACCGCCCGGGTAAACTCGTCGTCCTCTCCGGCCCCTCGGGCGTCGGCAAAACCACGATCCTGCGTCTGCTTCTAGCCGATCTCCCCCACCTGATCCCGAGCGTCTCGGCCACCACGCGGCCGCCCCGGGTCGGCGAGCAAAATGGGGTCGATTACCACTTCATTCCCGCCGAGGAATTTGAACGGCGGCGGTCTGCTGGCGACTTTCTGGAGTGCTGCCAGGTCTACGGACGCCAGTATTGGTATGGCACGCTGGTGGACGAAGTCACCCCTCGCTTGGCTTCGGGGGAGTGGGTCGTGCTTGAAATCGACGTCGAGGGTACACTTTCGATTCTGGCACGGTATCCTGATGCGATCACGATCTTCGTCGAGCCGTCCCACCCCGACCAACTCCTTGAGCGTCTTCGGGGCCGGGGAACGGAATCGCCTGAGGCGATGGCCCGCCGCTTGGAGGTGGCCCATCGGGAATTGCTGCAGTCGCATCATTACCAGCACCGCGTCGTGAATGACAACGACGTCGCGGCCTCGGTCACCGCGATCGAGCGAATTCTGTTCGAAGCCGGCCTGCCGGAACCCGCAGCAAAGCCTCGCCAGCATCACACCGCCGACCACGCCCCAAGCCACGCCCCAGATCACAGCCCGCACACCCCCTCAGGAGCCCAGACATGATCGACGACCTGCGCGAAGAAGAGATTGTGAACAAGGTCGGTGGACGCTTTAAGCTTTCCACCCTCATCCAGAAGCGCATGGTGGCACTCAACGCTGGCGGACGACCGCTCGTTGACATCGATTCCAACGACAAGATGCAAATCGTCATCGAGGAGATCAAGCAAGATAAAATCTACCTCGACACCTCGATGAACCTCCGCGTCACTGGCGAGTCGCCCGAAGCGGGCGGTCCACTCGACTTCGACCCCACGATCCTGTAGTCGCGACCGCAATGCCCTCATGTTCGAAGGTCGCGAAATCATCGTTGGCGTGTCGGGTGGCATTGCTGCCTACAAGGCGGCTGCGCTGACGAGCCTGCTCGTGCAGCAGGGGGCCGGAGTGACGGCCGTGCTCACCCACAATGCCCGGCGGTTCGTTGGAGCAGCCACGTTTGCGGCTCTCACGGCCCGGCCGGTCGCCATGCGGAGCTTCCAACCCGGCGTGCACCCGCTCGGGGCCCACATCGAACTGGCTGCCCGGGCAGACCTGGTGGTCGTGGCACCGGCCTCGGCCGATCTCATTGCCAAGGTGGCGATGGGCGCCGCCGACGACCTGCTGACCACGCTGCTGCTCTGTGCCGAGTGCCCTGTCGTGATGGCGCCGGCGATGAATTCGGCCATGTGGGCGAAGCCATCTGTGCAGCGAAACGTGCGGCAGGTTGCCGCCGACGGCGTGCAGATCATCCAGCCGGGCACGGGCTGGCTCTCCTGCCGTCAGCAGGGCGCCGGTCGGATGGCCGAACCGGAGGAGATCGCGGCCGTGATCCGCGAGATTCTCGCAAGCGTTCCAGGGAAACGTTCCTCCTGATCTGGTCCCCGGGCGGATGGCGATCGATGGCACGAATCCTGCTCACCGCCGGCCCGACGCGGGCCTACATCGATGAGGTGCGGTATCTCACCAACGCCTCGAGTGGCCGCATGGCCCGGGCGATCGCCCAGGCTGCCCTGGCCCGCGGCCACCAGGTGACAATCGTCAGCGGACCGGTCGCGGTGCGTTATCCCGCGCGAGCCCGCGTGATTCCAGTGGTCACCACGGCTGAGATGCTGGCGGCGGCGATCGACGAACTCCCGAGGGCCGATGGCGTGATCGCAGCGGCAGCCCCATGCGACTTCGAGCCCGACCGGCCCGTGGCGGGCAAGATTCCCCGCACCGCAGCCGGCCTGTCGTTGAAGCTTCGGGCCACTACGGACGTGATCGCCACGCTGGCGTCCCGTGTCAAACGCCGACCGGCGGGCCAACGGCGGGCAACCTGGTGCGTCGCCTTCGCCCTCGAGCCGGGTGCCGACAAGGCTCGCGCCTGCGCCAAGGTCACAGCCAAGCAGTGCGATCTGATCGTGGTGAACGACCTCGCCGCCCTCGAATCGACGAAAAATGCCGTGGCTGTCTATGACGCCGACCACGAACTCGTGGGTGAAAAGCGGGGCACGAAACCCGCCGTCGCCAGTTGGCTGATCCGGCTGATCGAACAGCGGCTGATGGGCGGCTGACGGCGATGTGGAGGAATTCGCCCACGGCCGCTATAAAAGCCGCTCTCTCACACGGCAGGTTCTCCCGATGATCAAAGTCGCTGTTCTCGGCGCCACAGGCTACACGGCCCTCGAAGCCATCAAGATCCTCCTGCGGCACCCGCAGGCGGAGATCGTTGCCGTCACCAGCCGGCAGGAGGGCAACACGCCAGTATCGAGCGTGCACCCGAGCCTTGTGGGACGGCTCGACAGGCCGCTCGAAGACCTCACGCCGGAGGAGGTGGGAAGCCGCGCCGACTGCGTGTTCAGCTGCCTACCCCACTGTGCCAGCGCCGAGATCATTCCGAAGGTACTGGCTGCCGGCGCGAAGGTGATCGACTTCAGCGCCGACTACCGGCTCGACGATGCTGCGACCTACCTGGAATGGTATGGCCACGAACACCCCGACGCGGGCCGGCTCGGCCAGACGGTCTACGGCCTCCCGGAGCTGTTTCGCGACCGGATCAAAGGGCAGTCGCTCGTTGCCAATCCGGGCTGCTACGCGACGTCGGCGATCGTGCCGCTGGCACCGCTACTGAAGAGCGGCCTCTTCCAGACCGACGACATCATCATCGACTCCAAGAGCGGCGTGAGCGGCGCTGGCCGGTCGCCCAAACTGATGACGCATTTCCCGGAATGCAACGAGAGTATGTCGGCCTACAACGTCGGTCGTCATCGCCACACGCCTGAGATCGAGCAGATCATCAACCGGCACGCGGCAACGATGCCCAGCGTCATCTTCACGCCCCAGCTCGCCCCGATGGACCGTGGCATCCTCTCCACGATCTACATCCGGCCGAAGGCTCCCATCGGCGAGCAGCACGTGATGCAGATGCTCCGCGATGCGTACGCAGGCGAGCGGTTCGTGCGGATCGTGGACCACCTGCCCGGCACGAAGGACACCGTCGACACCAATTTCATCGACATCACGGCCCGCGTCGTTCGCGGCCGCGTGCTCCTGATCAGCTGCGAGGACAACCTCGTCAAAGGGGCGGCGGGCGCCGCCGTACAGAATTTCAACGTTCTTTATGACCTCCCCGAAACCACGGGGCTCCTGTAAACACGCCGGCAATGCCATCTTGGCGGACGAGCGGAATCATCCGAGAGAAACACCATGGCCATCACTGAAACCCCCGTTCGCCTGCCGATCCCTCCCCTGCCCCGGGGATTCCGCGCCGCGGGGACCCACGCGGGCTTGAAAAGAAACCCCACCCGTGAGGACATCTCGCTGATCGTGTCGGACCGCGATGCAACGGCAGCGGGCGTCTACACGACGAACCTCGTGTTCGCCGCACCGGTGGCCTTCGACCGCAGCCGCACACCGGGCGAGGGCTTCCGTGTGATCGCCATCAATTCAGGCAATGCCAACGCCTGCACGGGCCGCCGCGGCCTCGACGATGCGCGGGCGATGGCCGCCGCCGCCGCCAAGGCTGTGGGCGTGGACGAGGCCGGGGCGCTCGTGCTCTCGACCGGCATCATCGGGGAGTTTTTGCCCCTGGACAAAATCCGGGGCGGCATCGACACGGTGGCTGCCAAGCTCGGCAGCGACGCCGATTCGGCCGTCACCGCGGCCCGGGGCATGATGACGACCGACACCCGTCCCAAGCTCTCCGGCTCGTCGTTCACCGTGGATGGCCACCACTACACCCTCTTCGGCATGGCCAAGGGCGCGGCGATGATCGGTCCGCGGATGGCGACGATGCTCGGCATCATCCTCACCGACGCGCCGATCGGGGCGGCTGATGCGCAGCGTCTTCTGCGGGAGGTTGCCGATCAGACTTTCAACTGCGTGAGCGTGGACGGCCACACAAGCACCAACGACACTGTGCTGCTGCTGGCCAACGGGGCTGCGGGTGGGAAACCGCTTGCGGGCAAGGGGCTCGACGCCTTTGCGAAGTCCCTTCTGGACGCATGCGAGGCTCTGGCCCGGGAAATCGCCGACGATGGCGAAGGAGCGACGCACGTCCTGCGGATCGAGGTGAGCGGGTGTCGCTCACGCGACGAAGCGCGGCAACTCGCCCGCAGCGTGGCGGACAGCCCTCTGGTGAAGACAGCCATCTGCGGCGCCGATCCCAACTGGGGCCGGATCGTTTCGGCGGCCGGGTATGCCGGCGTGGGATTCGACCCCGAAAAGCTCGTCCTGCGGCTCAATGGCACCCTGCTCTTCCGTGACGGGGCCCCGGTGGAATTCGACGGCGGAGCCGTCTCGGCGTCGATCCAGGCCTCCCGAGAGACCCTGATCGAGCTTGATTTTGGCTCCGGCCCGGGCGCGATCCGCTTCTATTCCAGCGATTTGACAGCCGAATACGTCCGGCTCAACGCCGACTACCACACCTGACTCCTTTCCGGCCGGAACCCGTATAGTTTGTGAAGCCGGCCCCGTGGCTTGACGCGGCCGCGTCAAAACTGTTTTCTCTGCCTACGGGAATCGTTGCTTTTTGACCGCCCGTGTGTCCCCAGTCCCGTTCTCCCCAGTCGAAGATCTTCCGCCCATGCTGATCGCGCCGCTTCCTATCGACCTCCCCTCCACCCCTTGGCCCGCCGACTCATTTTCGGCGTCTACGGCAGTTCCGCTGCCGGCCGGTCTCCGCGGAGGGAGCCACATCACGTGTGTCGATGAACCTGATGATGAAGAGGAAGATCTTGGCGACGAGGAGGATCTGGCGACTGCCCAGCCCGCCGCCGACGAGGAATCGAGCTTCGACGACTTCGACGATGAATTCGACGACGACTTCGAAGAGGAGGAGAATGATCCCGACTGGGATCACCCCGACGACGCAGCGCCGGAAGCCCCGCCCCCCGGCAAGGGCGGTGGCCGCAAGAAGTGAGATGTGACTTCCGGCAGGTGGCTTTCCGCGAGACCGATCACGAGCATTCCCGATGTCCGGCCGCAATACCCCTGCCGATGATTCCAACGCCGACGCCGGCGGCCCCCTGCGCGGTGACACCCGCGATCGACGGCGAGACCGGCAGGCTCGCGACGACTGGTTCGGCGGCCTGAACCAACTCGATTTCGACATCGACTTCTTCGAAGGGCTGCTTGCCCGCAACGGAGAGTCGGTCGAGGTCCTCCGCGTGCTGGCGGAACTCGTCTCGCAGAAGGGGCTCGTGAAGCGGGCGCTCGAACTCGACCGCCGGCTGGTGGACGTGCTGCCCAACGACTTCCTCGCCCGCTACAATCTCGCCTGCTCGCTGGCACGTGCTGGGCGACCCGACGAGGCGATCGACGCGCTCTCCCGGGCGATCCTGCTCGGGTACGACGACCTCGCCCATCTGGAAGTCGATCCGGACCTCGATTCGCTCCGCGAGCATCCCGAGTTTCGGGAACTGCTCGGCCACGAGTAGGGCGGTCCTTCTCAGGCTGGTTGTCCGCGTCGGTCACCTGTTTTCAGCGTCTGCCATCCGGAGCATGCATGCTCGATCAATTCGACAAGATCACTGAGTCCTGCGCGACGATCTCCGCGCAATGGCCCCACACGCCGGCCGTCGGTCTCATTCTCGGCAGCGGACTCGGCGCCGCGGCAGCCGCCCTCACCGACACGGTGACGATCCCCTATGAATCGATCCCCCACTTCGCGAAATCGACGGCCCATGGCCACACCGGCCAATTGGTCTGCGGCCTTTTGGCAGGTGTGCCAGTCATCGTGATGGAAGGCCGCATGCATGCCTACGAAGGCTATCCGGCCGCCCAGATCACGTTTCCGGTGCGGGTGCTCAAGCGACTCGGTGCCGGTCTGCTCATCGTCACCAACGCCTGCGGCGGTCTCAACCCACAGTTCCGCACCGGCGACATCATGGTGATCGACGACCACATCAACCTGATGAACGACAACCCGCTTGTGGGCATCAACGACGAGCGGCTCGGGCCGCGGTTTCCCGACATGTCGGCCCCCTACACGCCGGACCTCATCGACCACGCGCTCGAGGTGGCACGCCGGGAAAACTTCGTCGCCCATCGCGGCGTCTACGTGGCGGTGACGGGGCCCAACCTGGAGACCCGGGCGGAATACCGCTTCCTGCGCGGGATCGGCGCCGACGTGGTCGGCATGTCCACGGTGCCCGAGGTGATCGTGGCGGTGCACGCGGGGCTGCGGGTGCTTGGCCTCTCGGTGATCACCGACATGTGCCTGCCGGATCATCTGGAGGTGGCAACCGTCGAGAAGATTCTCGGCGTGGCCCGGTCGGCCGAACCGAAACTGCGGGCGATCATCACCGCAGCGGTCCGCAACGCCGGCTGAGCCGCGGCCAACCTCCGATCCGCTCTCCCACCCGTCAACGCTTTCACAGGCAATCCATGTTCGAACCCGTCCGCGGCAAGCCCGACTTTCCCGCCATCGAGGCAGCGATCTCGCAGCTCTGGCGCGAGCGTGGCATCTACAAGAAGTCGCTCGAGCAACGCCGCGGCAGCAAGCGTTTTGTCTTCTTCGAGGGCCCGCCGACCGCCAACGGCATGCCCCATCCAGGCCACTGCCTGACGCGGACGATCAAGGATCTCTACCCGCGCTACCGCACGATGCGGGGCGAATACTGTGAGCGGAAGGCGGGCTGGGACACCCACGGCCTGCCGGTCGAGGTGGAGGTCTGCAAGGAACTGGGCATCCACTCGAAGGCGGAGATCGAGGCCTTCGGCGTCGAACCGTTCATCCACCGCTGCCAGGAATCGGTCTGGCGGTACATGAAGGAGTGGGAAACGCTCACCGAGCGGATCGGCTTCTGGATCGATCTCTCCGACGCCTACGTCACCTACCATCAGAGCTACGTGGAGAGCGTCTGGTGGGCGCTGGCCGAGCTCTTCAACCGGGGCCTGCTCTACCAGGGGCACAAGATCGTCTGGTGGTGGGCGCAGGGGGGCACGGCCCTTTCCAGCGGCGAGGTGGGTCAGGGCTACCGTGAGGTCGCCGACCCGAGTGTCTACGTGGCCTTCCCGCTTCTCGACGATGCGGGGAATCAGACCACTCGCAGCCTCGTGGCCTGGACGACCACTCCCTGGACGCTGCCATCGAACCAATTCGCGGCCGTGAAGGCCGACCTCGAGTATGTCGTTCTCCGGGAAGTGCCAAGCGGAGGCGACGGCACCGGATCAGGTATCCCCGAACAGGAATACATCGTCGCCGAGCCACTGGCAGCGCCGCTCGGCGAAAAGATGAAGAAGCAGTTCGAGGTGGTGGACCGCTTGCTGGGCTCCACGCTCGTGGGCCGGTCCTACCTGCCGCCGTTCGACACCTTTCGTCCGGCGGGCCCGCCGCAGGCGGCGCCGCTTCATGCCGGCGGCTCGCAGCCGCCGGCATGGCGGGTCGTGGCCGCCGACTTCGTGACCACCGACTCAGGCACCGGCATCGTCCACATCGCGCCTGCCTTCGGCGAGGTGGACTACACGGTGCTGGCCTCCGAGCAGGCACGGTTCGCCGAGGGGCGGGGGCCGACGCTCCTCAACTGCGTCGCCCCTGACGGCAGCTTCACAGACGTGTTCCCGATGGGGAGCGGCCGATTTGTGAAGGAGTGCGACCGCGACATCACCCGCGACCTGAGGGCGCGGACCCTGCTTGTCCACCAGGAGCAGTATGTCCACGACTATCCGTTCTGCTGGCGGGCCGACAACGATCCGCTGATCCAGTATCCCCGACAGAGCTGGTTCATCCGCACGAGCCAGTTCCGCGAGCAGATGCTCGCCAACAACGCCCGGATCGACTGGCTGCCCGAGCACATCAAGGATGGGCGGTTCGGCAATTTCCTCGAAACCAACGTTGACTGGGCTCTCTCCAGGGAACGCTACTGGGGCACTCCCCTACCGATCTGGAAGTGCGAGACCACAGGCAGGGCCGAGGCGGTGCCGTCGTATGCGGCGCTCGTCGCCAAGCCTGGCATGCAGGGCACCGATGTCTTCGAGAAGGCCAAGGCCGCGAATCCGAAACTCTCCGATGATCTGCGGGTGCACAAGCCCTACATCGACGCGATCACCTACGATTCCCCCTTCGCGGCGGGAGCGAGGATGCGGCGGGTGCCCGAGGTGATCGACTGCTGGTTCGACTCCGGAGCCATGCCGTTTGCCCAGTGGGGCTGGCCGCACCGCGGCGAAGAGGACTTCAAGACGCAGTTTCCCGCCGACTTCATCTCCGAGGCGATTGACCAGACCCGCGGCTGGTTCTACAGCCAGTTGGCGATCAGCACGCTCCTCTTTGGTGACGGAGAGACGCCCTATCCGCATCCCTTCCGCACCTGCATCGTGCTGGGCCACATGCTCGGTGAAGACGGCCAGAAGATGAGCAAGAGCAAGCGGAACTACCGCGAGCCGGCCGAGATCTTCGACAAGTATGGGGCCGACGCGCTGCGGTGGTTCTTCCTCGCCGGCCAGCCGCCGTGGACGAGCATTCGCTACAGCGAGCGGGCGATCCGCGAAAGCGTGCCCGAGTTCCTGCTGCGGCTCTGGAATGTGTACAGCTTCTTCGTGATCTACGCCCGGATCGACGGCTTCGATCCGGCATCGCTGCTTGATGCTCCCGGCTCCCTCGACCACGCCGATCTGGCGAAGGCCAGCGGCTACCGGCCGGTCGCCGACCGTGGTGAACTCGATCGCTGGATGCTGTCGGAACTCAACGCGACTGCCGCTGCCGTGGTTCATCGCATGGACCGCTACGACCACTTCGGCGCCGCCGCTGAGCTTTCCTCGCTCGTCGATGCCGTCAGCAACTGGTTCGTCCGCCGCAGCCGCGACCGCTTCTGGGCCGCGGGCCGGGCCGACACCGGGCCGGAGGGCAATGCGGCCAAGCTCGATGCCTATTGGACGCTCTACGAGACACTGCTCACGATCGCGCGGCTGGCCGCGCCCTTCGTGCCGTTCGTGAGCGAGGCGATCTGGCACAATCTGGCGGTGGCCGCCTTTGGCGACACCGTGCCGGAGAGCGTGCACCTCACCGACTTTCCGACCGGCAGCGAGCCGCTTGTTGACCGCGACCTCGTCCGCCGCATGGCGATCGTCCGCGACGTGTCGTCGCTCGGCCGGGCTGCCCGCGCCGCCGAGAAACTCAAGGTCCGCCAGCCGCTCTCGAAGGTGGAGGTGATCCTCGCCGAAGGGCACGGCGGCGACGCTGCCGATGCCGCCTGGCTGGAGGCCCATGCCGATCTCGTCTGTGACGAACTCAACGTCAAGCAGTTCGAGATCTGCCGGGAGCCCGATCGCTACATCACCCGGGCCGTACTGCCGGATCTCAAGAAACTTGGCCCACGGCTCGGGAAGGATCTGCCAAAAGCCCGCGACGCGATCACGAAGGCCGATGCTGCTGCGTTGCTGGCGGCTCTCAGTCGCGATGGCCGGGCGACGATCCCGCTCGCGGGCGGCGGCGAGGCGGTGATCGAGAAGGACGACGTGATGATCCGCACGACTGCGAAGGAGGGCTGGGCCGCCGCCGAGGGGCCGCGGGCCGTCGTGGTTGTGGCCAGTCAGCTCACGCCGGAACTCGTCGCCGAAGGGCTCGTCCGCGAGGTCGTGCACGCGGTGCAGTCGCAGCGAAAAACGCTCGATCTCGAGTTCACCGATCGGATCGAACTGGCCTTCGAGACCGCGTCGCCGGAATTGACTTCGGCCATCGAGCAGCACCTCGA
>CAMCQY010000054.1 GCA_945877135.1 Candidatus Kuenenia stuttgartensis
CCCGTCGGGCTCACCCCGCTAACAACGCCTCGATTCGCGGGTCGGCCAGCGTCTCGGCGATGAACCTGGCCCCGCTGAAATCGTGCCGCCTGCTGTGGCCACTAGGCACCGCCACGGCGACCGCCCCCGCGGCCACGGCCGCCTTGCAGCCCGCCTGCGAATCCTCGAACACGAGCATCCCAGCCGGAGCGACGGCCAGCCGCCGCGCAGCCGACTGGTAGATCTCCGGATGCGGCTTGCCATGGGTCACGTCGGCGCTGGTCAACACAAACGCAAAGCGGTCGCGGAGACCCACCCGCGAGAGCACATCGTGAGCGAACTGCGGCCCGCTGCTCGTGGCAACGCCACGGGCAACGCCGTGGGCGTCGAGCAGATCGAGCAGTTCCACCGCTCCCGGCATCGTTCGCAATTCCGTGTCGAGCAGTGACTGAAAAATCTCGTGCGTCTCGGCGGCCAGCGTCTCGGCCGTGTCGGCAAGGTCGTGCCATTCGATCATGATCGCCAGCGACACCTGCTGGGGCCGGCCCATCATCGCATCGAGCAGGTCGGGCTCGAACGACTTGCCCCGCCGTCGCAGGAGTTCCGAACCGACATGCTGATAGAGTTCCTCTGTGTTGACGAGCAGGCCGTCGAGATCGAAGGCGACGGCCTCAATCCGGGATGGTGTGGTCATGGTGTGGCTCTCGTTGTCACTTCAACCGGTAGACCGCATAGCCGTGGTTGGCATGGAGCCGTTCGAACGGCAGCGTGTCCACGCCGGGCACATCCACCGGGATGATCGCGTGGGTGGCATCATACTTCTCAGCGACCGTCGTCAGCCGATCGGCCCCCAGGGCCGCCGTCGAGCGTTCCATGTTTGCGAAGCTGCCGTCGCGTGCAAAGCAGTCTACGAATCGTTGTCGCCACTCGACGAGCGACCGGGCGTCCTGCGGGCTGTTCTTCCAGCCTACGACCTCGCGGCGGCCGGTCCACCAGGTGAAGCTCGCGGCGCCGCGGGGCGTGAGGAAGTTGGCGTCGGCCGGGGTGTTGGCCGCCACCCAGTCGCAGATATCCCGCCACGCGAGGGCATCGACCTTCGTGTCGCTGCGGGCCGTGAGTGCCGTGCGGCCGGGGAGCGGCCAGTGCCGGCTTTCACGGGCCAGATCGAGGCAGAGCAACAGGGCAAAGACCGCCCGCACAACAGCGGGCCGGGCTGACACCAGCCCGCCGATTGCAGCGTTGTCCGCGAGCACGGCGGCCGCTGCAGTGGCCAGCCCGAACGGCACCAGCACGTCGGCCAGCCGAAACCAATAGAAACGCAGCACGCTGTAGGCCACGTTCGCTGCGAAGGGTTCGAGCAGCGAGATGGCCACGCCCGTCAGCGAAATCAGCAGCGACGCCAGAATGAACCGATCGACCCGCTTACGGGCAGCCTGTTCCGGTGGCGAGACCGCCGGCCGCCGCACGCGCACAAACCACCAGAGCAGGATCGCGAGCAGATGCCGAGCCACCATGCCGTCGGCAAACGTCCGCAGCAGCAGGTGATGGGAAAGCCGCTCGACGACATGAATCTTCGCGGCCGCAGCCCGCATGGCCGCATCGGCGCCGCTCGAGAGTCCGAGCGCCGGCACGACACCGGCGGCGGCGAGCAGCAGGCCGGCGGCCACGAGCACGACACTCACAAGCGGTGCGTTCTTCGGTGCTGCGGGGAGAGCGCCAGAGTCTCCGTTCGATCGAGAAGCCAAAAAGTTGCCGCACCAGCTCATGACGAGTGCCACGAGGCCCCAGCCGCCAACGATCGCGTGCAGGGCCGTGGCGGCACCAAGTGAGAGCCACGCCGAGACGAATCGGCCCCACCCGATCTCTCCGATCGCCACAAGCACCAGCGCCCATGCAAAGACCTTCGACTCGCAGCCGCCGATCACCCATTCTCCGGCCGCGGTCGTGTGCCGTAGTGCCAGCGAGAAGAGGGCCGCCGCGAGAATCCGCGGCCACGCCTGCGCCAGCAGCGGCAGCGTGGCCCAGCGGAATCCACTGGCCAGCGCCAGCCAGCCGAGCCAGCGGCCAATCCAGGCGGCCTGCTCGAGCGAGACCGCCGCCGCGAGCGGCCCCATGAGCAGGTAGAACACGCCATGGGCATCGGGGGTCTCGAGGAAAAAATCCCCGTTGCCCCAGGCGGCATTTGCATAGTGCCGCGCCTTCGTCAGGTAGGCCGTCTCGTTGACATCGGGCACGGGCCAGGCCCCGGCGGCGGCGAAGATCGCGAGGATCGCCAGCACTTCAAGACCCGCGCGTGCCCAGCCTGCCCGCGAAGCCTCGAGGGTGTGCGCCACTGCCGCGTTTGTGGTGTCGCTTTCCCGGGCCATCGTCCGTCCCTATAACGTCAATCTTCGTTTGCGAATTCCGCGAAGTCGAACGCTGCGAACTCGCCCATCACGAAACTTTGCTCCGCCCATAGGTTTGCTCAGACCAACCGACCATAGGATAGCGACAACCCCATGCCGACTCCCTCATCGCCCCGAGCGACCCCACCCGGCCGCGGCAGTCTCCTGCGGGAGGCGGTCGAGGAATCGACGATCGCCATCGTCGGCGCGCCGTTCGCGCTCGCGGCCAAACTCGTCGAACGGGAGGGATTTGGTGCGGTCTATCTCTCGGGCGCGGCCTTCTCAGCCGGTTCGCTCGGCATTCCCGACATCGGCCTGTTCACGCTCGACCAACTGGTAGAGCAGACCCGCGTGCTGGCCGATTCGGTCGCGATCCCGCTGGTGGTCGATGCCGACACCGGGTTTGGAGGTCCCGACGACGTCGCTAACTGCGTGCTGAGGCTGGAAGCGGCCGGCGCGGCGGCGATCCAACTGGAAGACCAGCAGTCCGCCAAGCGGTGCGGCCATCTGGCCGGCAAGCAGCTCATCGACGAGGTGGAGATGTGCGAGAAGATCGCCGCGGCGGCCGCCGCCCGGCGGGATCCCGCGACCGTGATCATCGGGCGGACAGATGCCCGTGGCGTGACCAGCCTCGATGACTGCCTACGTCGCATGCATGCCTACCGCGACGCCGGCGCCGACTGGCTCTTTCCCGAAGCCCTGCGGTCGCGAGATGAGTTCCGGCAGGTCGGCGCCGAATTCGCATCACTCAACACACCGCTCTTGGCCAATATGACCGAGTTCGGCGTCAGCCCGCTGATCGCCCTCGAGGACCTTTCCGAGTTTGGATTTTCCGCCGCGCTCTATCCGGTCACGCTTCTGCGGATCGCCATGAAAGCGATGGAGGCGGGCCTCGGCATGATCGCCGACGAAGGCACGCAGGAAAACCTCCTCGATCTGATGCAGACCCGCGGGGAACTCTACGACCTGCTCGACTACGACCCAGCCCACCCCGACGCCTGGCTGACAAAACACACTGCTGGCAAAACACGCTGACAGCTGGCGAAACACCCTGAAGGGAACACATCATGACCGCCTCTTCGCTCCCACCATCCTCTTCCCCATCGGCTGCCAGTGAATTTGCCCGCGGTCTCGCTGGCATCGTCGCCGGCCGCACAGCGATCTGCTCGCTCGATGGCGACCTCCGCTACCGCGGCTACTCGATCGAACCGCTGGCCCTCGCCGGCAACTTCGAGGAGGTCGCCTACCTGCTGCTCTACGGTGAACTGCCGACGACTGCGGAATTGGCGGCATTTTCCAGCCGCGTGAGCGAGGCGGCCCGGTCACTCGATCCCGCCGTCACTGACGCGCTCGAGCGGCTCGCCGCCTCCGCTCCCCACGCTTCGCCGATGGATGCCCTGCGGACCGGCGTGAGCATGCTCGGCCAGGTGGAACAGGACAATCTGCCCGGTTCTCGTGAGCAGCTCCTCGCCCAGGCCGAAAAGTTGCTCGGGCAGGTGCCAGCGGTGCTTGCCGCCTGGATGGATCTCGCCGCGGGCCGCCGCATTGCCGCCTGGCCGGACGGTTCCATTGCCGGGGCGTTGCTCGAGCGTCTCACCGGCCATACACCGCCGCAGGAGCATGTTGCCATCTTCGGCACCACGCTCGTGCTCTACGCCGAGCATGAGTTCAATGCCTCCACCTTCACCGCCCGCACGGTCGTCTCCACCGGCTCCGACATGCATTCCGGCATTACGGCCGCCATCGGAGCCCTCAAGGGCCCGTTGCACGGCGGCGCCAACGAGAAGGTGCTGGAAGTGCTCACCCACATCGGCTCGGCCGATCGGGCCGAGCCCTGGGTGCACGAGCAGTTCGCCGCCAAAAAGGTGGTGATGGGATTCGGCCATCGCGTCTACAAGGATGGCGACGTTCGCGCCAAACTGCTCGGCAGGATGTGCCGCGAGATGGTGCGGGGCACGGCGGGCGAGGCGATTGAAGACCTCGCCGAACGGGTCGAACGGCTGATGCTCTCAGCCAAGAGCCTGAAGCCCAACCTCGACTGGCCGGCCGCCCGCGTTTATCACGCACTCGGGCTGCCGGTGCAGGTGTTCACGCCGATCTTCGTCGTGGCGAGAATGAGCGGTTGGACGGCCCACATCATCGAGCAGATCGGCGACAACCGGCTGATCCGGCCGCTGTCGCTCTACAGCGGGCCGCCGCCCCGCGACTACCGGCCGCTCGCCGATCGTTGACGTCACACGCAGGGCTTTGCGGGACTCAACCAGGATCCTCTCGCTTGCGCTTCGGGCTTGCATGGGAGCGGACTGCCTTCGAGGCACGTCACCATCCAAGCCCGCAGCGCAAGCAAGGGAAACGGGCTGATCAACAGCCGTCACCCTTACTGGATGCTGGCTGACTGGCCGACCACGGCCGCTGGCTGTTCCACGGTCGCCTGCACGGTCACGACGGGAACGGCTCCTTCGCCGAGATCGGTCGATATCTTCAGTTGCCGCTCCACCTTGCCCGACATGCTGCCGGCAGCGAAGGTCACCGGCAGGATGTGCACTGTGGCAGCGGTCGTCTTGGGCTCACAGGTGAGGCAGCCGTCGGAACATGAGACGCCCGTCACACAGAAGGGCCGGTTGGCACGCACGACGATATTCTTCGTCACGCTCGCCCCTGGCTGAACCGTGCCGAGCGCCAACAACTGCGGGCTCACCGTCACCTCTGCCACGACCCGGCCTTCAACGTCCATCGGAATCTGGGCGGCACGGGGATCGTTGGTGACGAGGATCAGCTGACCGTTTACGTAGCCGGCAGCCGCTTCAGGCTTGAGACGGACCGTCAGGTCATAGGCAGACTGGCTCGACGTGTGCGTCGGCTTCGACAGCGACACTTCAAAGTTGGCGTTGGCGCTCCGAACGTCCTTGATCTCCCAGGGCGTGCTACCGACGTGGGTCACACGAACCGATCGTTCGGCTCCCTTGCCGAGATCGACATTGCCGAGATCGACGAACGGCGGCTCGAAGGTGACGTCGCCGCGGATGTTGCCCGCCACCCGCAGCTGCACTTCGGCATAGTAGGGCTTGTCGAAAGTGACGGTGATCGTGGCCCCGTGCTGGCCGAGAAACGTTCGCGTGTTGAACTTGGCGATCACTTCGCCTGTTTCATGCGTCTTGAGGTCGCGGGTTGTCACCTCGGGCGAGGTGCAGCCGCAGCTGGTCCGCACGCCGACGACATGCAGGGGCTCCTTGTAGATGTTGCGAAACACGAAGCGGTATTCCGTCTTCGAGCCCTTGGCCACCGTGCCAAAATTATGGCTCGTGGCGGAGAACATCTTCGTGGCCCATTCCTGCGCGACGGCCGCATTGCAGGGGGCGATGGCCAGCGTCAGCACGCCAGCGACGAGAAGCGTTTTTCGGAAGGCCACCGATCCTGCGGAAAACATACGGGCGATACCGGGAGTGACGAGGGCTGCCATGCGGAAACGTCGAGCGGACTGGGCGAACAAGGGTGAGCGTACGAGTGGCATAGGAGCACCGTCAATGTTTCAGGGCTTGGCCGGGTGGGGCGGGACACGAAACCGCCCTCATCCAACTATCCCCGCTGAAAACGGCCAGTGCGAGAAACTGGACTTTTTTCGGCTAAAAAATGGCTTTCCGACTGCGACACGACCGATACAGCCCGTGGGGTTTCCAACACCCGCAGGGTCGGGCCGCTAGAATAGGATCGAGGGCCAGGGGCCCCCGCTGGCGGACGCGAGGACGCTGGCGCCGGTGCCACAGGAGTGGCCCCGGCCAGATTCACACCACGAACACCCGCAGACGGGAACAACCGCACAAGGGGGCGTACCGGTTTCGACCGGATGGCAAGAGGTTCAGATTGCGTGTCGTGGTTGGTCGGCTGGCCACGTTAAAAGTCGACCAAGCTTCAATTGCCGAAGCTCAGTTTTCTCTGGCTGCTTAATTAAGCAACCCCGAGCGATGGCCCCAGTCGGAAGGGCCTCCCAATCGGTCGCCAAATCCGACTCGCTCCGCTTCACCGCCTAGTACGGGCGGGGCTAAAAAAGTTCCGGGCTGGTTGGCGACGCACCCTGTCGGCCGGGGGCGCGCCCGCGAGATTTAAATTGACCGGACACACACGTAGACGTTTGTTCTGAAACATCACGGGACGCGGGTTCGACTCCCGCCGCCTCCACTCCTTTTCCACGCGGCACCGGCCAACTCCGGCCGGGCGCCGAGTCCTGAGTCGTCTCCAGCGAGCCCCAAACATTGCTCATCGAGACCGTGTTGACTCGGCCACCTCGGCCGTGAGTTGACGTACGGCCTCCTCGGTCTTCTCCAGCCGCCTGGTGCGGTCAACGAGATCGAGGCGGATCTGGTCGAGTTCCTGCGTGCGAGCGATGAGGTCGTGCCTCGCGGCGTCGAGTTCCGCCGTCCGGCCCACGAGTTCCTCTCGAGTCTCGTCAAGTTCCTCCGTGCGGGCAACCAGATCGCGGCGGGTATCTTCGACGATTTCTTCGCGATCTTTGACTGCAGCTGCCATAGCATGCAGTTCTCTCTGGAGACGTTGGCCAACATCCCTTTGTGTATGCCACTGCGAGTAGAGCATGACGAGCATGTCGTTGTTGGCCACGCTCTCCGGCAGCCCGCTGGAGGGTAGTTCGCTGTCCCACCACGCGGAGAGCCCTTGCCCAATGGTGTGATCGAGCGCATACCGCGGATCACTGTCCGCTGCGGCCGGCGACCAGGTACAGGTCATCACGACGATCTGAATCGCGGACTCGGAGTCGTGGAAGACGCGGTCCTTCGCGAAAGGCATCCGTCCGAAATCCCGATCCTTGTAGGTGCCTGTTTCAAGCTCCACACGAAACTTAAAATCGTGAAAGCCGTAGCTGGCCAAGGCGTTCATCAGGCCTTCCTTATTGAAATACGAACAGCCTTCTGCGTTAAACGGTGTCTCTGACCCCAGCGGGGTATACATCAGCGGAATGCCGGGAAAAGCATCGATGCAGTGGGTCGAGAGGACCAGCGTGCCCCCCTCCTTCATCAGGCGACTCAGGCTGCGGATCAGTAGCATTGGATGTCGCGAGTTGTGGAGCCGAGCCCAGCAGAGTGCGATGTCGAACTTTTGATCAATGACCTGCTCGACGCCATAGCAGCCGTGTTTCAGGAACGACACATTTGAGTCGAGCGCGCTCTTGAGATGCGTTGTCACCGACCAGATGTTGCGGGTGACGCCGACGACACTCGCCGCCTCCTTGGCTTCGGCAAAAAAGCAGAACAACCCGTCTTCGCAGGAGACGTCGATCACGTCCCGCCCCTGAAGGTTGCTCGCTTCCAACGCATCCCGGATCGCCATCGTGACCCTCGGGCTCGACGCTCCCCGAAACCTATCACCGTTTAAAACGAATGCGTTTCTCACGCCCCTCACCGCAGGGTCATCCACTGTAAACGCATGCTTCGATATGCCAAGCTGCACATACGGGGCCAGGCACACCTGTGATGGCCCGACCATGCCCTGCGGAATATCGACGTATCTAAACCGTTCGCAGATCTCTCGTTCCGACTTCAGCACTTTTTCCAGCAGTGCTTGCGGCGCGGTGGCACTCTCGGCAATGCGGCGATCAACGCTCACCGTCGTTACCGTACGTTTATCGAGCAGGCCGGGCACGAGCCGTTCGCCTGCCCGCTCGAGAATACGGGCGAGATCAGCCTCCAGATTTTCCTGCCGACCAACCTCCTGGCACTGAGTGATGAACGGTCGGAAGATTTCCATTACCGGACCGCAGGGATAGGCCGCGACCGCCTTCTCGAGGAACTCTGCGAAGGCGTCACTCTGCACCTGTGTCGTATATTCACACTCGCTCCAGCCGAACTGCGTCTCGTGACACCAAAACGACTTCAGCCATGTCAGCGGATGCCGCACGAAGCAGAAAAAAAGCTTCTGCTTTTCCTCTTCGATCAGCGAGATGTTCGACGGCCAATCGTGAAACGCCCCAACGTCGTAGGTGGGCATGCCCATCTCGCGGACGGTCTTTCGCACGCTGTGGCCCGCCGTGCGACCGACGTGAAAGAAGATGGAATGGGGGAGGACGAGGGCCATGTGGTTGGTGTTCGCTTGATGCTGTGAACGTGTGACACGCCTCCACGCATCGTAGCTCCGCTTTTGAGCCGTGGTCGGCCCAATCGATACCGTCGTGACACTTCAGCCAAACCCATTCAGGGGGGTTGATCGCCACAAGCAGTACAGCCGACACAACACCACTCCAAGATCGCACAGACTGGGCGCCGCTCAGGCCGGAAGCCCGCCTTGGAGACGGCCTCTACCCGTTACCGCCGCGTGGCGATGAGCATCGCCGAGACCCCCCAAGGCGGACCGTAGCCGTGATCGAGCCAGCCCCGCTCCGCACGGAACAGTCCCTCGAGCATCGGATCGAGGAATGGGAATCGCGAGCGGTTGAAATCGGACTGCAGCGTCCGCTCTCGCCGTGGCCGCACCGCATCGATCAGCCGACGGGTGAGCCGATGGGCGGCGATCGGTGCGAATAGGAGGCTGTTGAAGCCGCAGCAGTTCACGATCTCACAGTCCTGGAAGAGTCGGCGGAGCTCCCGCAGGCTGTAGCGACGGAAGTGGTGATTGATCGCGTCGTGTTCGCCCCAGAGATAGCTGCAGGCGGGGACGGTCACGAACAGCATGCCTTCGGGCCGCACGACCCGTCTCATTTCCCGCGCGGCGAGGACATGATCTTCGACGTGCTCGATGACGTCGAAGGCACAGGCCAGATCGAACGACGCGTCAGGCCAGGGCAGTTCCAGGATCGAGCCCTCGACGATGTCGAGGCCGGTCCGCTCGCGGGTCAGTCGGCAGCAGTCAGCATCGTATTCGAGCGACGTCACGTCGCCGAATTCCGCAAGCCATTCGGAACTACGGCCGGTGGCGGCACCGATGTTGAGGATTTTCGCGCGGGATGGAATGCGGCCCAGCCGGCGTGCTCGCTGGAGCTGGCCACGGAGGATGCTCTCCCGAGCACGGAACCACCAGTGCTCTCGCTCGTTGCGGTAATACTCGCTGTAGTAGGCTGGGTCCATGGTGATGCCCGCGGTCAGGATGGTGTGGGTGTGTCGTTCCAGAAAGCCCGCACGAGATACGCGGGACGTGCCCGGACCTCGTCGTATATGCGGTGAATGTAAGCGCCCAGAATCCGCAACGCCACGAGTTGAACACCGCTGAAGAAGATGATCGCCAACACGAGTGTCGTGAAGCCCTGCGGGAACGTCTGGCCGCCGAACCAGGCAGCCAGAAGGAACAACGCGTACAAGACACTGATGGCGATGGCCCCCACGCCGACGAGCCCGAGGAGCCGAATGGGCAGCTTCGTGAAGCTGAAAATACCGTTGTAGGCCAAGCGGAACAGGTCCTTCCACGTGTATTTCGCATCGCCGGCGAACCGCGCAGCACGATCATATTCGAAGGGAATCTGGCGGAATCCAACCCAGGCCCGCAGGCCGCGAAGGAACAGGCTCTGCTCGGGCATCCGCAGAACGGCATCGAGCACCGGCCGGCGCATGACGGCGAAGTCGCCGGAATCGAGCGGCAGCTCGATCTCCATGACGGCCCGCATCACGCGGTAGGCAGTCCAGTAGGCGGTCTTTTTCGCCATGCTTTCCTTGCGCCGCCGTCGCACGCCATAAACGACGTCCACGTTGCGCTCGTCAAGTTCCCGGAGCATCACCGGAATGAGTTCCGGAGGATCCTGTAGATCGCCATCGATGCAGGCAATGATCTCGCCCGACGCATGGGCGAGTCCGGCAAGCAGTGCCCGCTGGTGACCGAAATTGCGGCTCAGGTCGAGCACCTTGATCCGACTGTCGCGGCGGTGCCAGGCCAGAAGCTTGTCGAGGGTGCCGTCGCGACTGCCGTCGTTGACGACGACCATTTCCCAGGGGCCGACACGCTTCGCCAGGGCCGCTATCACCTCGGTCACGAGATGATCGACACCCGCCTCCTCGTTGTAGACGGGAGAGACGACGCTGAGCAGCAGATTCTCGAATGAACTCATGGGTGCATGACCTCCTTGATCAGGACCGTGGCCGGAACGCAGGTCATTTCGTGCACTCCATGATCAGCACGGTGTAGGGGATGCGGAACAGATCATGCCTGACGCTCGCGGACACGGTGCCAAATACCGGCGCCGCGAGGGCCTTGTAGGCTGGTTCGGTCCGCACGTACTCGCCACGGTCGTTGCGCAGCATCCGCTTGACGAAAGCCGACTGGTCGTCGGTGTAGACGCCGTCGAGCGTCAGGAGCCGACCGCCAGGCACCAGTGCGCTGCGGGCCAGCGAAAACATATTGGAGGCCTGCGCGTCGTCGAGGTGGTGCACCACTCCAATGGCGAGCACGATATCAAACTCGCCATAGTCCGCCACCGTGTCGGCCGTGAGCAGTTGGCAATGAAATTCTCCTCGACTGCCGAACCGCTGCTCACAGGCGTCGATGTAGGGCTGGCTCATATCGAAGCCGACATACTTCACCTCGGGCATGTAACGCAGCATGACGCCCGTGCCGCAGCCGATATCGAGCACTCTGTCACCCGGCTTGGGACGGACGCATTCGCGAACGAACCGCGGCGCATAGCGGGTTCCACGGATGATGTATTGGGCGAGGTCGTAGACCCACGGTGCAGCGAGGATGGCTTTCATGATGGTGGCTTTCGGTATCCCGGAAACATGTGACAACCGCCTTCGGGATCGGGCGCGGCGTCACGGTGAACGTGTCAGTGTGGTCAGCGCTCTCCCCGGGCACTTGCAACCGCTTCCGCGAGGGCGGACCAGGCAACCGCCAGCCCGAACAGCCCGTACACTGCCCAAAACAACGCGAGCATCCGGTGCTGGTAGCGAATCTCGAGGATGTTGTGCCCTGGAGCAAGGCTGATCGACGCTAGGCCCTCCTGGGTTTCCACAGCTGCGGCCGCTCCGTTGACGGTGTACCGTAGTCGCGGATTGTGCCCCATCAGGTATTGCACGGTGACCGGCCCCCGGGATTCCACGTCGAGGCGCAGGATGTTGGCGTTGTTGGTCTCGAAGCCGTGGACGATGAAGTCTCGCTCTGCTGTGACTGTGGGAGAGGCGGCAGCGACTGGGAACACCTCGAGTTCAGCGAGGCTGAGGATATTTTCTGGAGACTCATTTGTGCTCGCCAGTTGGACGCGGATGTAGCGGCCGCGGGCACCGCCGGTGGCGATCGTGAGCCTCGGTTTTGGTTCCTGGGAAATCCGCTTTTTGTAGACCCCCGCCATGTCGGCGGCCGTTGGCTGGGCATTCCCAGCGATGGGCTGCTCGGAGATGAGTACCCAGAAATCCCGCAGGCGGTGGCCGGCCTCCGTGCGATTCCAGACCCGAACGCAGTCCACGGACGCAACCTCACCGAGATCGACCTCCAGCCAGGCACCCTGCATCGTGCCTGTATGGGTAACGGAGCCGTCGGCGAAGCGGCCGCTGGTGTTTCCATCCACCGCCAAAGCAGCTACTCCGCCGTTGTCGCTGCTTTGCCGCGCCGGCTTGCCCAGGGCAATGTTGGCCTCCGGATCGAACTGGGCTTGTGGATCACTCCCCTGAAATACACGGACGTAACCGTTATCGAATGCCCTGCCTTCGCTACCGGCGCCGGGCGTCCGCAGCGGCACGATGACAGCACCGTGCGGCAAGCGATGCACCTCGCCCAGCTTGGTGCCGTCACCAAGCGAACGCAGCCACTCGATGTCCGACTCGAGTCCGACCGCGAAATCGAGCCCCGACCGGCGGAGTTGCTCCCAATCGGGATGGAACCGCGTATCAGCAAGAAAAGGCATGCTCGCCATGAAGTCGATCCGTGAGGCGAGGTAATAGTTGAAGCCCATGGCGGATGACAACCGCACGTCGTCGAGCACGAACCCTGGGAATTCCTTGGGGAAAGTCTCGCCACCGCTGGGCAGCCAACGGGGCGTCACGTCGGCGTACTTGAGGATGTCGCGGTCGGAAAATCGCCGCAGGTAGTCGACAGCGGACTTTCGTGCATCGGTGTCGAGTGCCACGCCGTGGTGTGGCCGCTGGGCGTCGATCGACCAGTTGCCCTGGCTGTAGTCGTACATCTGGTCGAGCGCGGGCAGCGTAAAGAGCACCGCCGTCGCGGCCATGGCGAAGGTCCGCCCGGGTACGAGCAGCGCGGCCATGGCGAGCGTTGCCAGAAGCAGTTCGTAGACGATGTAGTTGTTGAGGCCGATCGTGTCGGCCAGCGGCAGGTTGCGACTCATTACGGCGGCGCCGGCGACCGCGAGCAGGCCAAGGATGGCCAATGCCAGCCGCAGACCGGGTGATGGCTTTACATTGGCGACCGACTTGAGCATGAGTGCCAGCATGATGCCGAACACCATCTGTGCCGGCAGCAGCAGTCGCTGGTAGATATGCATCTTTCCGATCTGCGGCAGAAAGTAGTAGAAGAGATCGCTGACGACGCTGTGCTGTCCGAAGATCGCCAACGCGATGACGAAGTAGAGGGCGGCGCAGGCCTTGACGAGCGTCCACTCATCCTGACGGAGCCCATCCATCGCGCGGCGGCAGGAGAGGAACAACGCGATCACACCGATGCCGATGAATCCCCATGTGAGTGAAAACTCATTCTTGGGCCCCGGCACGGGAAATCGGAAGGAGAGCAGGCGGAGCACCGTCTGCGGCCATTCGGCGAGTTCGTGCGCACTGAAAAACAGCGACCCCCGATCGCCGCTTGGGGAGGCCTTGACGAAGTAGTAGACCGACACGAGGTAGGGAGCAACCACCAGTGTGCCCAGTGCGAACGGCAGCAGGGCCATGCAGAATCGTCGAGCCATGTCGGCGAGCGCGACACCGGCATCGTTGCCGGCGAACAGCCGCAGGGCCACGAGAAAGACAGAGACGCCCAAGCAGGCGGCGCCGAGCGGCACATAGCCTCCAAGAAACGCCATCACGACCGGCACTGCGGCGAGGAGCAGCCGCTGAAACCCGGGCCGCTCCTCGAAGTGGAGGGCCGCGTAGGCCGCCCACGGGAGGACCGCTGCGCAGAACACAAAGTTTGGAAACCCGGCGTGCGAATGGATCATCGGCACGCTGAAGGCGAATGCGAGCGCGGCGAACGCGGCCGTCCAGAAGTCGAACCCGAAGAACCGCGTCAGAAGCCGCAGCGAAAAGTAGCATGCCAGAAAACCGTGGACCGCAAGCGCGAGCACGAGTGCCCGGAAGGCCGACTGGTTTGGTTCGGCCGTGGACGGCGACACGAGCGCCCAGAGGACGAAGAACGGGTGGCAGGCGAAGAAGTTCGGCGTCAGGAAAAAGTCGGCGCTGCCGAAGTATTGGGTGTAGTCGAGAGCGGTGAATTGATACCGCGACAGGAGCCACCGCAGCTTCACAAGCATCGGCCAGTAATACCCGACGACGTCGCCAACGTAGAGGTAGCCAGCCATCACGGATCCGCGGACAAGCGACGGGAGATAAAAGACGAGCGTCGCGATCGCCGCAAAGACGACCTCCCGGCGGCGGACAATCCAGCCGAGGCATGACACCAGGGTCGACGCGGAGGCCGTCAGGACCGCGTCGCCGGCACGTGCCACGGTGAAGCCGAGCCCAGTGCTGGCCGCATCGGTCATGCTGCCAGCTACGCCGGCTTGCTGGGGCGATTGGTCCGCGGACGGTTCACTCGGAGGGGGGGCGATGGACATGGGCGGGGCGAGTCCGTCAGTGCCACGGGCGGCGACGGCTCACGACTCCAGAGGTGGCAGTGGGAGGGCTAGCGGATGCCGACACGCTTTCGGAAAAACGTGATGGTGTTGCGCAGCCACGGCGGCAGGGGAATGGCCTTGTAGAGATCGAGTGTGAGCCGCCACTTGCTTTCCTGATCCATCGTCCGGATCATTTCCAGCAGAGACGCTTGCGTCATCTCGCGATAGGGATCATTCGTCGGTTTTGAGGGGACGACGAGGGCGTTGGCCGTGAGCGGCTCCTTCCCACCGGCGCTGACGCGGGCGAGAGCCTGCAGGTCGAGCGGCGGCGCCGCAGCTCGACGGATCTCCTCCGGGATCCGTTCATACGCCTTGATGTCGATGACGACCGACGTGCGGGGACAGTCCACGACTGTTCCGGTCTCCATGACCGACGCCTTGCAGACATCTCTCCATGACGTGCCGTGAATGGCGACGCTATGCTCCAGCCATGCGCGGTCGAACACGACGCTGCCGATGGCGGCGTCATGTAGCGAGGGGATGTTGTCGGCTGCCCGGACAAAATCGTAGACCACGTTGCCGGCACCGTCGTGATGCTTGAGCGAGTGGCCGAGGAGGGCCACCGGATGGTCACCGGCGTCGCGGCAGGCCATAATGAACGGCTCCGCAAAGACCTCTTCGATTCCGAGCATGAATACGGTCTTTGGGCAGGAGAGGAAGGGCCTGACCAACGCCACGCACTCATGCGGGGTGAGAATACGGCCCTGCTTTCCCGGCAGCGGCACGATGTGGTCCGCGTGTTTGCAGCGGCTGCAATACCAGTCGTATTGCGAGCTGTCGACGATCAGCGTGATGCGGGCCGTATCCTTGAGCATATCCGACAGCTGCGTTACCCGCCCCAGGATGCTGGTGGCATCGGCGTTGACGGGCTGGATGACGATGTCCACCAGCGGCGACGACACTGATGCGATAGCGGCCTCGCTGCCGCGGCGATGACGCGAGGCTGCCTCGAACACGCCCGCCAACTGATCGCAGAGGTGATACGAGGCGAGCAGCTGCTTTTGGGCGGCCTCCGCCAGCGCCATCGCCTCTTCGGGGTGCTCATTGAAGCGTTCGATCGCTTCGGTGATGAGCGCGACCCGCTCCTTGTTCGGGAGCGATGAGGGGACGCGGATGTAGTTTGTCCCCAGCGCCTGGGCGATGAACGGGTGTTCGTCGCCGATCACCACCGCGCCGCCGGCCATCGCTTCGAACAGCCGGTTCGACATGATCCCGGAGCGGATGTGGGCCTCGGACGAGAAGACGAGGCAGACGCCGGCCTCGGAGATGCGGCGGATGATCGTGCGGCCGTCGAAGGGGATCGATCCCTTGTAGCCCTTGTAGCCCTCCCACACCTTGATGCCCCGGATGCTTTCCGGTCCGTAGACATCGAGCATGTCGAGGTTGTCAAGTTCCCGCAGGACGCCGATGTGCCGCTCCGGCTTATTGGTGAGTTTCTCCCAGTTGATGCCGCAGTACATGATCCGGTAGGCATCATGCTTCTTCGGGGGGATGATCGGCTCCGCCAACGTGTGGTTGAGCAGCGGCATGTCATCGGCCACGGCGTCACCGCGGGAGGCGCGCACGAGCTTCCTGATCTCGGACGAGCCAGTGTAGGCGAAGATGTCGTGCGACATCTGGTTGTTCCAGTGACGGTCGAAGCCCCAGTCGAAGTAGAACTGGGTGGGGTTCCACATCGCGGCCACAGAGGTCGCGTCGTAGGTCTTCGCCGTCTCGAAGTGCAGGTGCAGGACGAAGTCGACGTCATCATTGGTCACCCTGTTGCGGGGCGAGCCGAGGATGTGTCCGTACTTGTCGAGTTCAATCAGTTGGACGTCGAGCAGCCGGGCCGCATCGCGAAGGCGGGCGATGTTTTCATGCTCCGCGACGGCCTGATCGGGCCACATCCGGATGACGCCGAAGGCCCGGTGCAGTTGCGGCAGGTCGGCGAGCCGCTGGCGGGCGCGGGTGACGGGATCGGATGCCGCCGTCGAAGTGACGCCGGGCGAGGAAGAAATGAGAACCACTGGGTTGGGTGTCATGCCAAACAATCACTGGGGGTTGGGAAGCACTGAGTGTGGATCGGCCGCGAAGGAGGGGTTCGGCAGGGCGGAAATGCCGGAAAATCACGATGAAATGTGGTGTCGTTTACGGTAATTCAGGGGGACTGAGTGTCAAGAAAAAGGTGCCGGATTTTGCCCGGACGCCTGCGCAATCGTTGCCATAGGTCCAACTGCACCGGGATTGTCGATTCGTTCCATCGCGATGCGGTGGAGGCAGATGCCCAGTCGGCGGTTGTCGCCACCTCTGCCGAGGTCCCGTGGCGACGTGGCCCACAGCATTTCGAGCACCACTGGGCGGCCATCGCAGACGGTGAACTCCAACGGCTTCGGGGCTCCAGAACCGGAGTGCTCATACGTCTGTGCGGCCACGACCTGGTCACCCACACGCGCGGTGATCAACCGCTGCGTGGTGCTGGCGGGATAGGGCTGGGCGTGGAGTCCGATCTTCCACGTAGCAGTCGTGGTGATAGGCAGGCGGAGCAGGGCCTCGGTGCCGTCGCTCCAGACACCACCTTCTTCCGGATCAGACCAGCCGCCTCCGAGGAGTGCCACACCGGGCTCGCCGGCAGCGGTGACGATCTCCAGTCTTCCGTTGTCAGCCGCCCGCCGCGCGTACGAGTCGAGCAGCCGATCAGTCGATCCCACGACGCCGAACCGCTGCCGTGCCATAAGGGCGAAGTCGGCACGCAGTGCCGCCAGTTCCTCGACGCCTGCAGCATGGGCATCGTAGAACAACCACTGGCCGTTCCTATGAACCGTCAGTCGATCGCTCAGCAGATCGAACAACCTGCCATGCTCCTGCGGCGGTGACACCGACAACGCCGCCTCAAGCATGCCTGCCCCCCACTCCAGCCAGATCTGCCTGCGGCTGGTGGTGCTGGTCGCGGACTCCCAGTTGAGGTGGGTCTCATCGACATGCCCGCGTTTGAAATAAAGCGTGCCGGGAACGCGGTGCCAGGGGCCATGGCCCGCGAGCCGTGCCAGCCAAACCTGATCTTGCAGCGCGCTCTCTTCGGGTGTCAGCCTGATGGGGCCCACTGCCGCCAGTGCGTCGGCCCGCACCAGTCCAAAAAATGGTGCGTAATGTCCGGCTTCGATCTGCTGCAGCACGCGATCAAGGGAGAATCCACTCAGCGACGGCGGCTCCACACGGTCGATGCGAGTACCGAACCACTGCACGTCCGCGAAAACGCACTTCGCCTCGGGATAGCGAATTGCGTGGCCGACAAGCAGGCGCAGAAACGAGGTTGCAGCCAGATCGTCCTGCTGCCAGAAGCAGAAGAAATCGCCGTCACACCGGGACAAAAGCCAATTCAGATTCCCTGCCCAACCGAGCCGCCGAGGCTGCACGTGCAGTTCGAACCGGGGATCGCCGAGAAACGGACGGCACAGTTCCGCTGAACCGCGATCCTCACCGTCTATCGAGATACAGACCTGGAAGTCCTGGTGTTCCTGTCGCTGGATCGAACGCAGCGTCTCGGCGACGAACTCCTCGCCCCGATAGACAGGCACTCCGATAAAGACCCGCTCGCCGTCGCCGGCCCGTGCACGTCCTCTGGGTTTCCGGCTTTGCTGCCAGGCAGCCATGCCCAGTTCGAGCGTCTCGGCGTCTCCCGGCCGTGCTGCGGAGGGCGGTGCCTCACCGGTGGAGACAGCGAGTTCCCGCAACTCGGCAAGCAAGTCGACACACCCTGGGCTGGCCACCGCCAGAAACGAAGCGTGTTCAGCAGCCGCGCCGTGCAGCAACCCTGCCTGGAACGTCGGCTGAGGGTGATCGAGCGTGACGTTCAAATCCTGGCGAACAGCGGCACAGAATGCTTCGGGATCCCGGGCAACCTGCGACAGCTCACGGACGAGCACGCGTTCCGGATTCGCTCGGGCAAAGTCCCGAATCCTTGCGTTGTAGTCCAGCCACGCGGTGAGCGCGAACGCGGGATTTCGCGAGAACACCGGGTCGCCGCGACGGAACAGCGAGTCAACCACATCCCACGGGGGACGAAACACGAACAGAAAGCGGGCGTCGGGCACGACCGAAGCCCAGAACGGCAAGAACAGCACCGTCCGGGGATCCTTCCAGCCCCAGGGCCGCAGGCCCCCGCGGCGTTCCCCGACGAGTGCCATGGCCCGCTTACGAAACCGGTCCGCGGGCTCGATCCGCAGACCGGCGACAAAACCGTCATCGGGAAACCCATGAGCCCGCAAGAGCATCCGGTGGAAGTCGAGGAAGTCGAGATCCTCGAAGTGGCCGCGTGGGTTCGTGGGATCGGCCGCCAGCAGACGGTCGCCCAGATAGAGTCCGGCCGAATGGAGCAGCCCAGCCGCGAAGGACGTCCCTGAGCGGTGCATGCCCGACAGGACGAGGACCGGGCTTTTTGGAGATGCGGCCGTTGCAGTCATAGAGGTGCGCAGGACGGTTCAGAACAAGAACACTGAAGTGCCCGCCAACGCGCCTTCCTGGCGGGATGAGACGGTTTGATTGAAGCGACCGCGAAACCGCCCACTGCACCCTACCCCTGGGACCGCGCATGTCAAGAAATTCCGCCGGCGTGGAAGGGGATTTCTATGACTGTTGTGCGCATTCCAGCGGCCGTGCCCAGCGTGCCGGATGAGATGGCGCCGAATGCAGCGGTTCTTAAGGCCGACACGGTCCACCGGCGGACGCGATGGCCTGCTCGATCGCCGCACGAACGACGTCCGCAGAAGTGGTCTCGATCAACCGCTCCCGGCCCCTTTGGCCCCGGGTTGCGGCCTCGTCGTACCTGCGCACGACAGCGACCATGTGCGCCGCGGCGGCGGCCATGTTAGGCTCGACCCATCCGGACCACTCGGCATAGTCGCTGCCGCTGTAGGGCCGCTTGGCGGCCGGCCCATCGACGAAGAAACAGCCGGAATCATCGACAAAGTCGAGCACGCCTCCCTGCCGCGTAGTAATCACAGGGATCGACCGGGCCAACGCCTCCGCGACCGGTAGGCCAAACCCTTCTGAGCGATGGAGGCTGACAAGGCAGTCACAGTCCTGCCAAAGGAGTGCCATTTGGGATTCGCTCAGGGTCTCGTCGAGGATCTCGATCGGATCCGGACCACACTCCTGCCGCAATCGGGCGACGATGGCGGACGGCGTGCCTGTATGGCACTTGATGCGGAGCCGGCAGCGGCTGCCCTGCGGCAGCGAGCGCACCGCGGCGCGAAAGGCTCGCACGGCGGCCAGCGGGTTCTTTCGCTCGAAATCGGAGCGGAAGTCGAACATGCAGAGAAATTCATAGACGGAATCTCCGCGAACGCGAACGCGGGGCGGTTTCACCGGTACAAAGATAGGGACGACGCTCACCGATCTGCGTGTGGCCCGCTCAACGGCTCGGGCCGTGAACAAGGAAGGGGCGCAGAGCACATCGTAAAGTGAGAGCACATCAGCCCACCGCGGCGGCAGGCAGTCGGTCTCCCAGTTGACGACGGCGATATTCAGGCTGTTTGCGCGGAGGAAGCGGGTGCCATATCGCCGCACGGCCGCGAGGAAGACATCGGGGTTGTGCACGTGAATCGCGACCTCGTGTCCCGGCATGGAGCCGGCGTCGGTCATCTCCGACGGGCGTGATTGCGATGGCACCCTCGCCGTGCGCGATAGCGCCGAAATCGACACCGGCAACGGCCCGCGGTCGGCCAGGACGTGGCACATGCCGCGGCCGGCGGCGCCGAGGCCGCTGGCCGTCTCGAGGAAACCGATGACGGCCAGCGACGGCGTTGCCGGAGAAGGGCATACGTGACGACGGCCCTTCCGTCGGCTGGCGGGGAGTCCGCTGAGCCGCAGACCAGCCACGATTGCCCGCAGCGCGATCTGACGAGCCAGCGGTTTCACCCACCGCCTTATCGAGAGCCCGCCAGCGCACGGCCGGCCGAGAGATAATCCAGGCACTGGGCGATCCCTTCCTCTAAGGTCGTCGATGCGACGAATCCCAGCGACTTCTGTTTGGTCGTGTCACCACCCCGCGAGGCGACCCCTTCCGGCATCGACGTGTCGCCGTAGACCTTGGGTGAGTAGCCGGTGAGCCGCGTGGCGATATCGGCAAACTCGAGGAACGTGGTGAGCCGTCCAGTCGAAAGATTCAGTGCGTCGCCGCCCTTGAGCTGGTCCATCGTCATGAGCACGCCACGGACGCAGTCGTCGATGTGGATGAAGTCGCGTGACTGTTTGCCGGAGCCCCAGACCTTGAATTCAGCCGACCCCTTCTCGTCGAGCGCCCGCTTGCAGATGCTCGGGAAAGGATAGGTCATGTCCTGATCCACGCCATAGCCCGAGAAGGGCCGGTAGGCGGCGCTGTCGATACCGTGTCGCTCCCAGGCGATCCTGCCGATGTATTCGCACGTCAACTTGGCCCAGCCGTAGGTAAGGTCTGGCGCCCCAAGATCTCCCGTGAAGTTGATCATCTCTTCCTTGAGCAGGATCGTATTCTCGGTGGACGCCTGCAGGTTCACCGGGTAGGCCGCGCTTGAACTGAACGCCACCACCTTCTTCGGCGACGCCTTCGTGGCCCAGTGCCACATATCGGCATCAATGGCCAGATCCTGGGCAACAGCCAGCGGATTCCGCTCGATAGTCAGCCTTCCACCGACTACCGCGGCGAGGTGGAACACGTAGTCGAAGGATTCGCCTGGGTTCTCTTTGAAGTAGTCGCGGCAGTCCTGATGGAGCCAGGTGAAAGTGCTGTAGTCACGAGGTTCGAACAGCGGCCAGCCGTCCTCCACCCGCTTGCCACCCGTGCCAGCGACGACCGAGTCGACGACGACGACATCGTGCCCCTGCTCCAGAAGGCCGCGGGTGAAGTGGCGGCCGACGAATCCGGCGCCTCCTGTGATCAGCATCCGACTCATGGCATGCACTCCGAGAAACGTTTCGCGTGAAAGTTGAAGGGGCGCCGGTGACACGGCGTAACTACCCAGACTCCGATAGTGCCCTCGATCCGGGGCCATTGCAAGGACCACCGGTTGAAAAATCAACCGGCCGACACAAGCCGGATCGTCGGCTCGATCGGACCAAGCGGACGATCCTGTACGACCGCCCCGTGCGACAGTTCGATCCCCCGATTGCACTCCCGCTCGATCAGGTCGGCCTGGTGCGAGGACAGCACGAGAATCCCGGTGTTGTCGATCACCTGCCGCAGCCTCTCCTCGGCCTGGGCCTGGAACTCGGCATCGCCGACCGACATCCACTCGTCCATGATCAGAATGTCGGTGTGGACCACGGTCGCAATCGAAAACGCGAGCCGCATCAGCATGCCAGTGGAATAGGTTCGCACGGGTATTGAAAGATAATCACCGAGGCCGCTGAATTCTGCGATCTGCGGCGTGATCGCCGAGATGGCCGCAAGTCGCATGCCCGCGATCAGTCCCCTGAGGCGAATGTTTTCATAGCCCGTGGCGTCCATCTCGATGCCGAGCATCGGGTCGATGAGGCTGGAAACGGAACCGGTCCGCTCGATCCGTCCTCGCGTGGGCGGGTAGACGCCGGCGATGACTCGCAGCAGCGTTGATTTACCCGCGCCGTTGTGCCCCATGATGCCGAGTCGGTCGCCCTCTCGCAGTTCGAGCGAGATGTCACGCAGCGCATGCACGACGGTCACGCCCGCTTCCCGGCCGATGCGGCCCCCGGTCGCGGCCGCCGTGAGCGTGCTCTTCAGCGACAGCGCATGAGCCCCGAAAATCGGGTATTCAACCGACACTCCATCAAGCAGCAGGCGTGTCATAGCGTTAGACCCAATACACGAGATGTCGCCGATTCAGCCGATACACCGCCGCCGCGATCGCGACATTGAGAGCCGTGAACGCCATCAGGAACCGAATGGTCCCTGGGGCGGGCAAGTCGCCGAGGAGCGGCAGGCGGACCACGTCGAGCAGCTGCGCCAGCGGGTTGTAGAGGATGGCATGGGATCGACCCGGCAGGCTGGAGGGAAACCAGAACACGGGTGTGAGGAACATCAGGAGTTGGAGCATGCTCGCCACGATCTGCGCGACGTCACGGAAGCGGGCGCAGATGATGCCAAGAGTGAGCGTCAGGGCATGCAGATTGATGATGACGATCGCGAACCCTGGCAGGAACAGCAGCATGCGGGGTGAGAGCGGGATGCCGGCCCAGATCGCCACCGGGAGGTAGAGCACGATGGTGTGGGCGAGTTGGAGGCAGTTCCGCGCCAGACTCCGCCAGACGAGGGCACTGGGAGAAAACCCGGGCTGTTTCAGGTATTGCGCGCCGTTGATGAACACGGCGCAGCCGTCATTGATGGTTGCCGTGAAGAACGTCCAGAAGATGATCCCCAGCGTCAGGTGGGGAAAGAATGTGCCGACCGGCACCTTGAAGAGGGTCGCGTAAAGCGGTCCCATGCCCACGAGCAGAGCACCCGTGCTGAGGGTTAGCCAGAGCGGGCCGAGCATCGAACGCCGATAGCGGAGAACGACGTCGTACCAGGCCAACGTCCACCACAACTCCGCGTTGCGGGTGCCCGCCCACCAGTCGCTCCATGCGGAGTTGAGTTGGCGATTGGCGATGCTCATGGACGGTGGTGCCGCGGGGCGCAATGAAGGGGCCGGCGGCAACGGGCCGAAGCCGGCATCCGCGCCGCCTTCGGCTGGTCAGAATTCGCACACCCCTCGAAAGTACGTGGGGATTTGGCCACCGTCAAGTTTGCGGCCGGACGGAAAAGCCTTGAAAATTCCTGACAAAACGCCGGGACGCAGCACATCTGGCCCGGTACCGATTCTGCCGTTGTCGCGGGTCGCTCCTTGTGCGCAGATTGCAGTGATTGAGAGCCCTCTCTTGAAACGACCTCTCTCCAGGAGCATCCCATGCCCGAGCAAAAGGCAGGCCAGCCCGACGCGGTCTCCGCCCCTCCCATCGCCATCATCATGGCCGCCGGCCGCGGCACGCGGATGGGAGGCGATCTGCCGAAGGTGCTCTTCGAAGCCGCAGGCAAGCCGCTCGTCCGCTGGGTGCTCGATGCCCTCGC